>CAZLTD010000020.1:0-56728 GCA_964562385.1 uncultured Desulfobacula sp.
GCCCTACACTAATTTTTCAAGGGGTAAGTGTCTCACTCATACTGTCACAGAGGGCGGTTTCAATACCGTCCATTCCACCCTTGATCTTGATATCCATGATAGCAAGATCAGGCAGTGTTTTTGCCGCCAGATTCAGAGCTCTTTCACCTGTACTGGCTATACCGCAAACTTCGTATCCGATAGATTTCAGGTTTGACTCAATGGACAGTGCAACAACTTTCTCATCTTCAACGATCAGTATTTTTTCTGACTTCATGTTTTCTTTCCAATATCCATACCGCTACTATGTAGGATAGGGGTTTACTTTTTGTCAACCCAAATAATGAAAGCCTAAAAGGAGTCAAGGATTACTTTTTCGCCCATACATGAACAATAATCCTTAAACAACTGTTTAGAAAATTTCCCCTGGAGAACTTCCTCTTTTAACAGCTTGAAGGAATCAAAGGGACTGCGTGCATTACGATGGGTTTTGTCCAGGTAGGTTAGGGGTTCATAACAATCAATCAAACCGATCAACTCGCTTTCAAAGCATATATTGATTCTGCCAAGTGGGTATCCGCTTCCGTCAATTCGTTCATGATGTTCCTGGGCAACAGTTGCAGCCAGTGAATCAAGTTTTTTAAATTTTGAAAGCAGATCACACCCCTTTGATGTATGGTTAGTATAGGTTTCGTAGTCTTCATCTGTCAGGCGCTGCTTGGAATTCAAAATATTCTTGTCTACCTCAGATGTTCCGATATCATGAACAAGCGCACATAAGGCAAGTTTTTTTGTATCTTGTTCAGATAGTTTATGAAAAAAACAATAGCGAAATGTCAGAATCATTACATTGATGGTATGGTCGATGACGACATGGGATATGGATTTGATTCTTTCTATGGTTTCGAGAAGTTCTGGTTGTTCATTGTATCTTTCAAACAGAACGTTAATGGTTTGGGGAAGAGCGTTGATAGATGCTTCATCCGTGTTTCTAAACGCCTCCTCTAAAATTAGCGTTAGAGTAGATCTTACCCCTTTCAGGTTCCTGGATAATGCCAGTTCGGCCAAAGTGGTGTTAAGATTATCAAACAGTTCTTCACGTGCCTTGCTTCTGTCACTTAATTTAATAAATAGTTTTGGATGCTTTTCTTCATTTATCCGTTCTGTTTTTATTTTATCACCCGGTTTTTTATATAGAATATATTCCTTTTCCTCTGATTGATAATATAGGGGGACGATTTTATATAAATAAATCTGTGATTCTGTAATGTCAATGTATTCTTCCACAAGATGGATCCTATCTTGGTTCAAAATTAAAATCATCAAATCATTAATTATCGTATCATAAATGTCAATGTAGACTGAAATCAAATAGAAAATCTTATTATTACAGTTGCATTTTGCAAAAAATATTATAATTGAAATTATCAACTGAATATTAAAAAACATGCAATCTGTGTACATAAGTCGCCGAGAAGCTTTCCAGTTATGTCGTTGATTTGATCAATCAGTCCTGACCAGATCAAAATGAGATACAGCAATACATGCTATTCAAAATCAATAGTCAAATATTGCTTGTATTTGATGATTTTTAAATTAGGAATTAAGCGACAGATATGTCATCGCTTTTTGAATAGGTCTCCAACCACAACATCTGGTGTGTGGAAAAATTATTCGATATTCACCTTTATGGAAAACAATCATTACCGATAAAGGGATGCAACGATGTCCTCTTTGCATACTAAATCAATCATCAAGGATTACATTGTTCAGGGCCGTTGCGGTGATGCTTTGAACGGTGTTGGTCACAGCGAAGGTTCCCCGCTGCGATCAGAGCTTTCCGTTCTGAGAGGTTCTGGACAAAGCTTAACCAGTGCGGCGGCCACTGCATAGCGTGCTTTTATCGTTTGGTTTCAAAAACGGCGAAAAGGGCAAGGTACCTGGAATCGAACAGCGTTTTATGGTATCTTTTATGGGTTGACTATTGGCAGTGAAAAGTTCATTATACCCCCATTTTATTGTATTTTTTTGAAAATTTTGGGACAACCGAATCATGGCGGCGCAAATAAAAAACAAACCCAACCCCCTGGTGGCTGACTGGAATACCCTTCACCGGGTATTTATCCGGCCCGAAGATGAAAGCAGTCGGCAGACGCTTGTCAAATATATGGAGCAGATCCTGTTCGGGCTTCACGATTTTTTAAACAAACATGTCGGCGTTACCGAAGAGATCAGTCTGATCAAACTGGCCGAAGAATATACAGACACAACTATCAATAAAGATCCGCAAAAAAAACTGGCCGATGTTATTGAGGATATAATCAATGAGATTGCCCCGCGTGCCGTTAATGTGGCATCGCCCTATTTCATAGGTCATATGACCAGTGCCATCCCGTTTTTCATGGTCCATTTAAAAGCCATTACAGCAGCCTTAAACCAGAATGTCATCAAGCTTGAGACCTCTAAAGTTTTATCGGTCCTGGAAAAACAGATATTGGCCAAAATGCATCGCATGGTATATGACTTTGATAAGACCTTTTATCTTGAACATGTTCAAAATACCGAAACAACACTGGGGGTTTTTACCACCGGCGGCACCACTGCCAACCTGACCGCCCTGTGGGTTGCCCGAAACAAGCTGCTCCCTTCAAAAGATGACTTTGTGAGCATTGAACAGGACGGCTATTTCCATGCCATGAAAACCCACGACATTGACCGGATTGTGATCCTGGGCTCTGAAAGGGGACATTTTTCACTAAAAAAAGCCGGTGGCATTTTAGGTATCGGAAACCGGAACGTGATACCCATTGATGTGGATGACAACCGCAGCATTGATCTGGACAAACTGAAACACGCCATCGAACAGATCAAAAAAGAGAAACGAACCCGTATTGCCGCCATCGTCGGCATTGCCGGGGCCACAGAAACCGGTATCATTGACCCCCTATCAAAACTGGCGGATATTTGTGAAAAAGAGGGGATTCATTTTCATGTGGATGCTGCCTGGGGCGGGCCTGTCCTGTTAAGCGAAAGATACCGTCACCTTCTTGCCGGAATAGAACGGGCCGATTCGGTCACCATTGACTGCCATAAACAGTTCTATATGCCCATGACATCCGGTATGGTTTATTTCAAAGATCCCAAAGCCCTGGACCTGATTGTTTACCATGCCAGGTATGTCAACCGGCCCGGTTCGGTCGATCTAGGCATAAAAACCCTTGAAGGCTCCAGGGAAGCAAGTTCCCTTATCCTGGACAGCGCTTTAAAAATAATGGGATCAAAAGGGTATGCCCTCATGATCGAACATGGCATCGAGATCGCAGAACAATTTGCTCAAATGATACAAAAAAGGCCCATGTTCCAATTGATCACCCGGCCGCAGTTAAATATTCTCACCTACCGCCTGGTTCCCGCAGATATCCGGAAAAAACTGGAAAAGGCTAACGCCTCTCAAAGACAAAAACTGGATGCACAACTGGATGACATTAATATTAAGATCCAGAGAATACAGCGGGAAGCCGGCAAAAGCTTTGTCTCACGTACCCGGTTGAAAATTACGCCTGACAATGATTATAGCAGTGTTGTTTTAAGATCTGTGATCATGAACCCCATGACCCATTCCCAGATTCTTGATGAAATTCTTGATGAACAGGAAAGTCTTTATAAGAGTATTGCCTGACGCATCCGACAATCACCGACCCTTTACCTTTTCACCTAAACTTGCAATTTAGTTTACATTTATCCAGGAAAGGGTAAAATAGACAAAAGAAGTTTTATGTACGCGCCCTTTTCTGGCACCATAATCGTTGCAAATCGTTTTCTATTAAACTTATAGCTTTTGTCCTGGTGATTTTCCGATTCAAGCTGTTTCTCATGGCAGTTGAGGATATCAATGCCATACAAAACATCGCGATATTTAAAAACAATTGATCTATAGTGATTCTCAAAAATATGTTCCTCTAAAAGTCATATAAAAAGAATCACCCAAAGGCAAATCGATTGTTACTCAACGGGCTTTAAAATTTGAGTGATAGAAAACCATATCCGTGTATCGGAAGGTATTTCTGCGATTTGCTATAGATAAAACGAATCGGCCGTCAGGTTATAGGTTCTAATGACAAGGCCGGACATATTCTTGATTCAACATAAATCAAAGGAGAAAAACATGGGACGATTTAAACTGCCTGCGATGTTTATCGTTTTTTCTTTAATTTTCTGTGCTCCTACCTATGCCGGGATCCAGAAATTCGCAGGTACCTGGATGAATACGGATTCAGATACCCGCGGGATGGTCAAACTGAAAATAACCGGAACAGGACGCCAGGTCTTTATGCAGGCCTGGGGCAAATGCCACCCGAAAAACTGCGACTGGGGACAGGTAAAAGCATTCCCTTATGCTAACAGCATCAACCAGGACATGATCAAGCGGGGAAATACCCTGACCGCCATTTTTAACTCATCATTCAGTCAAACCATTGTTATTGTCAGAATGATCGCTGCGGACAGACTGCGCGCGGATCTATTCACACGGTTTACCGACAACAGCGCACGGAACAATTATCATGTCATTTATCAGATGAAAAAGCGTGTCACCGGCGGTACCGCCGGAGAATCTCAAACAACGGAAGAAGACTGCATTCGTTTTAATCCGGACAGAGTAACGATGAAAAAAATTAACAACCGATGGAAAATTGTTGAGGGCAGCAACTGGCTCATGGATTTTAAAACCAACCGCACCGAAGCGATGCAGTCTCTGAAAATTATCAAACGATTCCGGTTTGACAGCATCTGCTTTGTGGGAAGGCCCAACCCTTCTTTCACCTATTTCCTTGCAAATGGCAGGGCTCCTTCAGGGTCAACCGATAACGAAGACTGTGTTAGATTTAATCCCACCGCTATCCAGGTAAAACGAATCGGTAGCCGGTGGAAAATAGTTGACCACAGCCACCTGATGTTTGATTTTGGAACAAACAGGACCGAAGCCTTTGAGACTTACAAAATCATCAAGAGATACCGATTTTCAAAATCCTGTTTCGTGGGAAGGCCAGATCCCTCCATGACCTATATGAAAAAACAGATGTAACTGCCGGACACAGGAGCGGGCAATGGCCTGCACCTGTGTCTAAACCGCTAATAATCTATACCCGGTTGTGGTTCAATCCCTTTTCTGTATGCATGTTTAATCTCCCTGACCTCACTGACCGTATCTGCTGCACCGATCACATCCGGGTGGGCGTCCCGGCCCGTTAAAACCATGTGAAGCGCTTTGGGGCGCATCTTAATAATATCCATAACCTGGCCATGATCAATGAGCTTAAGTGCCAGGGCATTGTTGATTTCGTCCAGGATCAGGATATCGTACCTTTTGCTTTTAATTTTTTCTTTGACCAGGGACACGGCATCCTGTGCATTTTTACGATGCTCTTTTTGGGGATAGGGATTGCCCTCTATCCCGCAGAATCCTTTTCCCGTGGCAGTCAGCTCAACATTGTCCAGCAATTTTATCCCATCCCATTCACCTGTGTACAGATCGCCTTTCATAAACTGGATAATGCACACCTTTAAGCCATGGCCTGCCGCCCGCAGCGCCATGCCCATGGCACTGGAAGTTTTGCCTTTACCATAACCTGTGATCACAAGCAATAGCCCCTGCTTTTTTTTGGGTTCGTATTTTTTAATCTCCATGTTTATCCTTTGATCGTTCAATGGTTGGCAGATATGTCGCCGGATGTCGTCCCCTTGAGAATATAGTCCTATAATAGGGCTCATTTTCGATATTGACAACCATCCTGAGTTTCTTATCCGGACAATTATTTTTTAATTTCCGGCATTAAAGTTGCAACTTTTCTTTTTAATCGCCGATATTAATAAATAGAGACAACATTATAATCCGGGAGCGATCATGAAAACAGACAACACGCCGTTCGAGGCACAGAAAAGCTTTGGTTTGGGGGTTCTCTTAAAGCTGACCAAAAAAAATACAAAGGGAATCAAAATTTTGACAACCGGGGACAGGTTCACCAGCAATGTCTCATCATCTGAGTTGAAACATGCGGTTGAAAAAACCATCAAAGACCACAATATTACACTTGTCACAGAATAGATACTTCATGTTCACACCCCAATTTGCCCGTTATCCGTCCACAGCGAGGCAATAGTGTTTCATTCTTTTTCAGCGGCAGTGACAATGCCGCCCCCTTAAATTCATTGATTAACCCTGCCACTTGATTTATCCTTTAAGCCAGCCTAAGGGTGGCGTTAAATTTCAAAATCGCAACACACGGGATGAAATACAAAGAAGATGGCAAACCGGGATCTGAAAAAAAGACTGTCCAGTATTAAGAATCTGCCGACACTGCCGACGATTGCCGATAATGTTATCAAATTAACCCAGAATCCGGACAGTACCGCTTTTGATATTGCCACTGCGATTTCCCAAGATCAGGCACTGGCATCAAAAGTGTTGAGAAGGGCCAATTCCGCCTATTACGGCTTTCCCAGAAAAATTACCACCATCAATTATGCCATTGTCATCCTTGGATTGAATAATATCAAAAACATTGTATTGTCTACATCGATTATGGATCGGTTTTCAATGACCGATAACAATGAACTGCTTGACCGGCGTGATTTCTGGAAACACAGCCTTTTATGCGGTATTATTTCCAAAAAAATCGCAGACCACATGGGTATAAAAACCGCAGAGGAGATCTTCATGTGCGGTCTGCTGCATGATTTCGGCAAATTAATTCTGGACCAGTTTTTCAACACTGAATTTATGAACGCCCTTACCCTTTCTCGCACAAAAAAAATCACCTTAATGGAGGCTGAAAATTCAGTTTTCGGTTTTAACCACGCAGGTGTCGGAGCCCTGTTGCTGAAAAGATGGGGTCTTCCCGTTTCACTGGTAAAGGCTGTAAAAAACCATCACAACCCGGATGAAACCAGGGATGGATTCAGAACCGCGTCCATTGTCCACGTGGCTGATTACCTGTGCCGAAGGATCGGCATCGGCAGCGGCGGAGACAAGGTTTTACCCGTTCTAAATAAAAAGGCCTATAAGCTGGTGGATTTAACGTCCACCCAGATAAAACAGATGAGCTCACATATTACCCGGGAGTTTAACCAGGCCACAGCGTTTTTAGATGAGGAGGATATTTAAATGGTATCCATCCCCCTTAAAACGGATCCCGGTTTTCTGCAAAAAACAATCACGGGCCTGACCGATCAGATTGATCTGTTTGAAACCTTTCAAAGCCTGTCCTTAAAAATCATTTCCCAGTTTAATCTGGAGGATATCTTTTCCACCTTTACCAGCATTGTTAAGGAAATCACACATTACAAATCTGCAGCAATATTTATGTATGACCCGTCAAAGGATTCATACCACCTGGCCTGGCAATCAGATTCAATGGCTCCTGAAGACCAGTGGGCAGGCCTGGATGACAAAATAGTCTCCTGGGTCATGTCCCAGGGCCGCTGGACCGTGATCACTGACTTGCAGGACAAAAAGGCCAACTGCATCAAGAGCATCCTGCCGTTAAAAAATCCCAAGCATGCGCTTGGTTTCATGGTGATTCTAACCGAACACACCCCATCAGCCTACAACAGGAAAATCGGTTCTATTCTTGAATTTGTGGCCTCGCAGACAGCCATCTCAATTGAAAATCAGGACCTGTATTCAAAAATCAACCAGTCTAATGCCTATATGACAGATATGCTGGAAAGCATCAGCAACGGCATCATTGCCACCGATTTAAGTGGCTGTATTACCAAAATTAATAAAAATGCCACAGCCATTCTGGGGATAAAAGGTAAAAAAATAATCGGCCGGCATTTTGACACGCTGGTCAGTGGGAGCTTAAAAAAGAAACTTCATGAAATCTTCAAAGCCGCCCTTGGCCATAACCTTCTTCCTGAAATCATGATCAGCTATTCTCCGTTTAAGGAGGTAGATATTTTTTTGGGAATTACCGCATCCCTGCTGGCGGATAAAACCAAAGAGACCAATGGTGTCATTTTCAGTTTCCGGGACATGTCTGCTTCCAAAGAGATCGAACGACTCACCCGGCTGGATGAAATGAAATCAGAATTCGTATCCAATGTTTCCCATGAACTGCGCACCCCCTTAAGTATCATAAAATCCTACACAGAAGCCTTGATCACCCAGGTTTCACCGGATGACAGCGACACCCGGGAAAACTTTTTAAGCGTCATCGACAGTGAAACCGACCGGTTGTCGGGTATTGTTTCCAACCTGTTGGATCTTTCCCGTATCGAGTCGGGGAAATTTGCGCTGAACTACAGCATGATTGACCTGGTGCAACTTATAAATTCAGTTGTCAGCACCTTTAAACCGAAACTGGGTAACATACGGATATTTACCGAATTTGGGGAAAACCTGCCCCTAATCAACGCAGATTCAGACAAAATTAAAGAAGTGGTGATCAATCTTGTTTCAAACGCCGCCAGATTCTCGCCCATGGGCGGCACCATCCATATTGGTCTTGAAACACAGAAAGGGTATATGCTGTGCAGTGTGGCTGACACCGGGATCGGTATCCCGGAAGAGGCCATCCCCCATATATTTGACAAGTTCTACCGGGTGGACAATTCCGATACCTATGAAATTGAGGGGACCGGTTTAGGGCTTTCCATTGTCCGGCATATATTGCAGATGCACAAAGGGAAGATACAGGCCAGAAGTGTTTTGGGCAAGGGGTCTGTATTTACCTTCCGTCTACCGCTTTGAAAAAGGATTGATGTGAAATATAAAAAAAAATTCTTATTATCGATGACATGAAACCGATCAGAGATATTCTCTGGTTCAGCCTGAAACAGGAAGGATACAAACCGATTCTGGCTGAAAACGGACAAGAGGGGCTTCACACCCTTTTTGATAAAAATGACGACATTGACCTGGTGATTCTGGATGTGATGATGCCAAGGATGAATGGTTATCAGGTGTTGGAAAAGATAAGGACATCCAACGCACTTGTTTCCAATATTCCGGTGATCATGCTGACCGCCAAATCTCAAAAAGAGGATGTGATCAAAGGCATTCAGAAAGGCGCCAACGACTATATCCTCAAACCGTATACATTTCCGGAACTTCTGGCCAAGATAAAAAACCTGATAGGGTAAAAAATCTGATAGGATAAAACGCGTTATGGTAAAATTCTTTTTAAACCGGGGACAGGCGCCGTCGCAACAGCCAAAGGCAATCAAAAAAAAGGTCACCGAGAACAAGATCTTTTATATCTATATTGAATACCGGTCCGTACGAATGCAGGGAAAAGAGAAACAAGAAGACATCATACCGTTCGCAGCTGTTCAGAAGGCCGATTTTTCGGGTCATGGATTTCTTGAGGTCATCCACCCGGCCCTGGCCCTTCATCAAATCCGGTGCAGCCGGAACCAGATTGACTTTGGTGTCGTTTTTGAACTTGAAAAAGCCTTTGACCCTGATTCATCATACTCCCCGGATTATCAAAAAATTGTCTGGAAATTAAATTTTGAAAAATATGACACCGGTACATTGTCGGAACGCATTTCTGCCTGCCGGCCGCATACGATGAGAATCGGCAGCATGGATTAGATCCGGGCTTCACACACCCGGCGATGCAGGATCTCAACTTATGTTATTCCTGGAGATTTTTCGCCTGGATATTTAAGAATTGCTTTTCAAGCTCGCAAAACCGCTGCTTCATGATCGCCACGTGGGCAAACATGCTTTCATACGCTTTTTGATGATCCCGTGATGAAATAGCCTCATATAAGATCCCGTGGATATCTTTGTCATGAAGATAGGTTGTGTGGTCATCCAATACCTGCAGAAACTGATGTAAAAATCCCATCATGGACCGCATCAACAGGGAGAAAAAAGGATTGCCACTCAGTTCGCACACCTGGTTGTGAAATTGAACATCAAAATCAATCCGCTCTTTAACACTTTTTGCAGCCTTGCCCTTAAAAACAAAATCACCCAGCTGGGCAAGCTGGGCCGCACTGGCCTCCAGCGCCGCCATCCTTGCCGCTTCAGGCTCTATCAGCAGCCTGACATCACACAGATGTTTGATAGACATGGACCGCATCACGATAAGGTCCGCTAAAAGGGTTGCCATGCCCTGGGAGTGAAGCAGGTCACACACAAAGGTACCGCCTGTGCTTCCCCTTCTTGCCTCAAGATACCCCTGGGCCTTGAGAACTCCCAGGGCCTCCCTTACCAGGGCCCTGCCCACACCGAACTGCCTGGCCAGTGTCTCTTCTTTCGGCAGTGCATCACCGGGATGATAATGCTGAAGCAGGATATCACGTTTGATCCGGGTGACGATCTCCTGGAACCGCGGCGGGGTGCCCTTTCCAGATTTTGATAAAACCTTTGAAGCGTTCATGTTGTTTCCAATACCTGTACCTTTGAATCATCCATATCAAGCACATACCATATTTTTTACCGGCACACAAACCTCAAATCCCCTGATCGGTTATATTTTCAAGGACTTTTAACCGGGACCAATATGTATTACCTTTCATCAAAAATCAAATTTTTTGTCCCCTGAAACCACCCTTTTTTGCGCATAAAGATAGATTTATTGAGGAAACAGTTCGATTTACATGCTGATTCAATCCTGTTTTTCCAACCTTAAATCTTAATTAACCTGGCTTTCAAACATCAGTATAGACATCATTTCACGTTGATAACCATTTGAAACTAAACAGTTATCACAAAAACATACCTGATGGTATGTTTTTGTATTGACAACAAACAATCTCCTCTGGTATTTAAAAGTATGACATTTGATTATTAACCATTAGCAAGCGCTTTGCCGAGAATGAGACCAAGGTCTGCGGCAGGCAGGAACAAAGGAAGTGTTAAGATGAATCCATTTAAAGAAATGTGTCTGGATGATGCGGGAAAAACCAATGTTTTACAGGGCAATATCGCCTTTGCCGTCGGCTGTGTCAGGGCCGGCATCCACAGCGTGGACGGATATCCCGGCACCCCCAGCACGGAAGTATTAGACAAGGGACTGTCTAATGCAAAGGATCTGATTAATGCCAACTGGTCGGTCAATGAGGCGGTCAGTGCCGGTGTGGGCCACGGCCATATCCTTGCCGGCCATGATTGTGTGGTAACCATGAAAATCCCGGGCCTGTTCCAGGCAGCTGATGTGGTCACCAGCGCCTCCCAGTTCACCGGTAAAAGAGGCGCCTTGATCTATTACCTTGCCAGTGACTTCACCCCCAACTCCACCCAGCATGTGATTGACCCGCGGTATCTTTTGAAAAGCTGCTTTGTTCCTGTTTTTGAACCGCGCAACCACCAGGAGATGCACGAAGCCTCCCTCATTGCCGTAAATATTGCCCGGCAATTTAACACATCTGTTGTCATTCTTGCCAGCGGCACCCTGTGCCACAGTGAAGGATTGATCTCTTTGATGAACCGGCACAGCCGCGGTCCGGTTGAAATGGACGATTTAAGACAATACAATTGCCTGCCGAACCTTGCCCGCCCCAGCTACAATGCCATTCAGACCCAAAGAATGCCCGGACTGACCCAGATGGTTGAAGAGTCCGATTTAAACAAATGGATCAAAGGCAGCGGACAAAAAGGCATTATCACCCATGGGGTAAACACCCTGTTTGCCGAAGAGGTCAAAGCCCTGTTTGACAACGATATCGACATTCTGTCCCTGGGTTTTACCAACCCATTGCCCATGAATCTGATCAAAGAGTTCTGCAATAGTATTAAAGGAGACATCTTTGTTATTGAAGACGGATACCGGTTCATCCAGGAGGCCTGTCTGGCACAGGGGCTTGACGTTCAGGGCAAAGATCAGGGCAGCCATATCACCGAGTGGACGCCCGAAATCATTGCACAACTTTTAGGACACCCCATAAAAACCCCGGATTCCGCCACAGCCCCGGTTCCCCGTCCCCCGCTGATCTGTGCCGGCTGCCCCTATGCCCTGTTTGCTGAAGTGGTCAGCAAACTAAAACGGCGTGGTGCATTAACAGCGCTTTTCGGAGACATCGGGTGCAATTCTCTGCTCTACTTTCTGCAGGCCCTGGATACCGGTGTGGCCATGGGCGCCAGTGAAAGCAAACGAACCGGATATGTGTCAGCCAGACCGGATTGTGCCGCCACATGCATCAGCGTGATCGGAGATTCCACAGAGTGCCACAGCGGCATGGATGCCACCCGAAATGCCATCTACAGGAACTCCCCCGGGGTTAAGGTAGTACTGGACAATGAGTGGACAGCTATGACCGGTGGGCAAAATTCCCCGGCATCACCCATAAACTTTCATGGAGAACCCAACAAATTTGACCTGACTGCCTCGTTAAAAGGAGAAGGGGCGCCTGTGGCGGAGGTGGATGCCTACGACAGGAAAGCGATCCGTGCTGCCCTTAAAGATGCCTTAAAAACTGCCAAACAGGGAATATTCACCATCCTTGTCATCAAAGACACCTGTATTCGCAGGGTTCCCAAAGATGACTTGGGCCAGAAAGTGGTTGTTGATAAAGACAAATGTAAAGCCTGTGCGACCTGCAACATCTGCTCCGGCCTGGATATGGATGATGAGAACCAGCCGGTCTGGAACAACCTGTGCTCCGGGTGTGTATCCAAAACCCCGGCCTGTCTGCAGATGTGCCCCACCAGCGCTATTCGGCTGGCAACACCACAGGACTCCCCCAAAGAGACGACACCGGTGGCAACGCTTGACGCGGCGCCGGAAAAGCTGACCCTGCCGGCACTTGACCCGCAGACACTTCCCGAACGCCTCTGTCTTGCCATCCGGGGCGTGGGAGGCCAGGGCAATCTGTTTTTCGGCAAAGTCCTGGCCCGGATGGCCTTTTTGGCCGGATACGGAAGCCAGAACATTGTCAAAGGCGAAACCCACGGCATGGCCCAGATGGGCGGGCCTGTCATCAGCACTTTTGGCTGCGGCAAGGTATTTTCTCCCCAGCTGACACCGGGCTCTGCCGACTGTCTCATTGTCATGGAAAAAAGCGAACTGCTTCGCCCGGGTTTTTTGACCAGCCTGAAGCCCGGCGGAAAAATTCTCATGGCAGACACACGGATCATTCCCCAGGGCCTTTCTTTAGAAGCCTATCCCACAGATGACCAGATCGACGAGCGCCTGGCCGGTTACGACGTTACCAGGGTCAACGTACTGGACATTGCCCTGTCTTTGGGAGATACTTCAGGAAGAAGCGCCAACGTCGTTATGCTGGGAGCATTGAGTGCCCTTGATCCCTTTAATGCGGTTCCCTCGCAAATGTGGCTGGCTGCCCTGAAAAATGTCAGCCCGAAACCTGCTGTATGGAATATGAATTATGCGGCTTTCAATGCCGGGACCAAACTTGTTTAACCCTTGAGGAGGAGACGCCGTGGAATTTTCAATTGACTTTAGCAGTATCACCGGAATGCTTGACAATGCATACCAGCAGGACCGCGATTTTTTATATGAATATGAAGTCTATCAGCTTTTAGCCAAATCCGGCGCTGAAACCCCGCCGCAGGTCAACTTCATCCCCAAGGGATCCCGTCCCTCGGATGACACTTTCAATGCCCTGCCCGGTGATAAGGCTGTATTGAAAATTGTATCCCCATATATCATTCACAAGACCGAAGTGGGCGGGGTTAAAATCGTAAAAAAGGATCCCAACAGCATCCGTTCTGCCCTGCGCCGTATGTTCTATGAGGTGCCTGAAAACTATGCCGCCTGGATTGAAAAAAATCCTGCTTCAGCCCCCGAACCTTACCTGGGATTAAGCGGGGACGCCCTTATTACCGCAGTCAGCAGGGATATCAAGGGGATCCTGCAGGTTCAGTTCATGCCACCTGACTCCAATGCGTTTGGGAACGAGCTGATCGTGGGACTGCGTCATACAAGAGAATTTGGAACCATTATCAGCGCCGGGCTTGGCGGGACCGACACCGAGCTGTATGCCAGGCGTTTCCGCAAGGGACAGGCAATTGTCGCAGCATCCGTGGAGATGATTGATGGCCAGACTTTTTTCCAACTGTTTAAACAGACCATCTCCTATCGAAAACTGGCCGGACTGACCCGGGGTCAGCGAAGGATTGTCACGGACGAACAATTGATCGAGTGCTTTGAATCCTTTATTCGAATGGGTCGTTTCTATTCCCAGACCAACCCTGACGCACCCTTTGTACTTGAAGAGCTGGAGATCAATCCCTTTGCCTTTTGCGACTATCTTATGGTGCCTCTGGACGGTATGTGCCGTTTTGACAAACCCGGTGCACTGCCTACATCCCGGCCCGTGGCAAAGATCGAACAGCTCCTGCATCCTAAAACTATCGGGATTATCGGTGTATCGGCGACCAAAAAGAATTTCGGCAGGATCATACTGGACAATGTCATAGCCGAAGGATTTTCCCGTGACCGGATCACCATATTCAGGGACGGTATTGACCAGATCAACGGTGTGAGCTGTCTTCCGGATCTTGCGGCACTGAAAAATGAAACCCCGGACAAACTGGACCTGTTCATTGTTGCCATTGGCGCCCCCCAGGTGCCGGCGCTTGTGGACCAGTTAATAAAACTGGATATTGCCCATACCATCATGTTGATTCCCGGCGGCATGGGAGAAACCCATGACAGTAAAGACCGCGCCCAACAGGTGATCGAAAAAATCGATTCCGCCCATAAAACCGAAGAAGGCGGACCTGTTTTCCTGGGCGCCAACTGCATGGGGGTGATCTCAAAACCCGGCGGATATGACACCTGGTTTATCCCGGAAGAAAAACTACCCAAAAACAGGCAGGCCAAATATCACAAAGCCGCCCTGATCAGCCAGAGCGGGGCATTCATGCTGCATCGCAGCCACCAGTGCCCCCAGATGCAGCCGGCCTACATGATCTCCATGGGAAACCAGACAGATCTGACCCTTGGCGACATGGTTCGCTATTTTAAACAGGTCGATGGTGTTGATGTCATTGCTGTTTATGCTGAAGGGTTTAACGATCTTGACGGGCTTGAGTTCTGCAAAGCGGTCCGGCAGGCTGTTATCGCCGGCAAAGAGGTCATTTTTTACAAAGCCGGCCGAACCGTTGAAGGCAAAGCAGCCACATCCAGCCACACGGCCTCACTTGCCGGGGACTACATGGTCTGTGAAAATTGTGTCCGTCAGGCAGGGGCCATCGTGGCCAGAACATTTTCCGAATTCCAGGATCTGGTATTCCTGTCTGAAACCCTGAGCCGAAAAGAGATAAACGGTAACCGTCTGGCCGCTGTCAGCGGTGCCGGTTTCGAAGCGGTGGGCATGGCTGACTCTATCCAGTCCGACGATTTCACCATGGAGCTTGCTGATTTCAGCGATGAAACAAGGAACAAGGTGGCCGCTATTTTAAAGGACAAACATCTGGATGCCTTTGTGACCCTTTCAAATCCCCTTGATATTAACCCGGCGGCAGATGACGATGTCCATGCCCGGATCACACAGATCCTGGCACAGGACAGGGGCGTTGATGCCGTGATTATCAGCCTGGACCCCCTCTCCCCGGCCATGAAAACCCTGGATGATACAGATATACCCGGATTTGACATGCACCAGGAGTCCAGCATCAAAAAACAGCTGACTGATATCGTCAAAACATCTGACACCCCGGTGATCGCGGTGGTTGACGGCGGAAGACTCTACGACCCCTTACGGGATGCCCTGATTCACGATGACATTCCGGTGTTTACGGTCTGTGATAAAGCCATCGCCGCCCTGAGCGTCTATATCCAGGGAAGGCTCAATGCCGATGCCGTCAGAAACAGCCATGACCGGACCGGCTGAGCCGGCACTTTATGACAATCAAAGAATCGTTACAAAATAACTTGATCTAAATTGTCCCCTCTTAAAAGACGTTTTTTTTAAAAAACAAAAGTTCAAGTAAGGCAATGCACAGCTTTGCCCCTAAGTAATTTTGGAGCCGATCCCAAATCGATATTGTAAAATCTTTGGATTCAGGAACAAACCCCTTGTCATTTAAGGCTTTTGCGTGCTCGTATCCTTCCGGGTGGGTTATAATTTTATCTTTATAAAATCAAAAAGAATCTTGACGATTGACGGCAGGGGTCTGATATTGTATCCAGATGCTTTAAACTACACACGTAAAGATAAAAACATGAATGAATTAACCATAAATGTCTCCAGGGACTTTGGCAGGGTGATCGGCGGCCGGGAAAAAAAAATCTGTGACTTTTCAGGCGAAGAGTTCAGGGAACGCTTCCTGGATGACAACTTTGATACCCATGATAAGATTACCATTGAGCTTGACGGTGTCCTTGGATACCCCTGGGATTTTTTAGATGAGGTTTTCGGTGTTATTGCCAAAAGATACGGCAAAGAAGCATTCTGGGAAAAAATACACCTGGTTTCAGCGAACAACTATGCCACAGAAAAAATCGAATATATCGTCAACCACGCAAAGAAAAAGGGAACTTAAAGAATGGCTCTGGTATTTGATCCCGGCTCAATCGGTACGCTGACCCTGAAAAACAGAATGATTCGATCGGCAACCTGGGAAGGCATGTGCGCCCCGGATGGCCGCCCCACAGACAAACTTACAGAATACTATTGTACGCTTACAAAAGGCGGTATCGGTCTGATCATATCCGGCTATACTTACATCCGTCCTGAAGGCAAACAAAACCCCGGCAAAATGGGGCTGTACAATGCCGATTTTAAGGACAGCTTTAAAAAACTGACCCGTGCGGTTCACAAGCAGGGCGGCCAGATCGCCGTCCAGCTGGTTCATGCCGGCGGACAGGCAGATCCCAAGTCAGCCGGCCGGCAGCCGGTTGCCCCGTCAAAAATTAAAAAGGGGTTCTATCGCCAGGAACCCATGGAATTATCCGTGCTGGAAATCGAAGCCATATCCGACGCCTTTGCCCAAAGTGCCAAAAGGGCAAAAGACTGGGGGTTTGATGCCGTCCAGATTCACGGTGCCCACGGCTATCTGGTCAACCAGTTTCTCTCCCCGCTAACAAATCAACGGACCGACGCCTACGGCGGCACGCTTGAAAACCGCTGCCGGTTTCTGTTCGATGTCTATGACAAGATACGGGCTAAAGTGGGGAAAGCGTTCCCCGTATTTATCAAGCTCAATGCCGCAGACTTTGTGGAAAACGGTCTTTCAAAAGAGGATGGCATCGCAATTGCAAAAAAATTATCACAGGCCGGTATCGACGCCATTGAAGTATCATCAGGCACTGCGGCATCGAAAGACATGGGCCCTGCCAGGAAAAAAATCGACACACCGGACAAAGAGGCGTACAATCTTAAACTTGCCAGGGATATTAAAGCTGTGGTCTCCTGCCCGGTTATCAGTGTGGGCGGTTTCCGCTCTCTTGACATGGCACAGCAGGCCGTTGAAGAGCACGGCATTGATTTTATCGCCATGTCCCGCCCCTTGATCCGCCAGCCGGATCTGCCGAACCTGTGGGCGAACAACAACGCTGACGCCTGTGACTGTATATCCTGCAACAAATGTTTTATGCCGGGGCTGACCAAGGGCGGAATTTATTGTGTGCCGTTAAAGGCTGAAAAAAAAAGAGAGGCGACCTGAAAAAACCAGAATTCAGGTTTTAAAAATATAATGGGATAAAAAACCGCACATCACTTTGATATTATCAACCCCTGCCTTGATTTTGACAGACTTATCCCCCATGGCATTTTCATAAAGGAGATAATATGATCAAGCCTTTCACCCCTGCCCTGCTCGCCTTCTGCCTTTTCACGGCAGTTGTCAGCGTTTGGGCCTCAGCAGCGGAAACCAGACATAACCTGGATGCCTCAGGTATTGCCATAAAAGGTTATGACCCTGTCAGCTACCATCTCGGGAAGCCGGCAAAAGGAAAAAATGAAATTTTTATGTCTCATAAAAACGTTACCTACCTATTTGTCAACGACGATAACCGGCAAACCTTTAAGAAAGACCCGGCACAATACCTTCCGGCTTTCGGAGGATGGTGCGCCTGGGCAATGCTGGAGGGGCAGAAAGTCGAAATCGACCCGAAAAGGTATAAAATCGTGGCAGGTCGAAACTTTCTTTTTTATAACACTTTTTTTACCGACACCCTGAAAAAATGGAACCAGCGGGCCCAAAAAGAGACTGAAGCAGCTCTTGTGAAACAGGCGGATAATCACTGGCAGCTATTAACAGGTCAATAAGGTTATTTTTTCACCTTTGCAGCCGCATGCTTGCTGCGGGAAACCTTTTAACCACAACCCGACACCATAGATAGGAAAGGAACCGGTTTCGCCTTACCTTCCTTTCTATAGGACTGTTCGTTAAAACTATAGTTCCATCACAACCACATGCCTATATCTATGCGACATCGCTTCATAAATATCCAATGACAACATTATGGTCTGCGCCCAGACCATAACAATTTTAATCCAGCGCAAAAATATACAATACAGATCTGAAAGCTATGACTATACTCGATCTGATATTATGCCAGACAGGAGATAATGACCCATGTTTTTTACGACAGATGGTTTTTTCAAAGGATTCAAATCCGCTCTTCCCATTGCGCTGGGCGTAGCGTCTTACGGGTTTGTATTCGGGATCTTAAGCCGGCAGGCAGGTCTTGATATCTGGACATCCCTTGGCATGAGTGTTTTTGTCTTTGCCGGTGCCAGCCAGTTTGTCGCCCTGGATATGTGGACAACTCCCCTTCCAGCATTTACCATTATTATCACCACCTTTGTCGTGAATATGAGACATATTCTCATGGGTACCGTCCTGGTGGACAGATTCAAAAATTTGAATGCCGCCCAGAAGTATGGCTCTCTGTTTTTTATGGTGGATGAAAGCTGGGCCTTTTCGCTCAATCAATGGCAGCAGGGCAGTAAAAATGCCGCAATACTGGCCGGCACCGGATTTTCCCTCTTTTTAGCCTGGAACCTGTCAACAATCGCCGGCAATATGCTTGGTACCGGCACGATTGATCCTGCTATCTGGGGAATCGACTTTTCTTTTACAGCAATATTCATTTTTCTTGCAATTGGATTGTGGCGATCCAGACAGGACCTGATTCCCTGGATTGTGGCGGCAGTTGTGGCAATACTCATTTCAAAAATATTCCCCGGCAAATGGTACATCCTTGCCGGCAGTATAAGTGGAAGCATTACAGGAGTATTCATCCATGACAGATAATGCAACAGCAGCTGCGACCATTTTTGGCATGGCAGTGGTGACGTATCTCACCCGGATGATAGGATTTTATCTTTCAGACAGGATATCTGCTCTGCCGCCGGTTTTTGAGCAGGCCTTGAAATATCTTCCGGGAACAATTATTGTATCCATAATTGCGCCGCAGATCCTGGACAACGGCACTCCGGGGTTTATTGCAGCGATAATATGCGCAGTGGCTGCGGTGCGGCTTAAAAGTTTAATTGGGGTTATGCTTACCGGCGTGATAACCATATCCATTTTAAGGAACTATATTTTTATCTAACCCAATCATAATTTAGTCCGCTTTTATGACAAAAGAATACAAACACTATACTTCCGTCAGATACCTTGACAACCTGGAAACACTCACGGCGATGTTCTTTGAGCATTCATTCGGACGGCACTATCATGAAGGCTATGCCATCGGTATCATTTTAAAGGGCAGTGAAACTTACCTGTGTAACAAAAAAGAGAACATCGCCCCCAAAGGAAGCATTGTTGTCGTCAACCCCGGCGATATCCATAATGGCCATGCCTCGGACAGACAAAAGGGATGGGGCTATTTTATGATCTACCCACACCTTTCCCTGGTGAAAAAAGCACTGGATCAACTGGGGCTGTCGCAACAACCATTGCCGCATTTTCCTGAATCCGTTGTATTTGACGGCATGGTTGCAGCAGGGCTGCATCAATTCATGACTGCCTGCGAAAACCGGGATACCCGGCTTAGCCTTGAGTCCCATTTTTTATCCCTGCTGGCGACTCTGATTAACCGGCACGCAGATTTTACCTGCCCTGCGCCCCCCTTACACCGGGATAGGAAATTGGTGAGGCAGATCACTGAGAAAATCCATGCACGTTATGATCAGAACCTGTCCCTTAACGGCCTTGCACGTGACCAGGGGGTAAGTGCCTATTCGCTTTTACGCCTGTTCAAAAAACAGACCGGCATATCTCCCTACCTGCTTCAGACAGGCCTCAGGCTCAAGCATGCAAAAAAGCAGCTTCGATCGGGCCTGCCCCTTGCCCAGACAGCCGTCAACTGCGGCTTCACCGACCAGAGTCACATGACCCGCCAGTTCAGGCGCTGGATGGGCATAACACCGGGGGATTACATAAGAGCCTCCCAAAAAGCCTGATTCCAGGTCACTCAAGAACCCTTGAGGCGGGATACTGTTTCTCCCATTTTTTCCAGTGGGTATCTCTGGATTTAATCAGCGGCAACCATTTTTTAAAATGCACCCCCTGGATAGATTTCAATCCTTTCCGGTAGGGGTACCACAAAGATTGTGTCTGTTTGTCATACAGGACAAAAGTATTATCATATGTCCATCCCGAAGGTGCAAGTGTCAGAACCTCTCCGTCCAGCGTGCGGCTGTACACAGCCGCCAGATTGACAAGCGGTCAGAAACCTGCGGCAATGGGCATGCCGGAAATATTTGTATTGGCGATTTCATGGTATCTCAAACGACGGACAGAATAGGCATGGGCTTCATCATTAACCGTCACCCCGATGACCCGGTGATTTTCGTTTAATTGCCGGGCAAAGGGTTTTACGTGAGAATCATCCAGCGGGGTAAAAGCATCCTTTCCGATACCGTACTGAAATTTTTCAGGCACAAAGCCAAGCAAAGCCGCCTGGGACACATCCCATCGCTCTCCTGTCCGGTCCGTGATATATGCCTTTTGCCCGTCATACTCTACAAATCCCGCAACAAGAACAAATCCTGCAATCATAACAATGGCGGCAGGCAATAAACCTGCAAATCGTTTCATGTTGTTCTCCTTTTTTCTCATCTTTGCCCTCTTTTGTCAGATTAGTCGTTGCGATTTTATTTTCCTTTCATTAAAAAAACAGGAAGCAGTTTGATTTATCGTTCAAACCATTGTATTCTCAATAAAAGTTTCGTCCTGGTAATATTGGTTAACCACTCCTATAAATTGTATATTTGAACTCAAAAGCCTGTGATCTGCTGTTATGGATAAAAAAGCCGTCATTTTATACTTTGTGAGTTTTTTGCTCCTGCTGTCCTGCGATCTTCGCCAGGACCAATTGAGCCCGCCTCGCGCCGACAACGGCATCATGGATCTTTCCGCATGGGATTTTGATGCCCACCCCGTTGTCAATGTCAAGGGCCACTGGGGGTTTACCTGGGAAAAGTTCCTTCTGCCGGGGCAGACACTTAACAAGCCCCCCAAAGGGCCCCCCGCTTCAACCATTTATGTTCCTGCCCTCTGGAATGAGTACCAGCAAGATGGTCATGACATCGGCAGTAAAGGGTATGGAACCTATGAGATCAGGCTGCTGCTTCCCAAAAAAATCCGCTCCTATGCCGTTCACATACCGGAAATCAGTTCATCCTACACATTGTTTATCAATGGGAAACAAATAATTACAGTGGGCACCCCAACACAGGATATAGAAAACGCGGGGCCTAGGATCGAATCCCGCGTTGTGGATTTCACAACTAACTCCGGTATGGCACAGCTTACCTTTCATGTGAGCAATTTTCACCAGTTCAAAGGGGGCATTCGGGATCCGGTATATATTGGCCTCAAGGCCGACATCCACAAAAAACAGATCAAAAAAATCTCAACACTTTACCTTTTTTTCGGTGCTATTCTCTTTATGGGGATTTATCATTTGCGCCTGTTTTTTATTGGCAAAAACGAGTGGACCTTTCTTTTCTTCGGCCTGTTTTGTCTGTTAATCTCAACACGGCTTCTTGTTTTCGAAGAACGGCTCATCATGACCTTCATTCCGGATCTTTCAATCAACAATCTGTTCAAACTCGAGTATTTAACCTTCTACCTTGGGACCGGCTCCATAATTGCCTACCTTCATCACCTGTTTCCCAACCTGATGAACCGCAAAATTTATATAGGACTTCAAACTGTTGTCCTTTGTTTTTCTTCAGTTGTCATCATTTTTCCCATATTCATATTTACCCATACACTGCCAACTTTCCAGTATTTTGCATTCGGATGCATTGCCTATATTTGTTTCATACTCTGGAAGGCCTTCTTACTTAACCTGTTTGGCATAAAAACCTTTATGCTCGGTATTGGATCATTTATTGCGGCATCCGCAAATGATCTTTTAAACGCACGGGGTATTATCGACACACTTTATCTTTTCCATGTCGGGGCCTTTATTTTCCTTTTATGCCAGGCCAGTATCCTGATACGCAAATATGCCAAGGCATTTCAAATCATTGAGAGCCAGAGGGCCGGTCTTGATGAAAAAAACAGCGCGCTTTTATTGGAGCTGCAGAAAAGAAAAGATGCGGAACATGCTCTCAGGGCAGCGGTGAAACAGGAGAAATATGCCCTTGTGGGACAGGTGGCAGGCAAGATCGCCCACGACTTCAACAATATCCTGGGTGCCATTATGGGCAGTTCGGAACTGGCGATAGAGGATTGCCGGGAAGAAGAGACACGGCAGATTCTGAAAATGATTAATGACCAGACCCAGCGGGGGAAAAACCTGACCCGGAATCTGGTCGCCTTTGCCAAGGACCAGGAGCCGAAACAGGAATTTTTCAACATTGAAAAAAAAATCACCCTGATGCTCAACCTTTTAAAAAAAGATCTTGAAGATATAACCATCACACGGGAAGCACAAGAAGACACGCCTGACATCTTTGCCGACCCCGGAATGGTTGAACACACCCTGATAAACCTGCTGCAAAACGCAATTCATGCCACAAGTCTCATGGAAGAAAAAAAAATAGTGATCCGTACCTATACGGATGAAAAAAACATATTCCTTGAAGTGACAGACAACGGCTGCGGTATTCCTGAAAAATACATTGAAAAAATTTACGAGCCCTCTTTTACCTTAAAAGGAAGCAGGGATAAAGACGGTGTTTACAGGCCGGGAATTAAAGGAACCGGTTACGGCCTGTCCAATGTTAATAAATATGTTGAACAGCATTACGGTACTATCTCGGTCCAGTCGCAAGTGAATGCCGGCACCACAGTTGGAATCAGCCTGCCGGTGATCAAAAAAGAGCTGACTGTTCAAGAAAAATCCCAGATTAGCCATGAAAAACCGGTGACACACAAACGAATCCTGCTGGTGGAGGATGAGCCGACCATCAGCGAGGTCCAGCACAGGATTCTAACGGATTCGCCCTGTTGTCACACCGTGGATGTGGCCGGCGACGGGAAAGAGGCAATGGCATTGCTTGATACGCATATCTATGATTTTATCAGCCTTGATTTCGTACTGCCCGGGCAGATTAACGGTATGGATATTTACGCATATATCCGCAAAAAAAACAGGGCCGTACCCATCCTTTTTATTTCCGGGAACCTTGAATTCCTTGAATCAACCCGTGACCTTGAGCTTAAGGACCCGTTTCTGGAACACATGCCCAAACCTTTTGGCAACAAAGCCTATATTTCCCGTATCAACCAGCTCTTTAAAAAAACTTTAAACAACTGACAAGGGATTCAGCTTTACCGGCCAGTTTACCTGCAATGGCATTCGTTTCTAATTTATGATATTATATGGTCTGTTTGACGGAAATATTATTCAATGAAACCAACCCACACAGAAAATAACCATAATAAAGGGCGTATCGCCCATTTTTTTATTCAGAAAATTATCCCGAAAAACCTCTCCCAAAAAGATGGTATTGCCTACTGGCAGGAACGCGTCCTGTTAATTTTACTGGCCGTGTCGGTGGTGGCCGGTCTGATTACCTACATTCCAAGCGTGCTTTTATCCATTAAAGAGCAGCTATGGCTCATCGCCATACTTGACACCGTTATTTATATAATTGCCCTTTTTCTGTTTTTCCGGCCGGATCTGCCCTATCAGGTCCGGGCCATTGCCTTTCCCATTGTTGCCTATATTCTGGGCATGATCCTTCTGGTTACCCTGGGACCGTTTGGCGCAGGCCCTGTCTGGCTGTTCTTTTTCCCTGTGATCACGGCCGTGCTGTTAGGGGCTTGGTATGCGGGCATCGCACTTGTCATCAACCTTTTCACCATCACACTGCTGGGTGTTTTAATCTATTTTCAATTTACTGATTTAATACTTGCCATGGACTTTAAAACCTGGCACATGGCAATGGAAAACCCAGTAGAAAAATGGGTGGTGATCTCTTTGAATTTCCTTTTTTTAAACACCATTGCCACGGTGCTGGTCACCATGATATTAAACGGTCTGCAAAAAACCATCCAGGAACTGGACGCATCCGGAAAAAAGTATCGGCAGATATTTGAGAATATCCTGGATGTCTATTTTGAGACCACACTGGAGGGTAAAATTCTGGTCGTCAGTCCCTCGGTTGAATCCGTATCTGATTACACCATGGAAGCTGTGAAAGGAAAGTCATTATTCGATATTTATGCCGATCCGGAGCAGCGGCATCAGACCATCCGTATCTTAAGCCACCAGGGCTTTTTAAATGATCATGAAGTTCAGCTTCGCAACAGGGATGGCAGCCCCCATTATTGTTCAATTAATGCCAGGCTGCTTTTTGATGACCACGGCAGTCCCGATAAAATCATTGGCATTTTGCGGGATATTTCAGAAAAAAAAGGCATGGAAAAAGAAAAAAACGAGCTGGAGGAGCGGCTGAACCGTTCCCAGAAGATGGAAGCCTTAGGACTGCTGGCCGGTGGTGTGGCCCATGACTTGAACAATATTCTGTCCGGCATTGTCACCTACCCTGAAGTGCTATGCATGGACCTGGATCCCAAAGACCCCATGTACCAGTCCCTTGATATGATACGGTCATCCGGCCAGAAGGCCTCGGAAATCGTCCAGGATCTGTTAACCCTGTCCCGCCGAGGTGTCGTGTCCAAGGATGTGTTAGACTTCAATGAGCTGGTAACAAGCTTTTTAAAGACACCGGAGTACCGGAAGATACTCTCTTTTCACCCCAATATCGGTGTGGTCAAATTGCTTGGTGCGGATATGCCTTTTGTTAAGGGTTCCGGTGTTCACCTGGAAAAAGCGTTGATGAATCTGGTGTCAAATGCGGCTGAAGCCCATCTGGACGCAGGACAGATCACCATCCGAACCCGGAACCGGCATCTGGATATCCCGCTAAACGGTTATGACAAGGTGGAAAAAGGTGACTATTTGGTATTAAGTGTCAAAGATGAGGGAACCGGCATTTGTGAAAATGATCTGCTGCACATATTTGAACCGTTTTTTACCAAAAAAGTCATGGGCAGAAGCGGGACAGGACTTGGCATGGCGGTTGTATGGGGCACGGTTCAGGATCATGACGGCTATATCGATATTACCACCAGTGAAGAGGGCGGCACCACCTTTGAGCTCTATTTTCCCGTCTGCCACGAGGCTATTGGACGGGAGCTCACACCTGTTGACATTGACAGCTTGAAAGGGCAGGGCGAAAAAATATTGATTATCGATGACATTGAAAGTCAAAGAAAAATTGCAGAGGTGGCTGTAAAAAAGCTGGGATATCAGGCTGTCAGCGTTTCCTCCGGAGAAGCTGCGGTTCAATACCTTGAAAAAAACAGCGCCGACCTTCTGCTGCTGGATATGATAATGGACCCCGGTATTGACGGGTTTGAAACCTTCAGGCGCATTCGGGTTAAAAAACCTGGTCAAAAAGCGATCATCGCCTCGGGCTATTCACAAACTCGGCAGGTTGAAGAGACCCTGGCCCTGGGTGCCGGGCAATATCTGAAAAAGCCCTATACCCTGGAAGAACTATGTCTTGCCATTCAGCAGGAATTGATCGGATAATCTATTCACCACTGCTTAATATTCAACTAAAAGACGGCAAAAAAAATATTTTACGGCAAAGCGATTCAAAGATGACGGTTTCACTGTCCATGTCGCCGGGATATTTTCTCAAACATCACCACAATACCGGCTGCCACACCATAAACGATATCGATACCGCCGTTCTGGTCGGCAGAGCTGTCAAAAAAAATATGAAGGTCCGATCCCATGCCTTCACACGCTTTCCAGTAACAGATCAGGATGGGCAGTGCCGGCAGCGGAGATAATACCATGGAAATATCTGAGTCAAATAATTCTTCGATCTTTTTACCGTTAAAAATATGAATCAGATCCTCAAATAGCCCTGTATAGCGGTCTGCAATCTGTTTGAACGAATTTTCCGACCGCTGTACAAAAAGGCCGTTTTTCTCTCTGCCACCGTCAAGTTCCCGAAACGGCACCCATTTCCCGGTCAGCGGCACTCCCTGGCAGGCAAGAACATATCCCAGTACCGTTGAGGTTAGCCATGGGTTTATATGAATATCTGCCGCCAGCATGCCGGATTGGTCAATGGACAGTGGTTTGCCGAAAATCCTTAATGTCAGTTTCCCGTTCTCATAAATTCCGCCGGTCCGTTGGGCTGTTTTCTTTAAGTCACAGGATGTGATCTGCTGCTTTAATTTGGACAGCATCTGTTTTTGTTCCTGTTCCAAACGATTTTCCCTGGGAGCACTGTTTTTGTATTCAGTTAACACCTTTGCATCTATATGCGGACATAGATCCAGATTTTTCTGCCCTAAAAACACCTTGGATGCAAAGGCAAGACAGGTGGTATCGTTACATTTTTTGCAGTTTGTTTTGGGTAGCAGCTTGAAAACTGCCATGGCATTATCAAATTGTGTCATCTACGGTATCCCTCATTTATGTTCCCGGACAATAATAAACAATTCCATCACACCTTAAAACAGGCCAATGGAAAAAACATCACCCAAATGGGGGACTCACTGAAAAAAATTAATTTAATTTATGGTGGACAGCCCGGACAGCTGCCTGGGTGGTTCATTGGCACAGGTTCCGGGTAAAAGCCGCTGTTATACCAGCCGCCTTAACGTCAGTGCTTCCCGGTTTGCCGGATCTTTTTTCAGCACCTGGTTCAGATAATCATCTGCCTGGATAACCTGCTTTTTTAAAATAAAAATCTTGGCCAGTTTCAATTTTACATCCACACGGGAAAATTGATGTTTATCAACCATTAAAAAATACTCAAGCGCTGCATCAGGATTATCCATTCTCCGGCAGACGTTTCCGGCCTGGTATACCAGATCCATATTGGTCGGATTGTCATGAATGAGCCGTTTCAACAGTCCCAGGGCATAGCTGTATTCGTCATATCGCAGGCAGATTTCCACTATTTTTTCTATCAGTTCCAGGTCTTTAGAAGACTTGGCAACCACTCCTGAAAAAAGGAGCTTGGCATTTTTCGACTGTTTGTCATTTAAAAGCGCCTCCCCCAGCTCAATGGCATCTTCACCAAATTTCCGGGTCATGCTGACCACTTCCTGATAGTAACAGACCGCAGACAAAAAGTCCTGATTTTCCCAGTAAAAATCACCAAGAATTCTCCGCGTTACGACATCCTGAACATTACTGGCAGCAGCCTGTTTCAGATAGCGCGTCATAGTTTTCTCATCACCTGCTTTCTGGTACAGCAGTCCCAGTTTTCGCAAGAGTCTGGACGCCCCCGGCTTTAATTGGACAGCGCGTTCCATATGCTTGATGGCTCTATCGATATCATTTTTTTCTTCAAGACTGCGTGCCATTCTCACGTGAAGTGTGGCTTTATCCGGATGATTGGCCTGATCGACGATGATCTTTAATTTTTCTTCTAAAACCAGTGGCGTTAAAGGTTTTATCAGATATGCCTCGACCTCTATTTCTGCGGCTTCCAGCACGATCTCCTTTTCAGACTCGCCAGTGACCATCAGCACCGGAAGGTCGCGTAACTGCCTGTCCTTCCTGACAGCCTCCAGCAGCTGGGTGCCGTTCATGACCGGCATCTTCCAGTCGATAATCGCTACATCCACGTGAGTGGTATGCAGGATTCTTAAGGCTTCCAGACCATTTTCCGCCATATGGAATGTTCGACCGATCTTTAAATTCTTAAGCAGGCTTCGCACGATGGAGCGCATGCTTTTAACATCATCAACAATTAAAACACTAAGGTTTGCGACAGACAGTTTCTTGCTCATCTCGGCACCGTACCATGGCTTGGCTTATGTTAAATTCAGGATTTTTTTAATTAACTCTGTTCTTGTGAAAAACATCCTATTATCATGAATGAACTTTGTAAAATAAAAAAAATCTTTTTTTCATCATCCAAGGGGAACATGCCTCACAGCGGCCAACACTGAAATTCACTGATAAAATGGACCCTTTATTCACAAGTAACTGCCCATACACGAATTTTTCATCCTATTCCAGGGTTTACAAAACAGGCACACACCCTTATATTTATCCAAACTCAACCCAAAGGAAATGGAGTACGGCATTGAAACAGATCATTGTTCTTGCAACAACAAACCAAGGAAAGACAAGAGAAATCCAGGCACTGCTGAAAGATTTCCCCATTGAAATTAAAAACCTGAGCGATTTTGGTCCTGTCCCCGAAGTCATTGAAGACGGTGACACCTTTGATGCCAATGCTTACAAAAAAGCATCTTTCACCGCTAAAGTACTGGGACACCCTGCAATAGCAGATGACTCCGGTCTCTGTGTTGAGGCGCTGGACGGCGCGCCCGGCGTCTATTCCGCCCGCTACGCCGGTGAAAACGCCACAGATCAGCAAAATGTTTCTAAAATGCTTGAAAACCTGAAAGGCCAGGACAACCGGAACGCCGCATTCAAATGCGTCATCTCCATCGCCGTGCCCACAGGTGCCGCCCTGACTTATGAAGGCGAGTGCAAGGGGCTTATTACCAAAGAACCTGCCGGGGAGAATGGCTTTGGTTATGATCCGCTTTTTTTCTATCCGGATTTCAACAAAACCTTTGCCCAGTGCAACCTTGAAGAAAAGGCATCCGTGAGCCACCGGGGAAAGGCCCTAAAAGAGGTAACCCGGGAAATGGACAAGATCCTTGAATGGATCGATATCAACATGCCCCAGTTCGAACGGGTGCCCTGCAAGGGAGGTAAAAATGCTGACCTCTGAAAATTTTTCCGATCTGGTCAGGCAAAACCGGTCCTGCAGGCGATTTGACCATTCCCATAAAATTGATCAGGGCCAATTGGAAGGGCTGGTAAACCTGGCCCGTCACTGTGCGTCCGCTGCCAACATGCAACCGTTAAAATATGTCCTGTGCACGGATGCTGAGAAAAACAACTGCATCTTTGACTGCCTTGGCTGGGCTGCCTATTTAAAAGAGTGGAAAGGCCCTGTTAAAGAAGAGCGTCCATCAGCCTATATTGTTATCTGCGGAGACACAAAGATTGCCAAGAACTTCTGGTGCGATCACGGCATTGTCGCGCAGACTATGCTTTTAGGCGCCCGGACCATGGGACTTGGCGGCTTAATGTTCGGAGCCATCAATATCAAAAAACTCAAAGCTGACCTTGAAATCGCCGATCACCTGGACGTAAAGCTGGTTGTCGCCCTTGGCAAACCCATTGAAGAGATCTGTATTGATGATCTTGGGGATGACGGCAGTATCAAGTACTGGCGAGATGAAAACCAGGTCCACCACGTCCCCAAAAGGAAACTGTCCGATCTGATTGCCGGCACATGGTAAACCCAAAGAAAATTCTTCTGGTCGCCCCCAGGTGTCTTGATGACCGGCTTTCGGCCCAAGACGCCCAGGTAACCCCGATCGGCCTGTATTATATCGCAGCATTGCTGCGTGAAAACAATTTTGATACCCGGCTGCTCAATCTTGCCCAGGCCGATCCCGGAAATCCGGAAGGTCATACGAATCCGGAGAAACCGGGGGACACAGACCCGGTGGCTGTGTTCAAAAAAGAGATCATGGATCACCCACCGGACATAATTGGTTTTTCCGTAACCAATCCCAACCGGATCAATGCGATTGAATGTGCGATCATGGCAAAAAAGATACTCCCGTCGGTCACGGTTGTATTTGGCGGACCTGCCCCGACATTTTTGGCAGAGCATCTGTTTGAGGCCTGTCCTGCGCTTGATGTAATCATTCCGGGAGAAGGAGAAATCTCTTTTTTTGAACTGGTCTCGGCACTTGAGAATGGACAAAATCTTATGGAATGCGGGGTCAGGGGGCTGATAGTCCGGCAAAACGACAGGATAATCCACACCCCTGCAAGGCCGCTGCTTAATGACCTTGATACACTGGTCCATCCTTCCCGGTATTTTACGTATCAGCATCTTGCCATGTCCCGGGGATGCCCCGGTAACTGCACATTTTGCGGATCTCCCGAATTCTGGAAAAGCCGTCAGGTCCGCTCTCATTGTGCCCAATGGTTTGCCGATGAGATTGAGGCTCTTTTTAAAAAAGGGGTTACCCATTTTTATATATCCGATGATACCTTTACCATGGACAAAACACGGGTGATTGAGCTGTGTCACCTGATCCTGGAAAAAAAACTGCCCATTACCTTCAATGCCATCTCCCGGGTGGATTATATTGATGCCGACATCTTACACGCCATGCGGATGGCCGGCTGCATCCAGATCAGCTACGGGGTTGAATCCGGAGCTTTAAGTATCCGGAAAACCTTGGGCAAACCCATTTTACAAGAAAAAATCATCCAGGCCTTTGAATTAACAAGATCGTATGGAATTTTACCCCGGGCCTACTTTATCTACGGATCTCCGATGGAGACATCACAAACCATCCAGAAAAGCATTGACCTGTTAACTCAAATCCAACCCTTAAGTGCTATTTTCTATATGCTGGTCATTTTCCCGGGCACCTATCTATACCGCTCTGCCGAACAAAAAAATCTGGTGAACGACAGCATCTGGCACCAAAACATCGAAGATCTCCCCTGGTTCGAGATAGATCCGGATCTTGATTTTGAGCAGGTAAAAAAATTCGGTGACACCCTGCGATCCGCTTTTTATCGTAATGTTCACCAATTTGCACGCAATATCGATCTTGTGGACAAAAAAGAGCTGTACCCCTTTCATGCCGACTTTCTTTCCCGTCTTGCCATGACATTTTCCCATGGAGAGTATGCCCTGGATTCCCGGGTAAAAGATGCCGAAGATACTGCCCGCCGTCTTTTTGAAAAAGCCATTGTTTTTGCCCCGGAGGCCAGGGCCTTTTTAGGGCTTGGCATGCTCATGCAGAAAAAACGGCAATTTCATGATGCCGTCCATCTCCTTGAAAAAGGGCTGCAACACCATCCCGGCCATCCGGACTTGACCATCTGCATCGGGACCTGCCTGATGAACCTGGGGCGATTTAAAAAAGCTTTGGCGTTTTTTGAACCCCTTGACCATTTGGACGATACCCGACATTATATAAACATATGCCGTCAACAAATTTCAGGACAATAATATGACAGACCCCATTGATTACCAGCTTGCCAACTTAACCAACAGACAATTAAAACTGCGGGCACAACGCCGTGACATCCTTGTCAGTGACGCTGAAAAGGCCCTGGATCAAATTCTGGATGCGCCCTCCCCGGCAACACTGATACAATCATTTCCGGACCAGGACCTGTACTACCTGATGCATAAAATTGGCCCGGATGATTTTGTACCCGTCCTGTCAATGGCGACCTCCGCCCAGTGGGAGTATATCCTTGATGTTGAAGTCTGGGATACGGACCGGCTTGATACAACGATCACAACAAAAGTATTTGACCTTCTGTTCCAGGCAGATCCCCAACGGCTGCTGCGTTGGGGGATAAAAGAAAAACCGGCCTTTTTCGAATTCTTTTTGTCCAGGCAGATTGAGATCAAAATCAGGGAGCATGACGAGATACCGCCGGATGATTTTGACGACTATATCACGTTGGATGACAAGTTCTATTTCAGGTTCCCGGAAAAACCACCCCTTACCGAAGACCAGATGCCGGCCCCGGGTGACCATACCCCGGCCTGGGAATTAACGGAAAAAATGCTGAAATTGCTGGCCCAGATGGATCTGTCGGTTTTCCACGGTCTTTTGCTGGAGACATCAAGTCTGCTGCCCGCGGAAATTGAAGAAGAAGAGTTCCGTTTGAAAAACCTGCGCCTGGCGGAAAAGGGATTTTTACCCACCCATGATGCCATTGGGATTTACCAGCCGCTTTCCGTATCCGGCAAGTTAAGAAATCGGCCACAAAAAACAGCTGCGGCCCATGAACTTGACCCCCAAATTCCCTTACCTCCCCAGTTTTTCTCCGAGCATCTTAACGAAGACGACCTGTTTGTAGCGGCCCTGCGCGATATTGACTCCCGGCTTTTAATGGAATTGGAGTCGGAACTGGCCGCCCTGATCAACAAGGTCATATCGGCAGATAAGATAAAACTTCGGCAGCGGCAGGATCTGGAGAAAGCGGTACACAAAACCCACGCGTATCTAAATTTGGGGCTGGAAGTGATGCTGAAAAAGGATGCAACCGTAAACCAGGCCCAAAAGCTGATTTCACAATTTTACCTTGAAGATATTTTCAGAAATGGTTCAAGTGCCTGCATCAAACTGAAAACCGAAGCAGTCAGATGGTTTAAGAACAGTTTCATGAACCAGAACCGGCTGCCGTTAAGCTTTCTTGACGAAAAATATCTGGGTATTATCGGCGGTCTTTTTATTGAACGGCCCATGTTTTTTGACAATTACCAATCCGGCGCATTGTACCGCGATTTTAAGACCATTTCCGACATAGATGCCACCCGCAAAAACCTGAATCAGATCATGGCCCTGGATTTGATTCTTGAGCACCTGTCCGTGGATATCGACTCCTTTGAAGAAGGCGTGCTGACCTATAAAACGTGTCTGTTGACCCTGTGGGCAAGAGACAGGCTGGACCTGGAACCCACGCTCTCCCCCATAGATATCGCTGTTTTTAAAAATTTTTTTGGCGCCCTTTTTACGGCCACGGAATCCGGCTCAAAGTTTGATCTTCAGTTGAGTGATCTTCAGTTATGGATCACCCAGAGGACAGGACTTTCGGAAGAGCAACAGCCAGAAGCCTTTACCGGGGTGCTCAAAGATTTAATGGCGGAACTGGATCAGGAGTACGGCAGGGTTGATTCAAAAAACTTGGACCCGCGGTATATTCCCCATTTTCTTTTAAAATAAAAAAAAAGCGTCTCAGGCAAAAAGATTGATAAGGCTGGATTGATTGCGTTGATATATGGCGGTGGCACTACCGGTATCGGTATTATAGGATAGGATACTGTTTCGGGAGTATACATACCCTGCCTCATTTTTTTCATAAATGCCGCCAATGGCCTGGGAAATTTTTGTAAAAAATCCCGTGTCCCCGGCCAGGGCATCCCAGACGCCTCTCAAGTCGCTTGACACGGATGTTTTAAAGTCATCGCCAATCTCCAGGGTACCGTCATCCTTAAGGGTCAGCCCGATCTGGGCCAGATCACTGTCAACACTATTGTCATCATCGCTGGAAACGATTGAATTAAACCCTTTACTGACGGAACCATTTTCGGCCATGGATGACCTTTTCAGAGTGTCATTGCCAAGGGTAATACTGTCGAGTTCCTTATAAAGCGCGGTTTTTAAGCTGGGGCTGATAACGCTGTCATTATCGTCAAGCCACAGAATCAGCTCATTATAGTCTCCGATAATCTGCTCAAGTTCCAGTGCCAGGCTTTGGGTCCCCGGCGCCACTGATATCTGCAGATTCTCACCGGTCCGGGTGGTTGAAAGCAGGTAGGCACTGACCTTTCCGGACTCCACCACGATAGTGTTGCTGTCTGAATTACCCTGGTCTCCGTCAATCCGGTACTGATTTTGAAATCCCTGCTGACGGACACGATCCAGGTTCAGTGTCTCAATCAATGTGCCACTGGTATCGGCTATGGAAAAATCGATGCTTTCCCCGGTGTCATTGCTGGCAATGCTCACATAGGACATATCCTTGTATGCATTTTCCCGGTACGGATTGTAATCCGGCTGGCTGATATCATGAAGTGTGGCCGAGATATCAAGGCCAAGCTTATTTATCGAACGCTCAATATCAAGCAGGACAGACCGGTTGGTTGGCAGAACCCCACCGCTTTTTTCGATAACCACCTCAACCGAATGGGTATCATCATCCACCGTGACGTCATACGTATAGGTGCCTTCATCAAAACCGCTGCGGTCGTCACTGACAAGACGGTCACTGACGGCGGTTCTGGTGCTGGCAATGGTATCGACTTCAAGGGAATAGGTTTTTTCTAACGCTGCAGGTAGCGCCTTTGCCAAAAGCTTGCCGGAATCCGAAGTGGACGCGGTTCTCACCTGCCATGAAAACGTGTCCGACAAAAAAGAACTGGATGACATACGGGTCTGAAACAGACCCAGTTTTGATCTTAATGCTGACGCGATATCTGAAATCCGCCCTCTGTTATCGTAGGACTGTGCCGTAAAGTTGGAACTCTTTTCAATGTTTGGGGTTACAAAATTCCGGAACCGGCGAAGAGAATCAAAAGGGAAAGAATCTATATTGCTTTTCTCGTTGATGGAATCCATCAGCTCTCCCGTTTAAACGTGACCATCTGTTTATTCTAAAACTATAGCACACACGAAACATGATAACAAGGCAAGCTGGCAGGCGAGCTGACAGGCATCAAAGGTAAAGGGTTACTGCGCCATCATGACAATCTTCTGGGTAATGCTCAAGGGATCCAGGCGTTCATCAGACAATCCCGCCTCATCCACGGCCCGTGGCATCCCATAGACCACACAGGTTTCAGCCGTTTGTGTAATGCAATAACAGCCCGTTTGTTTCAAAGATGCCACCCCGTTTTTACCATCCTCGCCCATGCCGGTTAAAACAATGGCCAGTACATTCCCCTTGTATGATTTTGCAATAGACTCAAAAAGCAGATCCGCAGAGGGCCTTACACTGTTAACCGGCCCGCCGGCATTCAAAGCGATTGTGCGCCCACCTTTTGAATCCGGGCCGGTTATTGTCATATGCTGCCCCCCCCGGCGCCAGATAAACCGTTGAAGCTGAAATAAGATCCCCGTGGTTGGCCAGCCGGATATCAAGTTCGGATTTGGCATTGAGGCTTTTGGCAAAGTACTGGGTGATATTTTCGGGGATATGCTGCACTAAAAGGATCGGGACATTCAGGTTGCCGGGAAGTATGGAAAAAATCCGGCTTAAAATTTCAGGTCCGCCGGTTGATGAAGCAATGGCCACCACATCGATTTTCCGGGAAGACACGGGCAGTGAAACTTTCTTATCTGCCGTATCAGTCGACATGAAAAACTTGCTTTTATAGGGTCGGTTACCTTTTTTTGAAAATCGTTTGCGGCTTCTTAACAATCCGGTAATGGTTAAAAGACGCAGCCGCAGTTCCGTAAAGAGTCTGACATCTCTTTTGTCCGGTTTTTCAATGCACTCATAGGCTCCCATTTCCAATGCATTGATCAGGCAGTCAGACGCCTGGTCATCGCTTTTGTAAAGGGCGATAACATTTAAATCAGGATCATTTCTTTTGATGGTATCCACGACCTGGGGCCCGCCGATCTTAGCGGTCAGGCTTAACAGAACCAGGTCAGGGACACTGTGTTTCGCCTTTGCAAGCAGTGTCCCCTTTGAATGAGCCATCCCGACCACCCGGACACCGGGAATGGTGGTACAAAGTTCTTTAAGCTGACCGGCAGCGATTGAATCGGCATCCGCAATCATTATGTTTAGAAGATCAGGCATATGATTCTTTTTTACAATACGCCGGCCTGTTTGAGCTTAAGCTCAACCATGGGCGCATCAAAGGGCTTTATGATATACGCCTGAACCCCCAGCCGCATGGTCTCAAGGATGATGTTTTTCGCGGTCACTGTGGTGGCCATAATAAACGGTGTGTCTTTCATTAGTTCCTCTTCCCTGACAGCTTTTAACAATTCAAGCCCGCTCATCTTCGGCATTTCCATATCGGAAACGATCAAATCGAAGGCGTGACCGTCTGTGTGGGATTGCATGTCCGTTAACATCAGCCATGCTTCTTCGCCATCCACCGCTTCCGTGATGTTGGTGAGTCCCAGACTTTCCAGAATCTGTTTCATCGCCCCCCTGATCGAGGCCTTATCATCCACTAACAATACCTTCATAAATCGCTACTGCGCCTTTCCCTTTGCCTGTATCACCTTCTGGTCAATCATAGTGGCCATTTTTTCATGATCCAGAACCTGGACCATCATCTCATCAATGAACAATTTCCCCATCACCGCATCCGCACAGGTTGTGTCTTTATCCAGTATTTCACTGGTTTCTATGGTGTCCACAATCCGGGACGCCAGGATACCGACTTTTGCGGAAATAAACTTTGGAAAAATGGCAAACACCTCCGGGGTATCCATATTACACGTTCCGGCGGGAAACAGTTCATCCATGGACACCAGGAAAACCGATGTCCTGTTGTGTTCTATATATTTAAAATCTCCTGTATGGTGAATTTCATCAGGATTGATGGTTTCAAGCCGTGAGACATGCTCAAGCGGCAGGGCGAAATATTCGTTATCATCATTGCAAAAGACAATAAGATTTCTTTTTTCCCCCCTGTTAAGCTGTGCTTTCTCTTTTGAAAGATTTCTTTTGTCCTCCTCGGTTTTAATGCTTTCAAACCGCAGGGATGACATGGACGCAATCCCCTGCACATCAAGGATCATAATGACGTTACCGTCGCCCAGTATGGTGGCGCCGGAAAAATACTTCAGATGCTTAACATATTCGGACAATGGTTCTACAACCACCTCCTCAATATCATGCAGTTGTTCCACACAAAGCCCGAAACGATCATGGCCAAGCTTGAGTACAATGACAAAAGTTGCATCCCACTGATTCTTACGGCGATCTGCACTTTTTTGTCGTTTTTCCCCCACAGAATTTTTATCTTCCCTTTTTTGACGCCGGTCGGCAATGGCCCCTCTTTTTTCCTGAATTTTTTCATGGCTTTGCGGCAGTTCAACAAAAGTTTTTATTCCCAGCACATTGCGCAGGCGCAGCACCGGCAGCAGCGACTGTCGAAGCCTTAAAACCTCGGATCCCCCAATGGCTTCAACGCGGTTATGGATTTGTCCGGGCTCCAGATAAATGACCTCTTTGATGTTTACCTGGGGGGTATGGCAAATTTCTCGGATCCCGTACTGACAATCAGGGAGGGTACAATTGCCAGGGTCAACGGAATGATCAGATGAACCCGGGTGCCCTTTCCCTTGACAGATTCAATTTCAATCCGGCCCCGTAAACGTTCGATATTTGTCTTCACCACATCCATGCCAACCCCGCGGCCGGATATATCCGTAATCTGTTCGGATGTGGAAAACCCCGGCAAAAAGATCAGGTTCACCTTTTGTTTGTCTGTTAACTGGTCAAGCTGTTCTTCGGTAACCAGCCCTTTTTCAAACGCCTTTGACAGAACCATCTGGGGGTCAATACCGGCCCCGTCCTCAGCAATGCTTAAATGGACATGGCCTCCCTGGTGAAAGGCTTTGATTTTTATGGTGCCGGTTTCCGGTTTCCCTTTTTGAGTTCTTATCTCCGGCGTTTCAATCCCATGATCGATACAATTTCGGATAAGGTGTGTTACCGGATTGGCAAGTTTTTCCAGGACATTTCTGTCCACTTCCACATCCCCGCCTTCCAGAACAAGCTCGACCTTCTTTGATATCCGCCTGGCAATATCCCTGACAACACGCTTGTATTTGCCCAGAAGGTCAATCACCGGCTGCATACGCATCTGCATGATCGCTTCCTGGATATCCGTTGTAACCATGTCCAGATTCTGCATCACATGGGAGGTGGTTTTATTCTTCGCTACAGATTCTTCCAGAAGAGGCCGAAGCTGATTTCGAGACAACACCAGTTCGCCCGCCCGGTTCATCAGGCGGGATATCAAATCCACATTGATCCGGATGGTCTGGGAGGAAGCAGCCGACAATTGCGGTTCCTTCACCGGTGAAGACGGGCTATCTTCCCCCACGGATACAGTGTCAGTTGCTGGTGGGGGAGTCGCACTTTCCGGGGTTTCCTGTTTTTTTTCAGCAGTTGATGCCGATGGGGTTTGAAGACTGTTTAGTATTGTCTGCACATCTGTAAATTGTTCATCCATCAATGTCAGCTGGCCCTTATCAATTTCAAGGACCTGGATAAGTAACGGAAAATCCAGTATCGTGGCCACTACAAAATAGAAGGCCTCGGTTTCAGGTGTTAAATCACCATCAGTATACAGTATATCACCGATGCTTTTGATATCTTCTGTAACACTGGCTAAATTCTTCTCTTTTTCAATCAGATCTTTTTTAGGCGCAAAACAGACGGCATAAAGATATTTCTGACTTTTCAAGGCATTATCAAGCCTGTCTGTTTCAACCGGGAATTTTTTATTCTTGAAATAACCGTTTGAGCTGACCGGCTTGAGAGATTTAAGGTCTGATATGGCATCGTTTTGGGAAGTCACCTGGGAATCAGGAGCCGTGGTGGGGGCCTGTGGGCTCGACGAGCTGACTTTCGATTCTTCTGCCTGCCCTAATGGAGTAGCAGCAGTCTGTTCGTTAAAGGCTTCTTCGGTGGGCCGCTCAAGGATCTTTTTTAAGCTGCCCTGCTCTTCTGAATAATCACAGGGCTCATCCTTTTTGCCCATCAACTCCACCATGAGCTTCATCTTATCAAACCCGGACAGCAGCGAATCAACAATATCGGAAGAGATCGATATCTTTTTTTCCCGGATCTGCATCAAAACGCTTTCCATGACATGACTTAATCCGGACAGCTCCTGGAAATTCAAAAAACCGGCCCCGCCCTTGATGCTGTGGATGGAACGAAACGCATGGTTGATCAGGTCATCGTCAGCATCCGCCCCCTTCTTTTCCATGGCAAGCAAATCTGTTTCAAGGCTGGCAAGATCATCCTTGATTTCAGCCACAAATTCAGAAGACATGGCATCCAGTGCGTCCTGTTCTTCTTTTGCCATCATGCTTCCTTATCTTTGTGAGAGTGCAAAATACTTGCGGATAATATTTTTTTGGCATCAAGCAGCATCAATATCTCATCGGGCAGGGTCAAAATATTTTCCATGTACTCCTGGATCCCCGGATCAATATTGGCCGGAATAGCCTCAATCATATGATGTTCAATCCCGATAACATCCCCAATTTTATCAACAATGAATCCCACTGGGTGTTGTTTAAAAACAATCACAAAAGAGTCGGCATGAATCACTCTTTTTTCAAGCCCCAGCAATACCCCGATATCCAGCACCGTTAAAATCTGCCCCCTCAGATTCATCAATCCAAGGACAAATTCCGGAGATCTGGCAATTCTTGTCACAGCCCTGCAGGGTACAATCTCCCGGATATCAAGGATATTGATCCCGATAAGGTTGTGCGCCAGCTTAAATGTGACGCACTGGGACTGATGATTTAATTTCAATGTGCTCATTATATCCTGAACGCTTTGGTCAGTTTTTTCAATTCAACCGCAATACCTGCCAGTTTATCGGTCTTCTCCTTTTGTCCCATGGAGCTGTTCAGTATTTCATTGACCGCCCGTGACAGCCGCTCACTATTATCAGATACCATCCTGGCACTCTGGGAGGATACGGTGACATCCTTTGCAATCTCTCCAACCGCCACAGCAGCCTGATCCAGGTTGTCAGAAACGCCCTTTTCAAGATCCATGATATTTTTCATGCTGTCAAAGACCTCTTCCATCTTGTCTGCTGCAAGGTTGATATTCTGTGCAACCGACCCGGCAGATTCAGCGGACTCGGCCACATTTCTTGTCACTTCATTGGTGGTGGCGGTCTGCTCTTCAACAGAGGATGCAATGGTGCCCATAATGGCATCCACCTCGGCAATTACTTTTGTGATCGCTTCAATGGCGCCAATGGCCTCTTGGGTGTTTTCCTGCATGCCTTCAATCTTTTTGCGGATATCACGGGTGGCGCCGGCGGTCTGCTTTGCCAGTTCCTTGACTTCGTTTGCCACAACGGCAAAGCCTTTTCCGGCTTCCCCCGCACCAGCGGCTTCTATGGCGGCATTCAGCGCCAGAAGATTTGTTTTACCGGCGATCCCATTGATAAGATTGATAATATCCCCTATCTGGGTCGCGGCTTCGCCAAGGTTATTCACCATATCAAAGGTTCGGGTCGCTTTTTTTGATGCACCATTGGTGATGGCTGCGCAGTGGGATGAATTCTTTGTAATTTCACTTTGACTGGCGTACATCTGCTCCATGGCAGTGGCCACGGTGTTGACTGAAAATGACATCTGCTCGGCCGCTGTGGCCACTGATCCGACACTTTCAGAAGCGTCTGATATATTTTTATCCACCGCCTTGATCTGGGATGATACTTCAAGGGAATTTTTATTCACATCGTTGATCTGGGAGCTGACCTCTTCTGCGGCCGATGCAATGCTGGTGATGTGATCGGTTATTTCCAGGGCCGCCTTTGACGCATGCTCGGCCACCTTGCTGCCCTGATCGGCACTGGTGTCAATCTGTTTTGAGATATCTTTGACCTGATTTGAATAATTGGCCACCGCATCACTGGTATCCCGGATTTCATCCATGGTAAGATTCAGTTTGGCCACCATTCTTGAAAATATCAGCCAGATCATGAAGATCACGATAATCACACCGAAAACACCGACCATAATACTGATATTTCTGGCTTTACCCATGGATTTGGCAGCCTTGGAACTGTCCACGAGAACGGCAATACCGCCGATAATCTTCCGGGTATTGCCGTGACAATGATAACAGCCGCTTTCATTTTGGCTTGGCAGAAGCGATCCCACATAGAGCTTGCCGTTAATCTTCTTTTTGATCAGTCCTCCGGTTTTTCCAGTCTTCAGCATCAGTTCATTTTTGGCAATGATCTGTTTATCTTCGATAAAATCATTAAAGGAGGTGCCGATTACTTTCGGATTGGTTGAGAAACTGACATGTGAATTAAAATCATAGACAAAGACATCTATTTCAGGCAGAACTTCATGGAGCCGTTTAAACTGATCCCTTACAACATCATTGTCCCCAATGGAAAGCGCGTCGGTCATCCCGCCCACAATGGAGGCGGAAATCTCCCGGCAGCGGTTCTCCATATTATCATCATGCATCTGTTTCTGGAAAAAGTACTCAATGTAGATCACCGCCACAAGAATACACAACACAACAATAGAAATACTGAAAGCAGATCGAATCCATCCGTGCCGCTGATAGTAACTGACCAGGCCCATACTTCCCCCTAAGTGATTGTAAAACAAGAGCGCTTGATGTATAAGCCTTTTTATGGCGTCATCAAAACCTCACAAGACTTCTATCAGCACCTTGCTTTTGAAACCAGGTGTAACTGTCTGGTATTGTCAAATACCCCAAATCATGCGTACTATTTTTTGTAAAACTAACTACCATAATTACAAGCCGCTGGTAAATGAATTATTTAAAAAAACCGATTTTGCACAGCCCTTTTTCAATGCACAGGAAATTAAGACTGCCAATGGATTTAAGGCTTTTAAAAAACAGCTGGAATGGCTCAGTGGCAGATATATGATCAAACAATTGATTCATTCTCAATTTTTGCCGGATCTTTCGCTTGAACAGATCAGCATTGGAACGCTTGAAGAGGGGGCTCCCTTTGTGACCGCCCTGCCCGATCTTCCCGTTTCTTTGTCACACAGTTACGATTTCACGGCAGCTGCTGCTTGTGAAGACCGTTCCCGCACCATTGGTCTTGATATCGAAAAAATCAGGAAAAAACCGGATGCAGGTTTTATAAAAACCGCATTTACACAAAAAGAGATCCGGCAGATGCCGGACACAGCAGAATCAATTTTCAGGCACTGGACCATTAAGGAAGCCTTTTTAAAATATATCAAAAGGGGATTTAACGAAAGTCTTCATAAAGTGGAGGTCATCGACAACACGATCCTGCATCACGGCAAAAAAATGGACCTGACCATCCAGTCACTGAAAATAGCCGACGATTATATCCTGTCGCTGGTCTGTGATTGAATCTGCCATACGGCAGTATGTCATCCGTTTCTGCAATGAGAAAAAAGATGGTGTGTAGACTGCCTTGTTGTCAAAAAATTAAGATGCGTTAATCATCGGTGATTAATAGTTATATTGAATTTAATTTGAACCGGGGAGAAAAAATTTGAGAAAATTCAACTTTTTTGTTTTGATTATTTCTTTAGCTTTTTTGAGAATTTTGCCCTGTTTGCCGGCATCTGCAGGTGAGGTTATCGACAGGCGAATCATTCAATCCAGAGGCCAGAAAGTTTATGTTCCCATCTATTCCCAAATTTTCATCGGGCACAAGGGCGCCCCATACGATCTTACCGTAACATTGAGTGTGAGAAATGCAGATCCGGATACCCCTATCAGGATTATATCTGCTGATTACTATAATTCACAAGGCGAACTTATTAAAAAGTATCTTAAAAAAGAGATAACGATCCAACCGATTTCAGCGAACAAACTGATTATTCCGCAGACAGAAAAATCAAGAAGTTTTGGATCAAGTGTTATTGTCACCTGGAAAGCAGATAAAAGAGTGATAGTTCCCCTTATTGAAACAATTATGATAGGCACCAAATCGCAGCAGGGCATCTCTTTTTTATCCCGCGGGCGGATACTTAAAGAATTTTGAGCGAATAGTTACCCTTTGCCCCATCTTAAAAAAATATAATTTGACCCGTTTCCATAATTATGGTTCGGTCATCCATGCGTCCCTGTTTTCAAGCAATTGCAAAAAAGTGCGTAACGGTTTTGAAATCAATGTATCCTGCCTTTTAACAAACATGATTGGAACCGATTCCAGCCGGCTCCCGATCCGGTGAACACTCACAATCCCTGATTTAGATGCTTTTTCAACCAGCGAAAACGGGAGGAGGCTGACACCCATTCCGGCAGAAACGCATCCAATAATTCCGTCCGCCGACCCCAACTCCATCCTCGGATTTAGGACCATGCCCTTTTTTTGAAACCACTGCTCCAATCTCTCGCGGTAGGCGCAGGGTCTGGGAAACACCAATACCCCTTTTTGAGCGGCGGTAACAGCTGAATCTTTACCCGTGGGGTAGATCAGCACGAGTTCCTCGCCAAATGCCTGGCGCCATTTCATATCGGATGCCTTGTATCCATCTGTTACAAATGCCCCGTCAATCTCATAATTGAGAACCTTACGGTTAAGATCAGAACTGCTGCCCGTGATCAATGACAGATCCACATCAGGATAAAGGCGGTGGTATTTTGCCAGAAGAATGGGCAGCCGGACGGCAGCCACCGACTCAAATGCACCAAGCCGCAATTGTCCCTGGACCTGCCCTTCATCTGACAGCGCCTTTTTGGCCTCTTTTTCCAGATGAAGAATTTTCTTGGCATAGCCCGACAGGATGCGGCCGGCCGGTGTTGGTATCATTCCCCTTGGCCTACGGTAAAAAAGCGCTGAGCCAAGTTCGTCTTCCAGACCCTTGATACGTGCGGTGACATTTGACTGGACGCAGTTCAACGCCTGTGCCGCACCCGAAACGCTGCCGATATCTGCAACGTTTTGAAATACTTTCAGATGACTTAATTCCATTTGATATCACTTTTTATGATTATTAACATCAAAACGATTCATTTGACATGATACTACACGGACACTATAAATATTGTCAACTCAGTTTTTTACCATTATCCGGAAACACGGATATCAACAACAGCGGGAGACACTGCAATGGAAAAATATATCAAAATCGCTGAAAAAAACAGCGCAGAACACTGTATAATCATTTCACCGGATGACATCATTTTTGATCGCCGTGCCATCTTAAAATGTTTATGGGGATGTGAAAACCAGTCAGAACCCCATCGAATAAAATGCGGTTCACGCGGTCTTGATTTTGAAGAGGCCAAAGCCACTATCCATGAATATCAAAAAATCCTTTTGATTCACCATCATGACCATGTCAAACTAAGTAATACTGCCCGGACAATTGAAAAGACAGCCTTTCTGGATGGTCATTATTTTTCATGCGCCATGCATTGCTGCCACCTGTGCAGGAACTGCAAAATAGATGTTGGCCAACCCTGTCCCATGCCATTGAAAATACGTCCCTGTGATCAGAGTTTCGGCATTGACGTCTACAAAACAGTCCAAAACCTTGGCCTGCCCTGCGCACCGCTGCAATCAAAAACAGACATCCCCAACCGGTATGCCTTTGTCCTTATTGCATAAGACGGCGCCTATCGAGGATCAACCGGCTGTCAGACCGGCAAATTGATTTCTTAAATTTTGAGGACCGAATATGTATCTAACTGCCTTTTCTTGCAGAAACGGCCCTTGGATAAAATTACGCAGGGATGCTTTCAAAAGGTGCGCCATCTGTAACAAAGGTCTCTAATCTTCCCATTTCACTGCCACACAGCCATGATTTCACGGCTGCAACGGCCTGTAAAACCATAAAAGACCCTTGGGCTTGATATTGGAAAACTATAAGATCAGAATTTCAAACTAATCAATCTCAACCACACTTATGGCATCTATTTTGGTTTTGCCGTTTTGGGTGTTAACTTTACCATTTAACTTAACTTTTTTGCCTACAATCTCTTTATGCGTTCTAAAGTCAAAGGGTTTCAGATCCACCAAAATCTCATGCGCATTGTCCTTAAGCTTAAACCAGCAACCATCATTTTTACAAAGAGCTGTTATTGTGCCTTGAAATGAAAATATTTTTCCATCCACCTCTTCAGATTCGAATATATAACCAATTGGTTTCAAAGGGATTGAATCATCGTATTGTGATCCATATTGATTCGTTTCTGCGTTTATAGCGCCTATAGGGAATAGAATAACCAAACATAAAACCCAAAAAAATCTCTTCATTTTGTTAACGTACCTCATCTATAAAATAGTTGCATAAAAAAGCAACCTTATACCACATTGTGACAGCCGTCTCAAGATATAGTTAAAAAAGCGATTTAACGTTGATTATATTTTTTTTTAGAAAGTGCAAACATAACATCATCTGTTTGCTCTTATAAATCAAAAATCATACTGGTGCTCAAATTATTCGGAAAACCCGATAAGATCATCAATAGATTCACCTGCAAGCTTTCTTGCAATAACTCGAAGGGGAATATCAGAGATATCACCAGGCTCATCACCCATCTCTTTCACTATCTGGCTGAACCTGACGATTACCTCATCTCTGTTTAAAGCGTTTGATTCGATAAGCATATTAATAATTGCCTCCTGGGCCAGTATAATTCCTGCGATCATTTGTGAGTTCGGAACTGTATCTTTTTCCATGATTCGTTCTCCGATTTTAAAAAATAGGTTACCTGCTTGAGCCACGAGTGTTATTTGATATTCGCAAAACGTTGTCAAGGGTTATTTAGTTTCTGTAGAAAAACAAGCATTTTAATTCGAGTTCAAGGCGGATGAAAATTTTAACTGGAGGAATACATTGAGTATTTTGAAGCTTAAAATTTTTATCCAACGCAGAAATCGGACAAAAGGAGCCGTTTTTCTACAGAAACTATTTAAAGTCCCGGCCTCTTTAGCAGACAGTCAAGATATCCTTGGAACAAAGAATCATTTTTTAAGAGGTGTGTAAACCAGAGAACTTGAAACATCGTCGTTCCTTTGACCGGCTGTTTTCAAAGCAGCTGTAACGGCGTATAAACCCTCTTCATCCACCCCCACCGCGACTTGCCTTTTATCCTTAAAAATCAGCAGCAGATAAACCAGGGGAAGGGATGAAGTAACTTTTTCGGCAATAGCCGGCATCTCTTTTATCGATTCGAGCTGATCCAAATCAAAACCAACCCCTCTTTTTTCAATGAGCCGTTCTCTGAAATTTGGCTTTACCCAGAACCGGTTCCCGGCGTCATCAAGAGTTGCGCTGCGACATTGATGTTTTTTATTTACATAAACGATATTCATTTTTAAACTCCTTGGCACCTTTCCAAAGTCATCCGTTCTGATCCTGATTGTCACGTTCGGTGTCGCAGATTCGAAACTAAAAAACAAGACAAATGAAATCACGAAGCAAATTATATTGATCGCTATCTTTAAACCAAACCCAGACCCTGTCTAAAAAACATTACAAAAAAGGGTAACACGATGAAACCCTCCCAACCTTTACAACATTGGGGTAAATGCTAATGTTGTGTATGAAATTTGTCAGCAATCATGACAAACATCACCTAAAAATGGGTACATTAAAATGGAATTGGACGAAGCGCGTTGGTGCTCCTGGTGTCATAAGCGAACCATGCACACCTTAGTTAAAAAAAAACATTTGCGCCGCAACGAGTATAGATGCTCGGTATGCGGCAACTTTACGGTTCAGTGCAGGTTTTGTAAAAACATGGCCATCTATAAACCCTCTGCTAAAAACAAAGGCAATTTTATCTCGGCGTTCAAAGAGCGCTGGGCCAATGAGCTTTGTGCAGAGCACAATGGGACTGTCGCCAACTTTGAAAAACTGAATCAGAAATTAGAAGATTTAAAGGAGTATGAAAAGCTTTTTAAAAATTCCAAATGGAATATTGCAAGAACCGGGAAAATAACAATGGGGATCGTTGCCGGCAGTGCTGTATTTGGTCCTCTTACATATATTGCAGCACCTGGTATGGCCTCTGCATTAGGGTTGTCCGGTATTTTAAGAACAGTGGGCGCAAGCTCCATAATACGGTCATTGAGCAGTACAGCCATATTAACCGCCACCGGAGCTGCCATCGGCGCCACCCAGGGCGGTGTTATCAGCAATAATTATTTTGGTGCTGTAAAAAATTTTAAAATTACAAAAATTAAAGACGGCACAGGCCCCTCTTTGATATTCATAAACGGTTTTTTATCTCAGAAAAATCAGGACCCGGCTGACTGGGTCAATTCAGTTTCAACCGGGTATCCTTTAAATCCCTATTACTATGTCAGCTGGGAGTCCAAATCATTATACGAGATGGGAAGTTTAATTTTAAAAAGCGCGGGGAGTAAATCCTTTATAAAATTCATGACAAGGCTTATGAAAAACAGACGCAGATTATTCGCCAGAAAAATCAACCCCCTCAGCTGGGCGTTTACCGGTTCCGAGTTGATCGGCAATCCGTGGCATGCTTCTATGGTTAAGGCCTCAATGACAGGAATTCTACTGGCGGACTTGATTGCAAGAACAGACAACCCAAACGGCTATATCTTGATGGGACATTCGCTTGGTTCCCGGGTTATTTATTATCTTCTTAAGGCCTTATCAGAGAAAAAGAGATCATTGATAAAAGATGTGTATTTATTGGGCGGGGCCGTTGACCGGAAAGATACAGACGGCTGGAAGACGGCCCTTAAAGCTGTTAATGGAGATTTGATAAACTGTTATTCAACAAATGACAACACTTTAAAATTTCTTTATCAGGGGGCAAACGCGCTTTTAAGCAGCCCCATTGGCCTTGGGGAAATTGAACTGAATCATAAAAAAGTTATAAACAAAAACGTCAGCTCCATTATTGGTGGACATATGGAATATAAAGACAAATTCGATAAAATTCTGGAAACACTATAAAATAAGAGATTTTGATATGGCGGCGACGCTTTGTTTAATAGTTACAACGCCCCTGCCGATACAATACCTATGGAAAATTACATCTTCAAAAATTGCAAAGGCTGTCATCAGCCGCTTCGTATCCCTGCAGATATCGGGGGAATGCTCATGCGCTGCCCAAACTGCGGTCTTGAATTCCATACCGATTTCAAACTCGGTCCGAAAGTCCCTGGAGGGGGAGATTGCAAAAAAAAGCCCGCCCGTAAAAAGCCCGCCAAAAGGCCCCCGTCGACTTTTAAAATTATTGTGTAATCTCTTCAGTTTCACGGTCCAACGGATTGCAGGATTCGCCTTACGATGCAACGCCCTTGTGGGAGCCCGTGCCTTATCTCGTACGGATGAATTCTTTGTGGTACAAAAAATGGAATTAGAAACATTCGATGTTGAAAAACCACGGATAGGCACAAGGCCCATCCCTTCAAAATTGTCTGAAATTATCAGATTACTCTGAGAGATGAGTTCTCAAAATGTTTCGATCATTGAATGATATATCTGAGCATATCACTGGTTTTGAGGGATCAATTTTACCTTAGGAATCGTTACAAAGTTACTTGATCTAAACTGTTTCCAAAAACCCTTAAAAGACTGGATATTTTGAAAATAAAAGATCAAGTAATTTTGGAGCCGATCCTTAGCTGTAAGCTTCAGAACACGAAGCTGTAGTTGGCGGAGCCTACCGCGAGTGGTCTGACAGCGCAGCAGATGAGGTGAAAGTGGTTCCTCAAATTAAGGGTAGAAGATGTATCCCACCGACCTTCGGCTGATAAAATGGATCGGTTTCTTCGGTTTTTTCTCAAAATATTTGCGGAACCGTACGATAAAATTATCCACAGTCCGTGTGGATGTCTGTTTTGAATATCCCCAGCCTACGGAAAGCAGCACCTTTCTTGACAAAGGTTTGCCTTTATTGGCGATAAAAAGCTTTAAAAGTTTGATCTCCTGCTCTGTTAACACAATATCACCCACAACGCACCGGGCCTTGGACGTGATAAAATCGATATGATTATCACCAAACCTATATGAGTCCCCGTCAAACACAGGCGAGTTGTCAGCGTCATCCTTCCCGTTGTTTTCATACCAGACTGTTTTTGCAAGCAGCCGTTCAACCCTTAATATAAACTCTTCCAGATCAAAGGGTTTGGCCAGATAATCATCCACTCCATATTTAAGACCCCGAACCTTATCCTTGGTATCCCCTCTTGCCGACAGAATCAGAATGGGAATGCGCTCATCATCTTTTCTGATGGTTTTCAAAATGGAGAACCCGTCTATCATAGGCAGCATGATATCAAGGACAATGAGATCCGGTTTCCAGGATCGCCACTTGTCCAGCCCATTGATCCCGTCGGGTGCGATCTGCACATCGTATCCCTGTATGGAAAGGTTCAGGCGTATCCCTTCAGCAATACGGGACTCGTCTTCTATGACCAGGATACGCTTTTTTTCAACCGCTTCCATAATTTTTTCTCCCTGACATTGGCGATACTTGCTTTGGGTATCGTAATCGTAAACCGTGCACCATGCCCTTTCCCTTTACTGGTTACCGAGGCGCGCCACCCGTGAATCATGGCGATACTCGATACCAGATAAAGTCCCAACCCTGATCCGGACATATCGTTTTTATTTTCCCTGCCTGCCTGATAAAACTTGCTGAATATCTTTTTTGCCTCTTTTTTATCAACACCGATACCGTTATCGGTAAAGTCGATGGTCACTTTCTGTATATAGTTTTTAAAGCGGATGGTCAGCTTAGGTTTATCTGACTCATTATATTTTATGGCATTGGAAATAATATTCATGAGCAGCATTTCAAATAAAAACAGGTTTACCGGATAGACCAGGGGGGTATTGGCCTGGTTTTCAATAACGATATCAAGGTCCCTGAAAAGAGAGGTGTTCTTTTCACAAAAAGAGTTCACCAGGTCCACCAGGTTATCGCTGATGATCTCAGATCCAAAATTCTGGCTCTCGATCCTGGCAAGATTCAGGATACTGTTAATATTTTCAGTCAGCCGGTTAATATCCTCGAGCATGTTTTTGCTGTATTTTTTAATATCTGAGGGTTCCATGGGATGGCGGATAAAGGTTTCAAGATAGATCCGCAGGGATGTGACCGGTGTTTTCAGCTCATGGGTAAAGTTATAGATAAAATTATGCTGCAGGCGAAACAGATTGACCGTTTTCTGGTAATATATGAAAGCCATGAGAATACCGATGAGTACGACGGCAATCAAGGCGCTTAACACCAGTATGGTCATACCGGTTTTGGAGGGAAAGATAAGCCTGGGATCAATATGGAATTTTAAAATAATGACTTCCAGTGCAGAGGTAATTTCCATGTACCAGTTCACGGTCAACACCAGGAAGGTGGCCAGAGCAAAAATGGAACAGGCAAAGATAAAAACCGGATGAAGATACCACCGGGAAGGATTTAAAAAAAACATATCAGGCGTCTTCCCAGTGCTCCGGAAATGTCATGGTAAAACAGACCCCTTTGCCCGGGGCAGTCTCAACGTCGATACGGCCTTTCAGGGTCTGGGTGACCAGATTGAATACAATGGACATGCCAAGACCGGTTCCGCCTTTCCCGCGCATGGTGGTGTAAAAGGGGTCAAAGGCCTTTTCTTTCTGCTCCTGGGTCATGCCCGTGCCGTTGTCCTGATACACAAACACAATATTGCTGTCTTCCTTTGAGATATCAAAACTGATTTTCCCATTCTCAATGTCTTCAAATCCGTGTATCAATGAATTCATGATCATGTTGTTTATAATTTGTGAAAACGCGCCGGGAAACGAGTGAAGCTCAATATTTGTATCGCAGTTGACCTCAATGGTGTGGCCTGTTTTTTTGTATCGCGGACGAAGGGATAATAAGATTTCATTAATATATTCGTTCAGGTTAAACCGGCGCCGGTTCTCACTGGACTGATCCACGGCCACCTGCTTAAAACTGGATATCAGTTCTGCGGCTCTTTCCATATTGATTAAAATAGAATTAGACACCTCTTCCACAGTCTGAAGGTAATTTTCCAGTTCACTGCGTTTGAGTTCGCCCTCTGAGTAGATCTTTTTAAATTCAGCTGTTTTGGCATCCAGAAAAGAAGCAGCCGTAACACCGACACCCACCGGCGTATTGATTTCATGGGCCACTCCGGCCACAAGCTCTCCCAGTGCGGCCATCTTTTCTGATTGAACCAGTTGGTCACGGGCTCTTTCAAGGGTTTCAAGAGAAACCTTTAATTCTTTATTAGCCGTTTCCAGATCCTTTCGGTACTGATGCTTCTCCTTTATAAACGCCGCTCTTTCGAACGCCTTGTTCACAGCATGGTACAAAACGTTCATATCCTGGATCGGCTTGATGATATAATCCCATGCGCCCAGCCGCAATGCCTCCACCGTATCTGAAATATTCCCGGCACCCGATACAATGATAATGGGAATCTTGGCATTCTTCTTTGTTACAGAGGCGAGCACCTCAAGTCCGTCCATTTCCGGCATTCGAAGATCGCAGAGCATCAGATCCGGTTGCCAGGCTTCAAACTTTTCCAGTCCGATGCGGCCGTTTTCAGCATCCCTGACCTCAAACCCAAAATCTTCAAGAAACCCGACCACGCTGTCGCGAATATAAATTTCGTCATCAATAACAAGAATCTTTTTTAATGAACTGTCTTCCATGGCGTATTGTTTTACCCCTAATATTGTGCTTTCAAGGCATCGCACAGCACTTTGAGATCATTGGCCGGTTTGATCAATATTTTTGAAGATGTCACTCCCAACGCCTTGACGGCATCCGGCGGGATATAGTCTGCAGAACCTGTATGAACAATAAATTTAATCTTTGGAAGAATTTTTCTGGCCTCAATCATGAAGGTGTTCCCATCCATTCCGGGCAGCCGTATATCAACCACGGCTTCATCAATGACATTGTTTTTCACAATCTCAAGCGCCTCTTCTCCGCTTCCGGCCTGGAATACGATATAGCCGTCATCTTCCATATAGGCGGCGATACTCTGCCGGATACTCTCTTCATCATCAAGGATTAAAAAATGTTTGGGGCCGGCCGTCATTTGGTCCTCCTATTCGACGCTGCATTGTGCTCCTATTTCAGCAGCAGTTGAATTTCTTTTGAAAGGTCCTCCACGGTCACGGGTTTCATGACCAGTTGCTTAATACCAGACTTTCTTATCTTCTTTTCATTGATTGTACCGGCATATCCTGAACACAGGATAATGGGTATATCAGGCTTGATTTCCAGCAAATCCTTCGCAAGTTCGATACCGGTTTTTCCGGGCATTGTCTGATCCGTAATCACCACATCTATACTATGATAATTTTCTTTAAAAAAATCAAGTGCTTCTAAACTATCAAAAAACAGCGCCACCTGATATCCTAAAAGTTCAAACCCTTCTTTGCACATCTGTGCGATATCTTTATCATCATCAATGACCAGAAGTGTCTCTCCGGAACCTGTATTCAATCCGTTGAGATTAACATCACGGCGTTCACTACCGGCATCCGCCTCCTTGACCGGCAGCAGGATGACAAACCGGGTCCCCTGATTCGGGCTGCTTTTAACCCTGATATCTCCTTTGCATGATTTTACGATACTGTAAGCTGTGGCAAGGCCTAAGCCCGTACCCTTGCCCTCTTCCTTGGTGGTAAAATAGGGATCAAAGATACGCTCCAGAACATCTTCACTCATCCCGCAACCGGTATCAGAGACTTCAATGACAAGATAGGCCCCGTCCCGGCCCATCAGGTTCGGGTATTCCACAATAACCGTAGGCGACAAATCTACCTGCTGCAATCCAACGGTAAGGGTTCCGCCGGACTCTTCCATGGCATGGTAGGCATTGGTGCAAAGATTCATAATCACCTGATGAATCTGGGTGGGATCCGCTTCCACTGACCCGCAATTGCGGTTAATATCGTCAACGATCCCGATGGTTGTGGGAATAGATCCCTTCAATAACTTAACAACCTCCTTTGCCACCGGATGAATTTTAATCAGACGTTTTTTATCTTCTCCCTGCCGGTTGAATGAAAGCACCTGGCTGACCAGATCGGCAGCCCGCAAGGCAGCTTTCTGAATCTTTTCACTTCGCTTATAGGTATTGGAATAAATTTCAGTGGATCGCATGATCATATCGGCATACCCCAGAACCGGGCTTAAAATATTGTTCAAATCGTGAGCAATACCGCCGGCCAGCGTACCGATGGCTTCCATTTTCTGAGATTTTCGAAGCTGTTTTTCAAGGCTCTGCCATCGCTTTTCCGCTTTTTTCTTTTCAGTGATATCCAACAGTGACACAACGGCCCTGTCTGTCCCGGGAATCGTCCCAAGGCTCACATAGACATATTTTTGTGTACCGTTGTCTGCGACAAAACGGATCTCATGCTGTATGGGAACATCGTCTCTGCCCTGATGGCTGACCCGCAACTCTATATCATTACGCATGGTCTCGATATCATCCGGCGCTATAAAGTCAAACCACTTTTTCTGCCCGGCTATTTTTTCCTGATCCATGTGGGCAAGTTCGGCAAATTTAGAATTTACCATGGATATGGTATCATCCGATTCTACAATAATGGCGGCGGTTCCTGTATATTCAAAAACAGCCTTGTATCGCTGTTCGCTTTGCTGTAACTCAAGGGTTCTTTCCCTGACCAGTTCTTCAAGCTGCTCCTGGTATTGCCGGTTCTGTTTCTTAAGATCGCTTTCTTTAAGGCATTTTTGAACGGAATGATACAGAACCGACATATCTTCAATCGGTTTTAAAATATAATCCCAGGCGCCCAGATGAAGAGCTTCCACAACAGCCGTGATATTTCCGGTCCCGGAGGCCACAACCAGCGGTGTTTCAGGGGATTTTTCTCTTAATATTTCCAGAACCTGCAGACCGTCCATTTCCGGCATTCTCAGATCCAGCAGAACCAGATCCGGTCTTTTTTCGTAAAAAACCTCAAGCCCTTTACGTCCGTTTTCCGCCTCAAATACGGTAAACCCGTAATCCTCAAAAAAGGTGCGGATACTTTGACGAATATAGGACTCGTCATCAATGGTTAAAATTTTATATTGATAGTTGTCTTCCAAACCGATGCCCTGATATTACGATCACTACTATATCGTTTTTAATTCTCAATTATTTATTACCTATTTTTCATATTTACTGCACATTATTCCCGGAACACTTCATCTGTCAAGTTTTAATCACACTATCCACGATATCTACAATCTAAACAGCATCTTTGGCCTGCTCTGTATCCAAATTTATAATTTACTCAGCCGTTGGTTCCGCTGTCAGCAAGTCTCTGATTAAAGACGTGAGATCGCTGCCGTGCAAAGGTTTCTGCAAAAACTGGCGGATCCCGATTTCATTTGCTTTTTTTTCAGATATACGGTCACTGTATCCGGTACACAGAATAATGGGCAGATCCGGGCGTATTTCAAGCATCTTTCGGGCCAGCACATCACCGGTCAGTTTCGGCATGGTCATATCAGTGATGACCAGATCAAAACTGTCCGGATCCTTTTTAAATTCATCAAGCGCCTGTTTGCCGTCCAGACAGATACTTACCTTGTATCCGCAATCTGACAACAGTTCCCGGGTGGAAAACAATATACTGGTCTCATCATCCACCACCATGATATGACCGCTGCCCACTGACAATTTTAAAGAAACGGTCTGCCCCGCCGAATCGGTCATCAGATCGTCATCCATTACCGGCAGATAAATATAAAAACTTGATCCGACACCCACTTTCGAGACCACTTTGACAAAACCGCCGAGTTCCTCGATAATTCCGTGAACCAGAGCCAGCCCCAGCCCGGTGCCGTTTTCCTGTTCTTTTGTCGTAAAGTATGGCTCAAATATCTTCTTTTTTGTCTGCTCATCCATCCCTTTGCCCGTATCGGTCACTTTAAGAAGTTGATAAAATCCGGGCAAAATCTGTGGATGATAAACCGCTTGTTTCTGCTCTATTTTTAATTCCGTCAGAGATACCGTCATTTTACCACGGGTGTCTGATATTGATTGGTATGCATTGGTACAAAGGTTCATAACGATCTGATGCATCTGCGAGGGATTGGCCAGAATATAAGAGTCCGAATCTATTTCTTCTTTGATGTCAATATAGGTTGGAATCGTTGCCCGTATCAGCTTGAGTGCCTCTTTGATGATGCGGGCAGTTTGAAGGGGTTGTTTCTCACTGTCATACTGACGGCTGAAGGTTAAAATCTGTTGAATCAATTCGCCCGCCCGCTGTGAGCCCTGAATAATTTGATCCAGGTGACGATTCAGTTTTCCCGGTTCATTCAGATTTATCTTCCCCAGCTGAGCATACCCTAAGATGCCGGATAAAATATTATTAAAATCATGGGCAATACCGCCGGCAAGAGTACCGATGGCCTCCATCTTCTCGGACCGGACCAACCGTTGTTCCATCTGTTTTTTCTCAGTGACATCTTTTATATGCGCCACAACACTTACAGTATTGCCGTTGCTGTCTTTATGGGGATAATACGAGACATCTTCAAACCGTTGGCCCGTATCATGGTGTTCGATTTCATCCTGATAATTTACCACTTCACCCTTAAAGGCTTTTGTCAGATGCGGGAATATTTTCTCTTTAAAGACAAGGGGGGCGTGTGTTAGTTCCACTGTTTTGCCCGGCAGGTCCGATTCCGTTAAACCATGGGCCTTCAAATAACTTGCATTGGCAGCTTCATACTGGAACTTATTGTTAATCAATGCCATCTGGTCATTTGATGTATCAACGATCCGCCCATATTTTTTTAAGCGGTCTTCATATTCGTAGCGTGCGGTGATATCCCTGGCAATGCCCACAATACCAGTAATTTGTCCATCCTGATCAACCATGGGCGTTTTAACGATATCAAACCACTTGCCGCTTGAATTTGGATCCTTCAGATGTTCCTGTCTTTGAAGAGACTGCCCGGTGATAATTATATCATCATCATCCTTTTCGAACCGTCTGGCCATTTCCTCGGGCCAGATATCGAACACAGTGGCACCTATGATATTATCAATGGGAACACCGCAATTATCTGAAAAAGGTTTGTTAACCATCGTAAAACGGGCATGGGCGTCTTTGAGCCAGACGCTGTCCGGGATATTATCGATGATGGCCTTTAATTTTTCTTCCCTGTCCTTTACTTTTTCCTTTTCCTGCCTGAAATGCGCCACCGTAAAATAGATAACATATGAAATAATCAATACGGCAATGGAAAACGTAAAAAACACGTCAACATACCGTGCCGCATCGTTGGCATAGCCGATCACCAGATCCGGCCAATAATACTGAATCCCATAGAGGACTGCCAGATTGATACAGACCATTAATACTGATAAAAATCTTCTCCAGCCGTTAAGAATAAGACTGACAACGGCAATGATATTAAGAGATATGATTGTTGCGGTCCCGGATATCCCGGCACTGTTAAACCATACTAGATTAACAAACAGGACACCAAAGACAAATACAATCCAGTATAGCGGAAAAAACATTCCCCGATACCGGGTCAGATAAAAGAAGAAACAGAACAGAACGCCCATTAAAAAGACACCGACGACCATTGCCATGTTCAGACCAATCAGATAATTGACTCCGGCGCTGAACATGAAAACAGCGGCCAGCATAAAGCAGATGCCGTTAAAACACTGGTGTTCCAGTATAAACACCTCATCGGATCCGAAAACGGTTTGTGTAAAACTGCTCATCTGCTGTTGAAGAAAACTTGTTTTCATGTCCGCGAAAAACCTTCTGGGTCCATGTTGAATAAAAATTTATGGTAACATTTATTATATGACGGGTGATTTCTTTAAGTATCCAATCAATACTTCATTTAGTCAATAAAAGAATCCGCAGCCGCGGTTTTGCATGGTGTAGGCAACCCGTAAGTCCAGGCTCTTTTAATAATCAAATCCCTGGTGAATATCCGATTGGAAAGTCGAACTTTTATCATTTCACATACCTTTATCTCAAAAACACGACACTATTGACGCATAACGCTATATGTGGCACAATACCTTAATCCTAAGTATCCATTCACGGGGTGAAGCAGGCAAACCCGATCAGATCCAAGATAGATCA
>CAZLTD010000021.1:0-56203 GCA_964562385.1 uncultured Desulfobacula sp.
TTTGTTGGTGCTGGTTTTGGAATTTCGTGAACCCACGACTGTCGAACGGGAGTTTTAGTATTGTTAAGTTGTACTATATTGTTTTAGTGCATATGTTTCCCTCCCAAGGTGTATATTTCCGACTATAAAATCGGTGTTATCCTCCCAAAGTTAGAAACTTTTATTTTATTTTTTTCAGGAGATTGCCAACATGGCGAACGGTATCGTAAAATGGTTTAACGACTCAAAAGGTTTTGGATTTATCGAACAACAAGACGGTGGAAAAGATGTGTTTGTACATCATTCAGCGATTAATTCAACCGGTTTCAAATCCCTCAATGAAGGAGATAGTGTTACATTCGACATTGAAGACGGCCAGAAAGGCCCAGCTGCAGCAAATGTAACCGTGGTTTAGTAAACCGTTTTATTTGCTTCAAAAAAAGGTCAGGTTGCTGACTTGAAACTAAAAGGCCCTGAACAGAAATCGTTCGGGGTCTTTCTGTTTCTACGAAAGGCACTCATCGTTTTCGCAGAGATTGATGGGGATAAAAAACATCAAGAGCCAAATAGAAAATTTTATATCTATGAAAATGTGTAAAGAATGCGCTGAATGTTGTAAAAATTATCCTTTAATAAAATTATCTAAAAATGAAATCAATTCATTAGAACTATTTACAGGATTACATTTTGGTATACCCATAAACTCAAAAGGTGTAGAATATGAAGGCTATCTTTTACAATTTAAAGAAAACGGAGATTGTTTTTTCTTAAATGAGAACAATGGCAGCTATTCTTGCGATGTGTATGACGTGAGACCAGATATTTGTAAAAACTATCCATCAAACCGCAGGCAGAAAGAAGTCTGCACCTTAAATAGGAAAAAATTATTAAATATGATGAATAGCAAAGCTGCCGGCATTATGCGGTGCGCCCTAAATTAAATTGATTTGGGAAAATCTCGTACGCCTATCTGACACTTGGAAAAGTATGGATGGTGGCATTGATAATCGATTTTGTTTTCACGAATCGATTTTACCTTAGATGCGAGTTTCAGGGCATGAAGCTGTAGCAGCGCTACCGCGAATGCCCTGACAACGCAGCAGGTGAGGTGAAAGCGGTTTGCCCGCAGGGTGAGATTTTGTGACTATATCCAACACCGCCTGACAAATAACGGGGTGTTCGTATCTTATTCGCCGTTCCCCACTTCAAAAAAATCTCATGAAAAAGTTACCAGACTTCGGGGTATGCAACATCCACAAAATCGTTTTCCATTATGAATTTGTGCCGGCGTTCCATGGCTGCCAGGTCCAGAAAAACCGCCTTTAATTTTTCATCTTCGCAGTTCTCGGCCAGAGAAGTATATTGTTTCATAGCAATCTCTTCATTTTTCATGGCGATCCCAATCGCATTTTTCAAATCCATGCTCGCATCTACCACAGGCATATCAAAGGTCTCAGCCACCTTAAAATCTTTGTCAAAGTCAAAAAAGGTACTGTCCATGTCACCCTTGTTCAAGATACCTTTAAGAAGCAGTTCATGCTTTGCCTCTTCTTTTGCAAACCCTGAAAACAATTGTTTAAGATTGTTATCCTTGATTCGTCCAGCTACTTCCTCATAGAATTTCCTGGCTTCAATTTCATTGTCAATCGCACCCAGGATCACCTGTCTGTATTTGTCCAAATCCATTTTTTCATCCCCCCCATTGTCTCATATTTTTATATTTAATCTGTATGTTTAATTCACCCTGGCTTTTATCTATCCTGATAATCAACCACGGTGCCATTGGCGGTGGCACTTTCAAAAAGGTCAATGGCCTGTTTGAGAAGATCGGTCTGCCCTTTTTCATCAAAGGGATTGCCCATGGGACGCCCTAAAAGATGCGGGGTTAACAACACCCGTGGCAGAGACATCATTCTTACACGCGATTCAAACGATTTAACCGCAATGACCACAGTGGCCATGCCTGCGGCTTCAAATTCCCTTGCAATATGTCCCACGGACATATGGCAGACCGGTCAGACCGGCACCAGGACAACCGCATCAGCCTGTTCCTTTTTAAATCTTGTGATCCAGGCAGGCAGGGTCTTTTTAAGCAGTCTCCCCTGGGAGCAGGCCCCCACAAAAGAGAAGGCATTGGGTGACAGGCTGCCGATCACGCCTTCTTTTGTCAATGTCTGCATTGGTTTGAATGGAAAAGAGACATTGGGATCTTTTTGGGCGGCCCGGATATCATATCCGCCATGGCGGACCGTCAGATCGTTGATGTTGCTTGAAAAAGGTATTTCAGACAGTTGCGGTTCCTGTTTTAAAAAGTCAAAGACTCTCTGTTCCGCCTCTTTCTGGGTCATATTCTCAACCCCTAAGGGTTTGGGGTCCAGATCCTTTAAAAAATGGCCGCTGGATGTGATGAGGGATAGTTTTAAAGAAGATACCGGTTGGGTTAGAGGGGTAAAAGGACCGTCATCATAATCAAAATTCTTCTGTTCCCGGTACCCCAGAGTCTGGCCTTTGAGCAGTCTTTTTTTTATTTTGGCAAGATTGTTGTCATCAACAGCATCTACAATATCATGAAAAAGATCGGTTAAAAACCGGGATGCTTCAGCCTCGGATAAATCCGACATAAATTTAAATGACAGGTCTGACCGTGACCCGTAGAAAAAAGATTTGATAAAGGATTCAAAGGACTCTTTGGGGTGTTTGTCTTCCATTGATGACTCCTTTTTTGAAATGTATAAATGCAGCTCAACTCATTTTTTGCGACCTTTGCCTTAAAAAACTATCCAGCGCCTCAATCAGTATATTGGCAAGGGTGGTGTCATTTTCCTGGGCCAGGTTGTTTACACGTTCCACCAGGGCGCAGGGGAGTTCTATTGTAACACTTTGTGTCGGGTCTTTGCATTCGTTTTTAATCTCATCATTTCCCATAATTTTTACCACGCTTGAAATTATATTGTTTTTATCTGTTTTTCTCGGTTCATCCGTTCAATACTGATGATGGCATGGTCTTTTACATTTGAAATATGCTGTTTCAGTATCTGTGTTGCATCTTCAAGATTGCGCTGCTCAATATATTCATATATTTTTATATGCTCGGAATCCACTGTATCCATGGGGGTCACAAAAAGAATATTCCCCCGATATTTAAGGTAGAGCAGGTCGAAAAGAGATTTCAAGGTATTGATCTGAATAGCGCAGCCGGACAGTTCTGCCAGTGTCAGATGGAACTCCATATCTTTTAGCAGCCGTTCCTTTAAATAAATATCACGGACGGCCTTAAGATGATCATCCAGGGCTTTTTTTAATATGCCAAGTCCCTTTTTATCCATACGCGAAATTGTTTTGGGCAGCAGGGAGGTTTCTATCAGCTCCCTGAATTCATAAATCTCGGTGATCTCTTTTAAGCTGATCGTTTCAGTATAATACCCCCTGTTGGGTTCATGCCGGACAAGGCCTTGAAACTCCAGCCGCTTCAATGCCTGAATAACAGGGGTGGTACTCATACCCAGGCGCTTGGCAAGATCGCCATAGGAAATTTTCTGGCCCGGAATAATCTCATTTAAAAAAAACATCCGGCGAATCCCCATATAGGCTTCCTGAGTATAATCGTCTTTGCTCTTATTTCGCTTTTTAGTTTTTCTTTCCATGTGCAAAATTAATATATCATGGTTATGATAAAATCAAACACAAAAAACTTTGGGGCAATTTGGTTAATCGCTGCACTGCCCCCTGAATACAGTTCATTTTACCATTGACACCCAATTAGGTTAAGAGTATATTCGAAAAATCTGATTAAATATTTGATCAGATTTTTAAATTTTTGCAATGATTGACCGCAACAGGAGAAAACCAATGGCTTTATCATTTATGGAAGGAAATGAAGCGCTGGCCAGGGGTGCAATGGCGGCAGGCTGCAACTTTTTTGCAGGGTACCCCATTACACCGGCCACCACCATTTTCAACAACATGCTTCACATGCTCCCGCCCCAAGGCGGTGTCTGCGTCCAGGGGGAGGATGAAATCGCCTCCATGGGGTATTGTATCGGCGCTGCCATGGCCGGGAAAAAGGCACTGACCGCCACTTCCGGCCCCGGGATTAGTCTTTACAGCGAACAGATTTCCTTTGCCATCGGCAGTGAAATCCCTCTGGTCATCGCCAATGTCCAGCGCCTGGGACCCTCCACTGGCTCTGCCACGCGCGGCGCAGACAGTGACATCCAGTTCATGCGCTGGGGCAGCACCAGCGGTGTGCCGGTCATTGTTCTTGCCCCCAAAGATGTACGGGACTGTTATGTTCTGGCTGTCCATGCCTTCAACCTTGCCGAAGAGTTCCGGTGCCCGGTGTTTATTGCATCAAACAAGGAGATCGGCATGACCCGGGAAAGTGTGGATATTGATGTGGTTAAACTGCCGGAATTAGTTGAAAGAACCATGTTTAAATCCGACAATTTCCTTCCCTTTGAAGCAGCTCCGGACAAAGCCCCGCCCTTTTTGCCCATCGGCGGTAAAACACTGGTCAGGCAGACATCTTCCACCCATGGTCCTGACGGGTATATCACCATTGCGCCGGACGTGATCGCGGCCAGCCAGCAGCGGCTTCGGACCAAGATTCACAGTGCGCGTGAACGGATCGCCCTTTTTGAAAAAAATATCCGCCCGGACTCCGATACCCTTGTCATCAGTTACGGTGTTACCTCCCGTGCGGTTGAGGATGCCGTAAACATCCTTGAAACCCGGGGTAAAAAGATCTCCACTCTGAGCCTGAAAACCCTGTGGCCCATACCGGAACAGGTGATCAAAAAAGCGGCACAATCATTTAAACGTATTATCGTCATCGAAATGAACCTGGGCCAGTATGTCAATGAAATCCGCAGGGTCCTTGGTGGCAGAGATGTTGAGTTTTACGGCCAGATGGACGGGATATTGATACCACCTAAAAAAATCATGGAGGTCATTGAAAATGAATAGCTACCTGAATAAAAACAGACCCCCAGTCTATTGTCCCGGGTGCACCCATGACAGGATCACCACAGGACTGGACAAAGCCTTTGCCAAAATGAACCTGCCGGCCGAAGATATCGTTATTGTCACCGACATCGGCTGTTCCGGTCTCTTTGACACCTTTTTTAATGTCCATGCACTCCACGGCGTCCATGGCCGGGCGCTTACCTATGCATCGGGCCTGAAACTTGCCAATCCAAATCTCAAGGTCATCGTTACCATGGGGGACGGGGGGCTTGGTATCGGCGGCGCTCATGTCCTGGCAGCCTGCAGGCGGAACCTGGACATCACCTTGATTGTATTGAACAATTTTAATTTCGGTATGACCGGGGGCCAGTATTCGGCCACCACCCCCACAGATGCGGTGGTGGGGTCCCATTTCCTCAACCAGGCGGAAATTCCCTTAGATATCTGCGCCATCGCCGAAAGTGCCGGTGCCACCTATATTGACCGCTGTTCCGGGCTGGATGCCGAACTGCCTGATAAGATCATCAACGCCATGGAACATAAAGGCTTTTCGTTGATCGAAACCCTGGGCAGGTGCACGGGCCGGTATACAAAGCAAAATCCTTTGACCCCCAAAACCATTGACACCATTATCAGTGACATGCCGGAACATACAGGCGTTGTTAAAAAGAATACCCGCCCGGAATACGGGGAACGGTATACGGCCCTGGCCAAGGACAACAACACCTTTCCTGCGGCTGTCAGGATCGATAAGCAAATGGATCTTGTTGATTACACCCGGCAGGAGGTGGTCATTCTCGGCAGTGCCGGCATGCGGATTGTGACGGCCGGGGATCTTGTATGCTATTCAGGGATGTGCGCCGGTATGAACGTTTCCATGAAAAATGACTACAACATCACTGTTCTTCGTGGTCAGTCCGTCAGTGAAATTTTGATATCACCCGACCCCATCGGCTACACCGGCATTGAATCACCCACCGTGGTACTGGCATTAAGTGACGAGGGGGTTGCCCGCCGCCAGAAAATATTTGCCTCTTTGTCTGCCGACACTTATCTGGTCAAAGAAAAGAGTGTGGACATACCCCAAACCCCGGCCCAGATTTTTGAAGTGGATTTCAAAGAACTGAAAGTCAAAAAACAGGACTGGGCTCTGGCGGCACTGGGTATCATCGCCAAAAAAGAAAAGGCCCTAAACCCTAAAATGCTGCAATTCGCCGTTAAGGCCCGGTTTAATGAAAAAGTCGGTAATATTGCCATGAAAACTATTTCGCAGATGATCCAGGATGAGACTATTTGATCCTGATACCAATAGTGTCTTTTTAGAAAAAAATATGGTACCTATCGGTTGGACCATGTGACCGAAAAAAGAAATTTCAAAGGGCCGGCCGGGTTCATTTTAACGGCCGGCCCCTGATTGTTTAAAGGGCCAGCCATTCATGTCCGATTACACCAAATCTGCTTTAAGGGTTTTTCTGCCGTTTGCGCTGGGATACTTTTTGTCCTACCTGTTTCGTGTGGTCAATGCCGTTATTGCATCGGATCTTGTGGCAGATCTGAATATTGACCCTTCCCAGCTGGGACTTTTAACATCCACCTATTTTATTGCATTTGCCTCATCACAACTGCCGCTGGGTGTTTTTTTAGACCGGTTCGGTCCCAGGGTTGTAGAGGCATTCCTGCTTATCTTCGCCGGATTCGGTGCCTTTGTGTTCGCCAAATCCCAGACCCTGACCGGGGTGATCATCGGACGGGCATTTATCGGGTTTGGCGTGTCTGCCTGTCTCATGGCAGCATTTAAATCCTATGTCATCTTTTTCCCGGAACGGCTGTGGCCAAGGATCAATGGATTTCAAATGGCCGGCGGCGGGCTTGGCGCATTGTCCGCCACCACCCCGGTTGAATGGCTGCTTGGATTCACTGACTGGCGCGGGCTGTTTCTTATATTGTCCGCCTTTAGCATTGTCACCGCCCTGATCGTCTATTTTGTTGTTCCCGAAAAAAGACAGGCATCTTCCGGTGAAAGCCTGGCATCTGCAGCCAATGGCATCAAAACAATCTTTAAAAGTCTTAAATTCTGGCAGATTGCCCCGTTAACCACCCTGTCCCAGGCGGGTTTCATGTCTGTTCAGGGATTGTGGGCCGGCCCCTGGTTAAGAGATGTGGCCGGGCTTCCCCGGGCAGATGTGGCAGTGATCCTCTTTTTTACCGCCATTGCCATGATAGCCGGATTTATTATCCTGGGCTATGTCACTGAAAAGCTGTCATCAATAGGATTCAGCGTGAAAGCCTCCTCCATCACCTTTATGACGGTATTTACCTGTATCCAGATAATGCTGTGCCTGAACATTGCCCTGCCGCCTCTATTTTTATGGTGCTTGTTTGGTTTTTTCGGCACATCGGGTATTCTTTCTTACAGTGCTTTAAGCTATGCATTTCCCAAAGCGTTGTCCGGCAGGGTTACCACCAGCATCAATATGCTGGTATTCATCGGCGCCTTTATTCTACAATGGGCCATTGGTGCTATTATCAATCAATGGGATGTAAGCAGCACCGGACACTATCATCCATCCGGATATCAGGCCGGTTTCATGATGATCGCCGGCCTTCAGGCGGCCGGAATTGTGTGGTGTCTTCTGGTATCGTCAAGAACAGAGAATTAAGCGCCGCAGGATACCTCTTCCCGGTCTAACTGCGATTTTATTGCCGTATATAACCGGTCGGCATTGATGGGTTTGGCAACATAATCGTTCATGCCCGCTGCCAGACACTTTTCTTTGTCCCCTTTCATGGCATTGGCCGTCATGGCGATGATGGGGAGATCTTTTCCGGCAACATCCAGCGCCCGGATTTTCAAGGTGGCCTCAAATCCATCCATTTCCGGCATCTGTATATCCATCAAAACGATATCATACTCCTTTTTCGCAACAGCCTTGACCGCCTCAATGCCATTGCCGGCAACATCAGCCCGGTATCCCAGTTTTTTGAGTGTTAAAAGGGCCACCTTCTGGTTGATCACATTGTCTTCAACCAGCAGGATACGGATCATCTGTTTCTTCTGCTCTGCAACGGCGTACCGGGTGACCATTTTTTTGTCCTCATCCTGTACACAGGTCACGTGAGCGCTGTCATCCTGCCCGGCCAGGACCATGACAAAGGCATTATACAGATCCGATTGCTTGATGGGCTTATGCAGGTATGCGTCAAATCCCAGTTTTCTAAATTCTGAGGCATCACCCCGCAACCCGCCGGAAGTCAGAATAACCAGTTTGACATCACACCACGCTTCGTTGGCTTGAATCTTTTGAGCCAGCTGGGCCCCATCCATCTGGGGCATTACCATATCAATGATCACCAGATCATAGAGCGCGCCTTCGTGCTGTGCTTCACCCATGGCATCAATGGCTGCCTGGCCGCTTGACACAATAGTATGGTCGCACTGCCAGGATGTCAGATATGCTGAAAGGACCTGCCGGTTGATATCATTGTCATCCACAGCCAGGATTCTTTTTCCCTTGATATCGGTCAACAAGATGTCCAGGTCGTCCCTGTCCGGCTGATCAGCCTGTTTTTCAAACCGGGCCGCGAACCAGAATGTCGAGCCTTTCCCTGCAACGGATTCCACATCGATGCCGCCACCCATCATTTTGGCCAGCCGTTTGGAAATAACCAGCCCCAGGCCGGTCCCGCCAAACCTGCGGGTAGTGGAGACATCCACCTGAGAAAATGACTTAAACAGAATTTCTCGCTTGTCTTGCGGGATACCAATTCCGGTGTCCTCAACTTCAAATAGAACCGTCACTTTCTGATCTGTTTCCTCTTTTTTACCAACACGAATGGCCACCCCCCCGTTTTGGGTGAATTTAACGGCATTGGTCCCGAGATTTAAGATAATCTGACGAAGTCGCCCCGGATCACCTTTGAGAAGCGACGGGACATCAGGATCAATATAACTGACTATTTCAAGATTTTTATCATGGGCTTTTACTGCCAGAAGATCCAGGATCTCTTCAATGGTAATTCTCAAATCAAAATCAATATTCTCAAATTCCAGCTTTCCCGCCTCTATTTTTGAGAAATCAAGGATATCGTTGATAATCCCCAACAGGGCATCTGAACTGACTTTTATACTTTTTGCATATTCTTTTTGGGACGCGCTCAACGCACTGTCCAGAAGGAAATTGGTCATCCCGACAATACCATTCATCGGAGTCCGGATTTCATGACTCATATTAGCCAGAAACGCACTTTTCGCCCTGTTGGCAGCTTCGGCCTCATCTTTTGCGATCCGCAAGGCCTGCTCCACCTTCCTGCGCTCTGCATTCTCTTCAATGAGCTGTTCATTGGTCCGGGTAATCTCAAAGGTCCTTGCATTGACCTTTTCTTCCAGCAGGTTTTTATACTCATTTAATTCCCAGAACGACATCTGGACCTGTTTGGCCATCTGGTTAAATGTACCGGCAAGTTCTGTTATTTCATCATTGCCATCGATCCCGGCCTGGTGTTCCAGGTCGCCTTTTCGAAACATTTCAGCACTGTTGCGAAGTCGGAACACCGGTGTAACAATGCTCCTTGTAAGAAAAACTGAAAGGATGAACGCCAGCAAAATAGCCAGCACATAGGCGGTGATATAGACAATCAGCCGGTTTCTTGCCTGGGTTTGAATCTCATTGGTTGTGATCCTGATGTGATCGGCATTGGCCTGTACAATCTGATCAATACGCTGTCCGATCTCATGACCGGTTTTAGAAGCGACAAATGCTTTTCGGACCGCTTCAGGGTGCCGTTTGCTCTCCTGTGCCTGCTGTACAAGTTTTATTTGACGGATAAACTCGTCCAGGGCATCAACCAGTGCCGGCAACCTGGACCGGGCACCCTTAAACTCCGCAAGTGTCTCTATCTTATGAATAAGCGCTTTTGCTTTCCCGGCTTCATCCATGGCCTCCCAGGTGGACGGCAGGTAGTCCTGGATAAACCGGAACAGATTGAGCCTTGCCTGAACGACCCTTGTGGATGCCTCGATAATCAGCCGGTCAGTATGGGTATCCACCTGGATAACATGTTTCAAATCCTTGAGCATTGCCTGCTGATAATCAGACAATAAAAGAATACTGCTCCCCATGGTGATGGCAAGGAATAAAAACACACCGACAATTCTTTGTTTTACAGAAAACAATCTTAAAAAAGCACCGGGCATGGCAATAAGCATCCTTATTTGGGAATCGTTACAAAATTACTTAATCTAAATTGTTTCCAAAACCCCTTGAAGGACTCGCTGCTTACGGGTTTTAAAATACAAAAGTTTTAGTAAGGCAATGCACAGCTTTGCCCCTAAGTAATTTTGAAGCCGATCCTTAGCGTCAAAGTACAACATGTTTCTATCAGCGGGCAACCTGATTAATGAATTCAGGGGTGTATATTTTTTCAACTGCCACAGGCACATCCAGCACCTTATGCTGCGCCAGCAGGTGAACCATTTTTGAAAGTGTCTCTTCTTTCACATGTCCGATCGTCGCATCGCTCCCACCTTTCACTAGCCGTGCAATCTGAGACATCATTTTTCTCTGGTGATCGAATTTCGCCACACCGGTCCGGTCATGCTTCACGACGATGTTCACAGCCTCTTCCTGATTTTCAAGGGCATACTGCCACCCTTTCAAACTTGCCCGCACCATTCTCAGGCAAAGATCAGGGTTTTCGTTTTTGACCTTCTCAGACGTAAAAAGGACATCTCCGGGAAAACCAAGCCCGTAATCGGCATAATCGATAATGACCAGGTCGTCCTTTGCCAGACCGGACCCCAGTACCATATAGTACTCGTTATAGATCATGGCCGAGGCAACATCCAGGCGATCCTCGATGAATGGGCCCATACTGAAACCCTGGGATATCACATCGATGCTTTCAGGCTTAATCTGCTGTAAAGCCAGCAGCGCATTAAACTGCACTTCCCACCCCCCCCAGCCAGACGCCAACCTTTTTTCCCGGAAAATCTTTTGGTCCATCAATGGCCGCTGATTTTTTAGTCAGCATGCGCAACCCGTTATTCTGCTGAATCTGGGCAATACTGATCACCTTTTTCCCCTTTTGAATCTTTGCGGCCAGGTCAGCCAGCAGGGTGGTCCCAAAATCCCTGGAACGTGCTGCCACAAGATCCACCGGAACAATATCCGGGGCACCGGGGTATATGGTCAAATCAATATTTTCATCCTCATACCATCCCTTGTCCAGGGCAACATAGTACCCGGCGAACTGGGTCTGGGTGACCCATTGGAGCTGGAGAGAGACGCTTTGATTTTTGGGTTGCAGCTTTTGAGGTTCCTCGGTATCAGACTGCCCGCAGCCGCCAATTAAAAAAAACAGTACCATGGAAAAACAAAAAAATGTTAGAATTCGTATTTTCAAGATACGCCCCCTGTAACTGCATTATGGAAGGACAGCATTGTAGAAGTGTCTGCACATTACAGATACACGGATTACACTACTGTCGACCAATTATTGAGTGATTGAATCAGTGTTATAGATTTTTATAATTTAACTGAGCCACGATTTTGTGTCAAATTAAAAATATCATTTTCAATTGACATTCTCCTTATAAACGCTCAATATCAATGGCATTTTACAATTCCGGCAGAATCGACCAAAGAGGAGATGCAAAGGTAGTATGACAAACAAAAAGAAAAAAATATCTTCGGGTATTAATGGGCTGAACCGATTGCTGAACGGGCTTTTTATCGGTGATAATGTGGTTTGGTATGATGATGCCGGCAGTCTTGCGGCCCCTTTTTGTTTACGATTTATCGCCGAATCTCAAAAACAGAACAAACCGATTATTTATGTCTCTTTTGACCGTTCCCCAAAAAATCTAATTGAAAAACTCGGGTTGCTGGCTGAGAATCAGCAGTTGACTATTCTGGACTGTTTTACAAACGGAAAAGGCGACAAAGCCCAGATTTTTAATAAATTTTATGAAAAAGACGGGGCCCAGTGGCCCTACCAGGTTATTAAAGTTACCCAGCCGGAAATACCGCAGGCCGTTACCGATGCTGTTCTGGGCCTACACAAGACTCTGTCCGGTGATGTGAGGTTTGTTTTTGAGAGTTTAACCGGCATGGCGGATTTATGGGGAGGAGAAGATCATATTCTGCGCTTTTATTCCCATACCTGCCCGCAATTATATGAACTGGACACCATTGCTTTCTGGATCATAGAGAAACAGGCCCATTCAGACCGCCTCAAAGCCCACATCAACCAGGTGGCCCAGGTTGCAGTCTCCCTGTCTATTGAGCAGGGCAAAACCCGTATCCAGCTGCTGAAAGCCGAAAACAGATCTCCCAAAGCCCTGGGAAAATCTTTTTTCTATACCCTGGAAAACAATGACCTGGTCATAGAAGGCAAAAAAAATAAAAACACCCTTTATGATCTTGGATCGGCCATTAAGGCCTTTCGAAAAAACCAGGGCATGTCACAAAAAGAGTTATCTGCTCTGGTGGGTGTGACCCCCAGCAATATTTCCCAGATTGAAAGCAACCAGGTTTTTCCCTCCATTCCGGCTCTTTATAATATTGCCGATCACCTGTCTGTGAATGTTGAATCTTTTTTCAAACAGGCTGCTGATTGTCAGAAAATTGTCTTCCATGAAATGGATGCCAATATTATTCAAGCGGCAAACGGCAATAAAGATAAGATTGAAATAAAGCAATTGACCCCCTTTGATCTGAATGGCAAGGTTGATCTGCTCCAGATAACGATTCTACCGGGTGAAAAACTGTCCTCACACTTTTTAAAGCACAAGGGGGAAGAGGCCGGGTTTGTTTTAACCGGGCAGATAGAGATGATCTGCCAGGAACAGCACCGCCATCTTAGCCCCGGGGACACAGTATATTTAAAATCCGAAAGCCCGAGCCTGTGGTTTAACAAAACAGATGAGCCGGCTGTTCTTGCATGGGTGAGAATAAAATAAAATCGCCTGGTTTCTTTCGTCACCAGGCGATTTTATCGTTGGAGGGGAGCTCCAACTTAAATCCGGACAACTCTCAGAAGATTCACCTTTAAGGACATTTGGAATCGTTACAAAATAACTTGATCTAAATTGTTTCCTAAAGCCCTTAAAAAACCTGGGCATTTTGAAAGCAAAAGTTCAAGTAAGGCAATGCACAGCTTTGCCCCTAAGTAATTTTATAGCCGATCCTTAGCTGTTCAATCTTTGGAGTGACCTTTTTTAAAACTGCATTTTTCAGGTTGCAACATGCAACCAAAAGCCGATTTAATAACACCTCTTCCGTCAGTCCCGCTGATTTTGGACACGGACCCAAAGTGCTTTTTAAAAATGCTTTTAAAAAAATGCTGAATGCTGCGGGTAAATTTTCCTCCTTTTACAGAGCATCCCGAATGCTTCGTCAACCTTAAGTTGCCTGAGCATTCGGGATGTGGCTCATCCGGATTAAGAGTTCAATATTTTCTTGGCACTTTCATTATTCACATCAGATACATGGGGGATACCGGTTTCAACAGCGGTTTCCCTGTTCCCTGAAAAAATTTCATGGCGCGTAATCTGATCCAATGAAAATTTACGTGCGCCGGCCATCAACTGCTGCAGACCGCAGGCAAGCTTATCGGCCTGGGTATAAAATGCAATGGCACCGTAAGGCACCTTTTTCAATTCGTCCTTACCTATTTTCTTTTCAAGGTCATGATAACCGGCAAAAATTTCATCTGCGGTCTTGCCGTTTTCCAGAACTGTCTTGGGCAGCTCATTCCAGTTGCCGTTAACTTCCGCCCGTCTTTCAGGATAGATAGCACCTTCGATATTGGATCCTAAAAATCCGGGAATCATGATGGCACGGCCCATGCAGATCAGTTTTGTATAGGGTGCTCCCAGAGCCAGGGCTTTAAAAATATGATCTTCCAGCGCAAATCCGCCGGCAAAAGACATATCCACAACATTGCGTCCTTTTGCTGAAAGAATGCCCGCATATTCATGGGCTTTGGCATGCAGATTAATGGATGGGACACCCCAGCTTTGCATCATATTCCAGGGGCTCATCCCGGTACCGCCGCCGGAACCGTCAATGGTCAATAGATCCAGCTCGGCATCTGTTGCAAACTTGATGGCCATGGCCAGCTCTTCCATGCCATAGGATCCGGTTTTCAGGGTAATCCTATCGAATCCAATCCCGCGCAGATACTCAACACTGTTCATGAAATCTTCCTGCACCTGGTTAACGCTGCTTAAATTGGTGCCTCCCAGACGGCTGTGGCGGGCAAATGATTTGATAGCGCCCTGTTCAAAACCCTGCTGGACTTCCGGCAGGGTCGGATCCGGATCCACAACATATCCTCTCTTTTTGAGGAACATGGCGTAATCAATACTTCTCACCTGGATTTCACCACCGATATTTTTGGCCCCCTGACCCCATTTAAGCTCAATAATGCATTTGTCGCCGTATTTATCCACAACATATTCGGCCACACCATTGCGGGTGTCCTCAACATTAAGCTGAACAATAATGGCCCCGTATCCGTCATAATATTTTAAATAGGTGCCAATTCTGCGGTCAAGTTCCGGTGCACTGACGATCTTCCCTTTTTTATCTTCCTGGGGACTGATCTTTGAATTTCTGTCAACGCCAACCACATTTTCCCCGATAACCACAGGAATACCGATCAATGCGCCGCCAATGGCAAAGGAATCCCAATATTTTTCCGCAATAAAGGTTGAGCCTAAAGCCCCAGTCATCATCGGCATGCGGATCTTGGTCTTTACCCGGTTGCCAAACTCGGTTTTCAGGCTGACGTTTGGAAATATGCAATCATCCGGGCTGTCCGTCATATCCCCTGTCAGTCCGCTTGATCCGTATGCATATCCCTGAATCCTTAATGAATTATAGGATACGCCCATATGGGTCGTGTTATTTGCACCGGCAGTAACAAGGCCGAAGGATCTTGGATAAAGCAATTTTCGTCCTACCATGGAAGAGAGCCAGGTTTCGCACTTTCCTTTGCAGTCCGCCCGGCACAGGGTACACAGACTTGATTCACATGCATTTCCCCGGTTTTTCGTTCCCAGGGCATCATTTCCTTTTGAAAATCTCATTTCCATCTCATGATCTCCTTTTAACAACCATTCAAAATATTAGATTTTCATTTCTTCGTTGAAATGAATTCCTGAAACAAAAAAAGGCGCCGCCTCAAATCAGAAATTGAGGTCAGACACCTTTGTCTTTTAGACTTAATTTTTACGCCGTTGTAAAAATAAGTGAACTGTTTGTCACTTATCTTGAAAGAAAATTAATGTCAACTTAATATTTTTATATAAAAATATTTAATTATTAATTTATCTAATAATTATTTCATTTGGTTCTCATTTTACAAACAATTTATTACTCCTGTTTAACATGATCTTTTTCCCGGCTGTAGTGGCAAATCACCGGCATTGTTTTTCCAGGGCTTATTGAAAAAGAAAAGAATTCATACTATTGTTCCTTTTTATTTGATTAAAAAATGATCATCAAGAAGGAAACAGATGAGGATATTGCTCACGAATGATGACGGATATGATGCCCCCGGGATTATGGCGTTATACGATGCCCTGCACCCAAAACATGACCTTACACTGGTTGCGCCTGACAGGGAGAAAAGTGCCGTGGGGCACGGTATCGGCCTGAACTGCCCGTTACGGATTACACAAATTAAAACCAGCTGCGGCCATGACGGGTTCGCCGTGAACGGTACACCCGCCGATTGCGTCAAGCTGGCCTTGTTCGAACTGTGCGAAAAACCGCCCCACGTGGTGATTGCCGGGATTAACCCCGGTAGCAACACGGGCGTCAATATCAATTACTCCGGTACGGCTGCTGCGGCAAGAGAAGCGGTCTTCAACGGTATTTTCGGCATGGCGGTTTCCCTTGAAATCCGCCAAAAAAAATGTCTTGATTTCAAAGGGATGGCCGATTTTATTGATGCGTTAATACCCAAAATCGGTCAATTTGACCTTCCGGCGGGAACATTTTTAAATATTAACGGGCCGGATAATCATATTGAAAATTGCCGGGGAGTCAAATTTACCCATCAGGCAGAGAACAATGTTTCCAAAAATTTTATAAAAAAAACCGATCCCAGAGGCCGCAGCTATTTCTGGTACGGGCCTGCCAGTCATCCGAAACCCGGGAAAAACAGTGACACGCATGCCCTGTCCGACAACTATATTTCCATATCTCCGCTTCAGTGCAATACCACACACACACTGGCCCTGACCGGACTCAAGCAGCTTGAACCCAAGCTGTAACGCCACCCCCTTTTCCACAAAAAACGGGTTGCCCACGAAATCGTAACTGCTCTTTTCACTTTACAAAACCCTCCCAACCCGGTATGATATTTTCATATTATCCACAATATCCAGACAGTTACACAGTATTCTGCCATACGGACATAAATTCATTACGAAATATGATTCTGAACAGGTGCTTTCCAAATCACACCCTGCATCTGCTTTTTTCGTCTGAATTGCTGGGATAATGCACATTCGTATCAAAAAACAATATTTACAGGTGGTGAATGATGGCCAGAATTATTACCATTACCAGCGGCAAAGGCGGTGTAGGCAAGACCAGCGTCAGTTTAAATTTATCCCTGTCCCTTGCTTCACAGGGATTTAAAGTCTGCTTGTTTGATGCGGATCTGGGGCTTGCCAATGTCAGCATCCTCACCGGCATTTATCCCAAAAAAGATCTTGAAGCGGTCATCAACGGACAATTCGGCATTAAAGAGATTCTGATCAAAGACTACCAGGGGATCGACATCATCCCCGGGAGCAACGGTGTGGAAAAAATAGCCGATCTGACCCGGACACAGACCGCCACACTGATCAGCACCTTCCTCGATCTGGAAGATTACGATTTTTTCATCTTCGACACTTCTGCCGGCATATCCTCACAAGTCGTCTCCTTTTGCATGTCCTCCCACGAAATTGTTCTTGTGGCAACAACAGAACCCACATCTTTAACCGATGCCTACGCCATGCTCAAGGTATTATCAAAATACAAATATAGCGGCCCGGTTAAAATCATTATCAACCAGGTAAAATCCGGTCATGCCGCACGAAAAGCATACAACCAGTTGAAAAAGACCGCAGATCGGTTTCTTAGTATCGATGTTGAACCTTTAGGGATCATGGCCAAAGATAAAAATGTCCAGACCGCTGTTCTCTCCCAGACACCGTTTTTCATGATGTTTCCCGACTCTGTCGCATCAAAATGTATTCTGTCCATGACCGACAAAATCATCAATGATTCAGGGTTTGCCTCAGATATGCCCATTGAAATGTTCTGGGGCAAATGTATTTCATTCATTGAAAAAATCCAGGATAAAACTAAAGACGGCCATCCGGAAAAGGCAACAGCCACTGAAGATAATTCAGCCGGCCCCCACTCCCTTGCCGGTATTGAAAACAAACTGGAAGGACTGATGAATGAAATCCAGGCCATTAAACAGTTGTTGACAACCCACCGGCTTGTCCCGAAACATAAGATGCCCCGCTCCCCCATTAAACCGGACCCTGCAAGCAATGTGGTAAGCTTTGAATCGCGGGCGACACGCCATCTTTCCGGTTATTTATCAGATGATCTACAGGGGGTGCCGGCGACCCAAAAAGCACCTATTGCCAGGGGGAAACTGAGAAGCCCGACCGATGAAGAGCTGGCCAACTGGAATGAATATGAAAATCCTGTTGTTGTTAAATCGGCAGACGAGAATTAAGATCTACAGATAAAATACAGGAGTAACCAACTGATGCCTAACCTTAAATCAGGGCAGAAAAAGGTATTTACCAAATTCCCTTCCGTTCCTCCGGTCGAGCACAACCCAGCCTTTAAAACGTATCATTGCCCTTTTTGCAAAAAGAGTATCGCACAGGGCAGTATCCACCGTTTGATGATGGTATGCGGTTTTTGCTATCAATTCATCCGGGCCGATGGAATAGAGCTTTTGGCGAATCATAAAACGCCCTGATGTTTTCATGTTCACGTTTTTTCAGATTTGTGGATTAAGATGCAAAAAAACAGGCTGCAAAATGACCGCTGTGATATTCTTTTAAGCCCGGTTCCTGCTGCATGCAGACATCCTGTTTGATTGGGCAGCGTGTATGAAACCGGCAGCCTTCAGGTGGATTTATCGGGCTTGGCACATCCCCTGTCAGCGGTTTGGCACTTCGTTTATAATTGGGATCCGGCATGGGCGATGAAGCCAGTAATGCCTTGGTATACGGATGTTTTGGACTAACATACAAATCTTTGGCATCGGCAAACTCAACAATCTTCCCCAGATACATCACCGCCACCCGGTCACTGACATACTCCACCACATGCAGGTCGTGAGAAATAAACAGATAGGTCAGGTTGAACTCTGCTTGCAGATCCTTTAAAAGGTTGATTACCTGTGCCTGTATGGACACGTCCAGAGCGGAAACCGCTTCATCACAGACAATAAACTCCGGATTCAGGGCAATGGCCCGGGCCACACCGATCCGCTGGCGCTGACCACCTGAAAACTGGTGGGGATAGCGCCGCATATGTTCCCTGCCAAGCCCTACGGTTTCAAGGATACGGGCCACATGGCCGTCCCTTTCCCGCCGGCTTTTCATCCCGTAAATCAGCAAAGGTTCCCCGATAATCTGGGATATGGTTTTTCGTGGATTCAAGGACGAAAAAGGGTCCTGGAAAATAATCTGCATTTTCTTCCGGAGCGGCCGCATCTGGTCGGCATTATAATCCTGGATCTCTTTGCCCTGAAAAAATATTTTCCCGGATGTTGACTCTTCAAGTTTAAGGATAGACCGGCCCAGGGTGGACTTCCCACACCCGGATTCACCAACCAGCCCCAGGGTCTCCCCTTTGCGAATGGAAAAGCTGACATCGTCCACAGCCTTGACCGAAGCAACTTCCCGAAGAAGGATACCACCGGTGATGGGATAATATTTCACCAGGTTATCGACACGAAGCAGTGGCTGCTGAATCTCGGGCTGTTTCTCTATTGAATCATGCATATTTTAAACACCGTACAAAATGATTATCACTGGTTGCGTAGAAGCCGGGGGTTGTTTTCCTGCAATCGTCAAACGCATCCGGGCAACGGTTTGAAAAGCTGCAACCCTCTGGGAGATTAAACAGGGAGGGAACCGTTCCTTTAATGGTTTTCAACCGTTCTTTCTCAATATTTTTTCCAAACACGGGAATGGACTCCATCAACCCGATGGTATAGGGGTGCTCAGGATGTGAAAACAACCGTTTCACATCGGTGTGTTCGACAATTCTGCCGGCATACATCACCGCCACCTTCTGCGCCATCTCTGCAATAACCCCCAGATCATGGGTAATAAATAAAATGGCCGCACCGGTTTCCGATTTCAGATTATTCATCAAATCCAGTATCTGGGCCTGGATGGTCACATCCAGTGCCGTGGTCGGCTCATCGGCGATCATGAGACGCGGGTTGCACGCCAGGGCCATGGCAATCATCACCCGCTGGCGCATGCCGCCGCTCATCTGGTGGGGATATTCATCCAGCCGTGTGGCAGCTTCCGGAATTCCCACCAGGCGAAACATTTCAATCACCCGGTCCCGCAGATCGGATTTTGAAATCCGCTTGTGCAGCCGGATCACTTCAGCGACCTGGTCTCCTACTGTAAATACCGGGTTCAAGGATGTCATGGGTTCCTGGAAAATCATGCTGATCTTATTGCCCCGGATCTGCCGCATCTGCTTTTCAGACAGGGTAACAATATCCTGGTTTTCAAACATGATGGACCCGTCAACGATTTTCCCCGGCGGTTCCGGAATCAAACGCATAATGGAGTGGGCGGTCACACTTTTTCCACACCCGGACTCGCCGACAAGCCCCAGGGTCTCGCCTGCCCCTATTTCAAGGCTGACATTGTCCACGGCGCGTGCCACCTGGTCCCGCACAAAAAAGTATGTTTTCAGATGTTGAATATCAACAAGTGGTGTCTGGTTCATATTATTAATCCCGTAGCCTCGGATCCAGGGCGTCCCTTAACCCGTCACCCAGAAGATTGAATCCCAGTACCGCGAAAAGGATCGCAAGTCCCGGCAGGGTCATCACCCATGAGGCCCTTAAAATCAGCGCCCGGCTCTGGGCGATCATGGCCCCCCACTCCGGTGTGGGCGGCTGGGCGCCCAGCCCTAAAAAGCTTAGGGCAGCCGCATCAAGAATAGCACTTGCAAAGGAGAGGGTGGTCTGGACGATCAGAGGTCCCAGACAATTTGGCAGAATGGCAAAAAAAATGATCCGAAACTCATTGGCCCCCACTGCTCTTGCCGCCGTCACATAGTCCTTTTCACACTCTTCGAGCACACTTCCCCTGACAATCCGGGCAAATCTGGGTACATAGGTGATCCCGATGGCGATCATCGCATTGGTGAGACTTGGCCCCAGATAGGCCACAATCACAATGGCCAGCAAAATATAGGGGAATGACAGGATGATATCCATAATCCGCATGAGAATATTATCCAGCCTTCCTTTTTTATATCCGGATATTGACCCGAGGGCGGTCCCAAATACAAATGCCAGGCTCACCGAAATCACGGAAACCAGCAAAGATACCCGTGCCCCGTAAATCAGCCGGGAAAGGATATCCCGTCCCAGGTCATCGGTCCCCAGAAGGTGTTTGCTGGTGCCGCCCTCATACCAGACCGGCGGTTGAAGCTGATCATAAAGCGATGTCTCCAACGGATCATGCGGACTGATCAAATTGGCAAACAAAGCTGCAAAAATAAAAATAATAATAATAATCAGCCCAGCCACAGCCGTTTTATTGCGCCACAACTGACTGAGCTGTTCCAGAGTCGGATGCCGGTCCAGGGGATCTTTTTTTATCTGTGTCATAAATTCAAGTCTCAACAATTATCGGATGCTTATCTTGGGATTAATCATAGCGTACAGCAGATCCACAAAAAGATTAATCACAATAAATATGGTGGCAATAATCAGGGTTCCTCCCTGGATCACCATATAATCTCTTTGCATGACCGCCTCATACATCCATTTGCCCACTCCGGGCCAGGCAAAAATAGTCTCAGTCAGGATGGCCCCGCACAAGAGTACCCCGAACTGGAGACCAATGGTGGTTACCACGGGTATCAATGCGTTTCGAAGGGCATGCTTGTATACCACCTTGAACTTTGAAAGCCCTTTTGCCTTGGCCGTTTTGATATAATCCTGGCGCAGCACCTCAAGCATACTGGACCGCGTCATCCTGGCAATGATGGCCGTGGGAATGGTACTTAAGGTCACCGCCGGCATAATCAGGTGCCAGACGGTGTCTTTGAACGCCACCCAATCTTTGGTCAATATGGAATCAATCACATAAAAATTAGTGATCACCTGCAACTCCGTGGAAACCGAAAGTCTGCCGGAAATGGGCATCCATCCAAGATTCACACTGAAAACGAGCATCATTACCAGACCCAGCCAGAATATCGGCATGCTGACGCCGGTTAAGGCGCCGAGCATGCTCAAGTAGTCGAACACGGAATACTGCTTTGTGGCTGAAATAATCCCTAGAACAATGCCGACGACACAAGAGATGGCCAGCGCACACACTGACAATTCCATGGTTGCCGGAAACCGCTGCTTGATCTCAATCCATACTTTTTGCCGGGTAAAGATGGTCTCTCCCAGGTCGCCTTTCATTAAACGCTTCATAAACATGCCGTACTGGACATACAACGGCTCGTTCAGTCCCAGATGCTCTCTGACTTGCTGAAGGGTCTTTTCAGTGGCCCGTTCCCCCAGGATCAATTCTGCCGGATCCCCCGGGGTCAGCCGCAGCATTAAAAAAACGATTAATGAGACCCCCAGCAGGGTTGGCACAAGAATCCCTATTCGTCGAACGATATAAGCAAACATAATATCATCTAAACTTTCGCAATAGGAAAGAGAGCGAATGATCGCTCTCTTTCCTTTCTTGGGGTTATTTATTCAAAATAGACGTTTTTCAGTCTGACGCTTCCGGTGGGATGCAGTTTGAAATTCTTTACGTTTTTCGTTGCCGGCCAGATAACCGTTGAATGGGCTACCGGAATGACCGCGACTTCGTCGAAAATCAACTGGAGCGCGTCCTTGTAGATGACCGCACGTTCCGCCTGATCAATGGAGGTTTTTCCTTTGATCATCAGATCATGATACTGCTGGTTGTGCCACTGGGTGCGCACCGAAGGAGATGCCATGCCGTCAAACAGAACCGCAAGGAAATTGTCCGGGTCACCGTTGTCACCGGTCCAGCCAAGCTGGAACAGATCCATGTCATCAGGCTGCTGGCGCTGTTTACTCAGATAGGTACCCCAGTCATAACTGACGATCCTGGCAGTGATCCCGACCTTTTTCAGGTCCGCCGCCATAGCCACACCGATTTTTTGCCCTTCCGGGTTGTAAGGACGGGGCACAGGCATGGACCACAGGGTGATCTCATCCAGCCCTTTGCCGTCTTTAAACCCAGCTTTCTCAAGCTCTTTTTTAGCCATTTCCACATCATATTTATAACCGGGAACATCCTTGTTGTACCCCATCAGCGTCGGGGGGATCGGATTGGCGGCCAACTGGCCCATCCCGCGGTAGATATTGTCAACAATGGCTTTCCTGTTAATGGCATGAGCAATGGCCTTTCTCAGGTGTCTGTTGCTTTTCCACGGCTCCTTGGTATGGTTGAAAGACAGATACCCCACGTTCATACCCGGCTGGGCGATGATCTGGAGATTTTTATCCTTTTTCGCCAGCGGGATGTCTGCAGGATTCGGGAACTGGCAGACATTGATGGTTCCGGTTTTAAGCTCCAGAAACCGTACTGAATTTTCAGGGATTGCCCGGAAAATAACCTTGTCCAGGTAGGGTCCGCCCTTTTTGTCCCAGTAGTCAGTAAATTTTTTAAGAACAATCTTGTCGTCCTTGACCCAGGAAACAAACTGGAAAGGACCGGTGCCCACGGGCTGCCTTAAAAATTCCTTCGGGCTTTTCAAAAATGCCGTAGGACTTATGATATCGGCGAAATCCATTCCCATATTGGTTAAAAAAGGACCTTCTTTGCGTTTGAGTTTGAATACAACCATATATTCCCCGGTGGCTTCGATGGCAGCGATGGTATCGTCCATTTCCATCATGGCCCAGTATTCCGGGGTTCTGTCCTGTTCCGGAATGGTGTAGCCTTTGCCAAAATATTTCAGCTTGCGTTCTTTCATCATCCGGCCGATGGAGAATACAACCGCATCCGCATTAAACGCGGTACCATCGTGAAATTTTACCCCTTTACGCAGGTTGAACGTGTAGGTAAGTCCGTCTGAAGAAATTTTCCATGATTCAGCAAGCCCCGGTTCAAGCTCGGTAGATTCGTCCTGATAAAAAACCAGTGCTTCATAAATATTATCGCAAATCATAAATGAATTGCCGTCGGTTTCATACGCAGGGTCCAGCCCCACGGTATCCCCTCCCCTGCCAAAAACAAACGTGCCGCCCTGTTTGGGAGCGGCAAAACCGATTCCGGTAACCATGAATACTAATAGTACTGCCAATACCCCTAATTTTTTCATCCTTCCTCCTTTAATCAATAAATTTAAAAAGACAATTTGAACTAATGGACAGACAATGAAATTCCATAACAATGTTTCAACGACTTGTCAAAGATAATACCAAAGATCAGTTTATTAGATTGACAATTACTAAATATTTCTATCAGGTCAGATCAAGAAAGCGTTCCAGGCGATCATAGAGCAGTTCAATGGAATCAATCTGCACATGTTCGTTTTCCGAATGATGGCTTAAATTGCCCTGAGCCCCCCATACAACGCCGGTAAGCCCGAAATTCATCAAGAATCTTGCATCACTGGCGCCATGTTCAAAACCGGTTTTCATATCCTTATCAAGAGCCAGCAGCCGGTCAAGATTTTTGCAGGGTTCTGTGACGAAGACCGGTTCTTTTGACTGGATTGTCAAGGTTCCGTTAATCTTTGCTTTCATCTGCGTAACCAGGGCATCAATATCGTCGTTTTCCGTATATCGTATATCAAACTGCATCTGACAATAATCCGGCACCTGGTTGATCACGGTACCGCCTTTCACAATGGCCGGATTGATGGTCCTGTGCCAGTTGCCTTTTGCGGTCTTGTTAAAAAAGGTCTGTATCACTGAATAATCTTTAAACAGACCTTGTATGGCATTTTCCCCCAGCCAGGGCCGCGCCCCGTGACAGGATTTGCCAAAGGATTCCAGCTTTAATCGTAAAACACCTTTCTCGCGGGTAATGACCTCATTGGGGCTGCCGCCGTCAAGTGCAATTGAAAAATCAGGACAGATTCCCCCAAGCAGTTTTGCGGCCCCGTTCTGCCCGCCGGTCTCCTCGTCCCCGGTTATTAAAATTCCAAACGTCAGGTCTTTCTGGCCCCTGCCCGCAGCTCTCAGGCGGGCCATGAGGTTCTTCATCAGGACAAGGCTTAAAGCCACAGCATACTTATCATCAGCACTTCCCCTGCCGTATAATTTTAAATCCTCTATCCTGGGTTCAAAAAGAGTATCCGGTGCAGCCACCACATCAATGTGCGACATCAGCAGGACTGGAAATCTCTTAACCTCCGGATCCGGTACCACCAGTATGGACGGTGCATTGTCGATACCCTGCCGTGAGTATGCAATCCCGGCCTTTTCCAGATACGACTCAATGTACCGGGTACATTGATCCAGTTGTCCATGATCGTGAGCCATTGTTTTGAAACGGATCAGGTCCATGGTCAGTGAGACAATTTCGTTTGTATATGATTTCATATTATGCATGGGTGATTCAATGTCATATTTATTTCACGTAAACCTTATTGGTCAAAAATCAACAACATGGATTGTTATTGAGAATGCCCCTAACCTGTTTTGATGTCAAGTTATGAATCGCCGGAACCCGCAAAATACTATGGGTGCCTCAAAAAATTAGAAATTTATTTTGGGTTCAAGGCGCAAGAATCGAAACAAAAGGTACTGATTAGAGGTGGTCGGTATCGAAAAACTATGGTGCATCGTCATTGCTCCTCCCTGATCAGCTTTGCCACCGGTATGTGTGGATATAAAAACAAGAAAAGAAAAGGGTCATTGAGAGGCTTGAAAAATAACCCTATCTGATATATCAATTTATTAAAATTGATATATTTACTATCACAATTAATAATATTCAAACATTAAGTTGTAATATTTATTACATATGCTATTGATGATAACCACATGACATGATACAGAATGAACAATGGTTTTTAGACGAACAATAGTTATGATTTTCAAATAGGTTTCCAACTATTGTAACAGGCAGTACCCGTGGATGGAGATGTACCATGAGTTCAATAAAACAATTCGGACAATGTCTTAAGGTTGACTTGAATTCAGGCACGTGTTCATTCTCCGGATTCCCTGACAAAGCTATCGAATATTTCGGGGGAAGAGGATTTAATATCTGGTATCTGTATCACCATCTTAAGACCGGTATTGATCCATTATCTCCGGAAAACATACTGATGATTTCATGTGGGTTTCTCACCGGCTCCGCTGCCCCGGGATCGGCAAGGCTTCATATCAATGCCCTGTCTCCGCTGACCAACATTTTGGGAAGTTCAAACATCGGCGGGTATGCCGGTGCCTGGCTCAGGTCTTTAAATATTGCCGCACTTATCATCACCGGAAAATCTAAAAAACCGGTGTATCTTTCTATTGATTCCAACGGTGCTCATATAAAGGATGCCTCTGCCGTCTGGGGCCACGACACTTTTGAAACCCAAAAGAGAATTAAACAATCCCATGACAATAAAAGTCTGAAGATCCTGACCATCGGGCCGGGCGGTGAAAACAAAATCGGATTTGCCGCCATTATCAATGAAAAAGACCATGCTGCCGGGAGAACAGGCATGGGCGCCGTCATGGGATCCAAGAACCTCAAGGCCGTGGTGATCGACAAAGGAGATTTCAAGCACTTTCCAGCAATTCGGCAAAACCAGAAAAAAGCGGTCCAGTCCTATGTCACAAAAATAAGGAACGCCCCTGAATTCCAGACATTTTCAAAATTCGGCAGTGCCGGATATGTTAAGTGGGCCAATGATTTCGGTATCATGGGCAGCAAAAACTATAGTGAGACCAGCGTTGAGAATGTTAACCGGGTGGACGGCAGAGCACTTGAAAACAATATCGTTAAATCCAATGGTTGTTTCCGTTGCCCTGTCCAGTGCAAGGCCGAACTTGACCTGCAAAAAAAGGGTTCCAAAACAAATTCCACCCGCCCGGAATTTGAACCCATGATCAACCTGGGACCCAAATGCGGTCTGAATGACATCAAAAAAATTGTCCGCCTGGACAACCTTTGCACCCGCCTGGGACTGGACAGCACATCTGCGGCAACGGTGATCGCCTTTGCCATGGATCTGTTTGACAAAAAGATCCTGCCTGAAAATCTTGCAAAGGGCCTTGACCTTTCCTGGGGAAATGCAGCGGTTATGGAAACGCTTCTTCACCAGATGATTGACAACAAGGGGCTGGGTAAAGTTTTGCGCCTGGGGGTTAAAAGGGCTGCCGAAGTTTTCGGCAGGGAATCTGTAAAGTTTGCAGCCCATGTCAAGGACCTGGAACTGACGGCCTATCACCCTTCGACCATCATGGGAACGGCGCTTGGCTATGCCGTATCCAGCCGCGGCGGTGATTACAACAATGTGTATGCTTCCCTTGAGTACAGCATGACACAGGCACAGGCCGAAAAAGAGTTCGGAACCCGGCAGGCTGTCAATATTAAATCCACTGCCGCAAAAGGCGCATTGATTAAAAAGGCGGTGATCACAAATATCATGGTGGACTCTTTAGGGCTTTGCAAAGTTCCCGTATTCTCTCTGCTGCGCTCTTTTAATCTTAAAGATGAAGTTGAATTAATCAACGGTCTGACCGGCCTTGACCTGGAATATACGGATCTTCTGGCCGCAGGAGAAAAAATAGCCGCATTGGAAAAACATTTCAATATCAAACATGCGCCAAAAAAGATCGAAGACACCCTGCCCCGGATGTTTTTTAACGCTGACGACCCACAGGGGCTTACAAAGGAAAATCTTGAAACAATGGTACAGGAATATTACGCCGCCATGGGATGGGACAAAAAAGGGATTCCGCCTGTGCCGGCTTGAAAACCAGCTTAATTTACCAGTTTAATTTTATTGGGAGGAGAAAATACCTTGATTCAGTCTTCAAATATACAAACCAGATCGGTCGGTATGAAAATTCTGACAGACGACCAGATCTGGGAAATCCGTCAGGCAGCGTTTGATATCATAGAAAAAGTCGGATTCAAATGCGAACACAAAACCGTTCATAAAATGATGAAACAGGCTGGCGCCTGGGTTAAGGGAAACAATATCAAAATCCCGAAATACATTGTCCAAAAGTGCCTCACAACTGCCCCCCAGGGGTGGACCATTTATGACCGGACCGGGAAACGGGCGCTTGAAGTGGAAGGAGAAAAAAGCCATTACGGCACATCAACGGCATCCCCCTTTACCCGGGATGCATTTACCGGGGAGATCCGCGACACCACCATTAACGATATTGAACTGGGCGCAAAGGTGGCGGACGCATTAGACGGTATTGATTTTGTCATGCCCATGGGAACCGCCCAGGACGTGCCGGGTGATGCGGCTGAAGTTCATGAGTTTCCGGCCATGGTTGCCAACACCACCAAACCCTCCGTTTTTATCGGATACACGGCCCTGGGTTGCGAATATGTATATGAGATGGCTGCCGTGATTGCCGGGGGAATGGATAATTTAAGAGAAAAACCTTTTATCATTGCCTACCCTGAGGCCATTGCTCCTCTATTTTTTCCCAACGAGGTGATTGAACGGATTTTTGTGGCAGCTGACCGGTTTATGCCACAGCTGCCGGGGTCTACGGTTCAGGCAGGTGCCACAGGTCCCGTCACCCTGGCAGGTCTGATCTCCCAGATTACGGCAGAATCCTTGATTCACATCACCATTGCCCAGTTGAGGAAAGAAGGTTGTCCTGTCGCTATGAGCGGAAATGTCGGTATCTTAGATATGCGGACGGCCCTGATGGCCATGGGGGCGCCGGAAAACAACCTGGCCCTGGCAGCCCAGGCCGAGGTGGCCCAGTCGTTTAATCTGCCCACCTGGGGACTTGCCGGTGCCACCGATTCAAAATGCCTGGATGCCCAGGCCGGTATCGAAAGCGCGTTTTCAATTCTAAGCCAGGGGTTGTCCGGGCTCAACCTGATCCATGATGTGGGATACATGGCTGCCGGAATGGCCTGCTCTTTAGAGCAGCTGGTCATGGGTAACGAAGTGGTTGGGATGACCAAACGGTTTGTTGAAGGCATTAACGTGACAAAGGAAACCCTGGCCAGACAGATCATCGAAGATGTCGGCCCCGGGGGACATTTCCTGGTCCAACAGCACACCATGGACCATTTCAAGGAAGAACTCTGGACTGCAAACCTGTTAAACCGCCAGACAATTGATGCATGGAAAACGGCAGGCCAGCCCACTATGGCTGACCGGGTTAAAGAAGAGATCACCCATATCTGTGATACCCACAAACCCCAGCCGCTTTCCGACAAGGTAATGACTGAGCTGGAGCGGCTGACAAGGGAGGGGGAAAAAGAGATCCTGTTAAAAAAAGAGAAGGAAAAATAATGCCCTTTGGGCAGGCTGGCAGCGTTTAGCCGTTGGCTGTCTGGAAATGGAAATTTCCATTTAATAAATTTTAAGTACACCTGATTTAATAAAATTTTTTTTGGAGCAGAACAGATGACTGAAAAAAAATATGATGCCATTATCATAGGCGCAGGCATCATCGGAAATTGCATCTCCTTTGAACTGGCCCAAAAGGGCTATAAAACCCTGAATGTGGACAAGCTCAGCGGCTCGGGCTTCGGATCTACAGCCGGAAGCTGTGCTATTATCCGGCTGTACTACTCATCTCCTGAGGGGGTGGCTCTGGCAAGAGAGGGCTACTATTACTGGCTGGACTGGACAAGGTATCTCGATGTTTTGGACCCGGACGGTATGGCCTTTTACAAGAATACCGGAGCCCTGGTCTTTAAAACAGAGCTGAACCAAAATCTTTCAAAGGTTAAAAAATCTCTTGATGCCCTCGGGGTCGGATATCTGGATATCGCACCGGATGCTATAAAAGATTACCTTCCCAATCCCGATATTCGCTCATTTCATCCGCAAAAACGGATGGATGCCTCCGATTTCGGCGAACCGTCCCATAAAAATGTCACCGGAGCCCTGTATGTGCCGGAGTCAGGTTACGTGAGTGACCCAAAGCTATCCACGCACAATGTGGAGATGGCGGTCAGAAAAATCGGCGGGGATTTTCTGTTTAATACGCGCGTCACCGATATCCTTAAAAGTGACGGACGGGTTTCAGGGATTGAGGTAGAGGACGGCACCCTGATCCATGCCCCCGTGGTCATTAATGTGGCAGGTCCCCACTCCAGCCAGATTAATCAAATGGCCGGCATTGAAGATCAGATGAACATCAAAACAAAGGCGCTGCGTGTGGAAGTGTCACATGTCCCCAGTCCCGAGGGTGTTGACTGGGAAACATCAGGGGTTATTACCTCGGACGGCGACACCGGTGTTTACACCCGTCCGGAAACCGGGAACCATTTTCTGATCGGCAGTGAGGAACCAAAATGTGATCCTTTGGAATATGTGGACCCGGATAATTACAACACCGAATTCACCGATCAGAACATCACCCAGGCATACCGCGAAGCGATGCGGCTGCCGGATCTGACAATCCCCAATCAGCCCCGGGGGCTGGTGGATCTTTATGATCTGTCTGACGACTGGTACCCGATTTACGACAAATCAAACCTGCCGGGATTTTATCTGGCCATCGGCACCAGCGGAAACCAGTACAAAAACGCCCCGGCTGTGGGATCCTTTATGTCGGAACTTATTAACTATTGTGAAAAGGGGAATGATCACGACAAAAAACCGTACCAGTACCAAATGAAGTACATCAACCACACTTTGGATCTGGGCTTTTTCAGCCGGAACCGGGAAATCAACCAGGACTCCAGTTTCTCGGTAATCGGGTAAATTTAACTTTTTACCTGTATGGTGTGATTTGATTTTAATTTATTTTCATCCGGAAATGAAAATTTCCAGATGGCGCAGTTAGCTGTTAGAATTCAGCCTTTAAACAGTCGGTTGAAAATAAAACTCTTTATGCTAACTGCTAATGGCTAATAGATTCCATCCAAAGCCCCATTTCTGGATGGACAAAAATTTAACCGGGAGATTGCAGTCACAGGGTTGGCAATCTTGGTAATTCCTTGACTTCTGCCTGGATTCTTGAAAGACTTCAGCATGTTTCACTGGAGCAGAGCACAAAAAAAATGGATCCAGCATGATCGACGCGGAAGCAGGGAAAAAACCGATCTGATGCATATAAACCCATAAACTGACATAAATTTACCTGGTTGACTATTGCTTTAATTGTTCATTATATCAACCTTTTATTGAGGGGAGGAATGTGATTATGGCTACAAAGAACGACAAACAGGAAACCAAGAGAGTACATCCCGGTGTTGAGGACATGAAAAAAAGCCTTGCCGACGGTACATGCTCCCGCCGCGAATTTTTGCGAACAACAACTTTGTTAGGCATTTCTGCGACAGCCGCATATGGCCTGGCAAGCTCAATCCTTGGTAAAGAAATTTTACCGGATCTGATTTCAACCGCCCATGCCGGCCAGAAAAAAGGCGGGGTTTTAAAATTCGGTATGCAGGTACAGGAGATGGCGGATCCGGCAACATGGTCATGGACCCAGAAATCTGTTGTTGGCCGTCATGTTGTGGAGTACATGGTAATTACCGGACCGGATAATGTCACACGACCCGGGCTTGCGGAGAGCTGGGAAGCGTCTGATGATCTTAAAACATGGACATTCCACCTGCGCAAAGGGGTGAAATGGTCAAACGGGGATGACTTTATCGCTGATGATGTGGTATTCAATTTTACCCGGTGGCTGGATCCCAAAACAGGTTCATCCAACCTGGGACTGTTCAACGCCATGATCGAAGAGACCGGTGAAAAAGATGCCAAAGGCAATCCCATCAAGCGCATGATTAAAGATGCTGTTCAGAAAATTGACGATCACACCGTCAGGCTCAACCTGAAATCAGCGGTTCTCTCTATTCCTGAGAATCTGTACAACTACCCAACCGCCATCGTCCACCGCGATTTTGAAAAAGACGGTGGAGATCTGACAAAAAATCCGGTCGGCACAGGACCTTACACACTTTCCAAATTTAAAGTGGGTGAGATTGCGGTGCTGAAAAAACGCAACGCTCCCTATTGGGGCGGAGAAGTTTTCCTTGATGAAATCCGCATTATTGACCTGGGAGAAGATGCCGGTGCATATCTTGCCGCCATCGCCTCAGGACAGGTGGATGCAAACTACAACCTTGGCTTGACCACCCTTGAAGCAGCCAAAAATATTCCCGGGATTAATGTTGTCTCCATCCCCTCTACACAGACCGGTGTGATCCGTATGAAGGTCAACAAAAAACCCTTTACCGACATCCGGGTCCGCAAGGCAGTACAGAAATGCTGTGATACCAAACGACAGCTTGAGATCGCTCATCAGGGATTGGGAATTGAAGCGGAACATCATCATGTGGCAACCATCCATCCTGACTATTTCAAACTGCCCGAATTTAAACAGGACATTGCCGGCGCCAAAAAGCTGCTGGCAGAAGCCGGATACCCGGATGGCATTGAACTGACCTGCAACGTCGGGAATACCGACGGCACCTGGGAACAGAACTCCGTTGCTGTACTCAAGGAAGACTGTGCCAAGGCTGGGATCAATATTAAAATGAATGTCATGCCCACAGCCCAATACTGGGATGTCTGGACAAAGGCACCCTTGAGCCTGACCTCCTGGACCCATCGTCCGCTGGCGGTCATGGTACTGGGTCTGGCCTATCGGGCTGGTGTCCCCTGGAATGAATCCAGCTATAACAATCCAGAATTTGATAAGGCCTTGAACGAGGCTGAAGCAACACTGAATGTTGAAGACCGCCGTGTCAAGATGGAGAAAGTGGAGAAGATTCTCCAGGATGACGCTGTCATGGTTCAGCCATTCTTCCGGTCTGTTTTCACAGCAGTCTCGGACCGTGTGGTCGGCTTTGAGATGGATCCGGTCAGGTATTACCGCTTCCACAAGGTCTCTTTGGCCTAAATTATTATCTTAAGAAATGTCTGGTAAGGGGGATGCAACGCCCCTTTACCAGATGTCAAAGCCATATTCAGATGTAAGGAGTCAAAATGGTATTGCTGGTGTTAAAGCGCATCGGTTTCATGATTTTTACCATGATTGTGGTGTCCATTATTCTTTTTTTACTCCTGGAAACAGGCCTTACCGGGGATCCGGCCACCCGCGTTCTGGGCAACTTTGCCAGTGATGAGCAAAAGGAGCTGTGGCGGGACCAGCACGGATATAACCAGCCGGTTGTAGTCCGTTACGCCAAATGGCTGGGCAATTTTGCCACCGGCAACCTGGGCGAGTCCATCCGCTATAAAGGCCCTGTAAAAGAGGTGCTCCTTCCGCGGTTATGGAACACCGCCATCCTGGGCTTCTGGACGTTTGCCGTCATGATCCCGTTATCCTTGATCCTTGGTATTTTATCCGGAATGAAGGAGGGTTCCCTTCTGGACCGAACCATATCGGTGTTCGGCATTTTAACCACCTCCGTGCCGGAATTTGCCAGTGCTGTCTTTTTTTCTGCCCTTTTTGTGTTTGGCCTGAAATGGCTCCCCGGAACAAGCGCCATGTCTGGTGGGTTTGAGTTTAAACAGCTGATACTGCCGGCCATGGTGCTGATCGTATACGATTTCGGGTACGTAGCCCGGATGACCCGGGCATCCATGGCAGAAGTGATGACATCCCAATATATCAGGACCGCCGTATTAAAGGGGCTTCCCTATAGACGGGTCATTCTCAGGCATGCACTTAGAAATGCACTGATCGCCCCTTTCACCGTGATCATGCTCCAGATCAACTGGCTGTTATCCGGTGTGATCGTGGTGGAGTTTTTCTTTGCCTATAAAGGCTTTGGCGCATTGATTCTGGAGGCGTCATTGAACAATGACATTGCACTTTTAGAGGCGTGTGCCATGGTGGCGGTGGTGGTGGCAGTCGGGTCCCAGACCATTGCGGATATCGGCTATACGTTTCTTAATCCCCGCATTCGATTCAGTTAGGGAGAATATAATAATATATGGAAACTCAATCTACTGATAAAATGCCTTCTGCAGGCTATGGTGCCACCATCTGGCGTGTCTTTAAATCGTTTGGACTTTTGAGGGAAAGCTGGGTGGGGATGATCGGTGCTTTTCTGGTTCTTTTCTGGGTGATTGTGGCGATTTGTGCGCCGCTCATTGCCCAGTTCGACCCCAACTCATCCATCATGCCCTTTGCCAAACCCGGGGCAATAAGCCCTTCCGGCCAGACCTTCTGGCTGGGCACGGATCATCTGGGAAGAGATATCCTGTCCCGGATTGTCTGGGGCTCCCGTACCGTTCTGATCTATGCACCCCTGGCAACGTTGAGTGCCTATACCGTCGGGATCCTGATGGGACTTTATGCCGGATACCGGGGGGGACTTGTGGATGACATTTTGTCCCGTATTTCAGACATAATTTTGTCTTTTCCGGTGCTGGTGCTTTACATCATCGTTATTGCAACCATCGGGGCATCCGGATTCAATATTGTCATTGCCATTACCTTTGCCTCTTCTCCGGGGATCATGAGAATTGTGCGCGGACTTGTTTTAGACCTTCGCAACCGGGACTATGTGGCTGCGGCCCAGACCCGGGGGGAGAGTGACTGGCGGATTATGCTGTTTGAAATCCTGCCCAATGCCAGAGGTCCGCTGATCGTGGACGCCTGTCTGCGGCTGGGTTATGTAATCATCACCATTGGAGTTCTCGGGTTTTTAGGCCTGGGTCTGCCGCCACCAGACCCTGACTGGGGCGGGATGGTCAATGAAACGCGTCAGATGGCCATGGCATTTCCCCATATGACCCTGTTTCCCTGTATTGCCATATCTTCTTTGATTCTGGGATTCAATCTTCTGGCGGACGGACTGCGTGAAATCTCTTTACGTGATTAAAGGTGAGTAAACAATGAATGACAAACAAAGTCCTGTACTGGTCTGTAAAAATTTAAATATTTCCTACTATACCCGGGCCGGGGAAATCCCGGCCGTGGTTGATTTTTCTTTAACGGTGAATCCGGGTGAGACCATCGGTATTGTGGGTGAGTCAGGCTGTGGTAAATCCACGGTAGCCATGGCGATCATGCAGTACATGGGTGCCAACGGCGGTATTAAAAGCGGCAGCATAACGTTCAAAGGCCGTGATTTAACAACGCTGAACGAAGATGAGCTGCGCCGTATCCGCGGCTCGGAAATATCCATGATCTATCAGGAGCCCTTTGCCTCTTTAAACCCCAGCCTTAAAATAAGCACCCAGCTCATGGAAGTCCCCCTGGCACATGAAGATATTTCTAAAGATGAGGCCCGCAAAAGATCCGTGCAGATGCTGGCGGATGTCAAACTGCCGGACCCTGAACGGGTGATGGACTCTTATCCCCATCAATTGTCCGGCGGGCAGCAGCAGCGGGTCGTCATTGCCATGGGGCTTTTGTCCAACCCATCTTTATTGTTGCTGGATGAACCCACAACAGCCCTGGATGTGACCGTAGAGGCCGGGATTGTAAAGCTGATCGGTGACATCAGTAAAAAATTCGGTACATCCCAGATTTACATTTCCCATAATCTGGGACTGATTTTAGAAACCTGTGACAGGGTGTTTGTGATGTATTCCGGCGAGGTGGTAGAAGAAGGAACCATTAACTCCCTTTTTACATGGCCCAAGCATCCCTATACCCATGGCCTTTTTTCCTGTATCCCCCTTCCAACGGCAGACAAGAATGCAGCACCGCTCAAACCGATCCGGGGCCAGCTGCCCCTGCCGTTTGAGCGACCATCCGGGTGTTTTTTCGGCCCCCGGTGTGACCATTTTGAAAAAGGATTGTGTGATCAGGACCACTTTAAAATGGAAAATGTGGACGGCAGTGCACCGGATCATCGTGTCCGCTGTTTACGGTATAAAATAATTGACCATGCAAAAGAGTTGTCCGTCGAGGAAGTCAAAGAATCACTTAAAATCGGTCCGCGGGTCCTTAATGTGGACGGCATGAAGAAGTACTATGATGTGAAAGATACCTCGCTGATGGCGCTTATTACCGGTAAAAATGTCCGGCATGTAAAAGCAAATGAGGAGCTGAACTTTACGGCTCATGAAAGCGAAACTGTGGCCATTGTCGGAGAATCCGGCTGCGGTAAGTCAACCTTTGCCAAGGTTCTCATGGGGCTTGAGACAGGCACCGATGGTGAGATTCGGCATAACGGCAAGGATATTTCGGATATAGAGGTCCGGGACCGGTCCACCAAGCAGATACGCTCTTTGCAGATGGTGTTTCAAAATCCCTTTGACACCCTGAACCCTAGCCATACCATCGGCGGTCAGATATCCCGGGTCCTCAGGCAATTTGGGGTTGAAACCGATAAACAGAAAATTTTTAACCGGGTGATGACCCTTTTAGATACGGTCAAACTGCCCAGAGATTTTTATTTCAGAAAACCCAGACAGCTGTCCGGCGGCCAGAAGCAGCGGATCGGTATCGCAAGAGCCTTTGCCGGAAACCCGAGCATTGTTATTGCAGATGAACCGGTATCTGCCCTGGATGTTTCTGTGGCAGCAGCAGTGACAGAACTTTTGATGGATATCCAGCGCGAGCATAAAACCACCCTGCTGTTTATCAGCCATGACCTGAGTGTGGTCCGTTATCTGTCAGATCGTATTGTGGTAATGTATCTGGGGCACATCCTTGAAAGAGGGTCAACGGAAGAGGTGTTTGCCCCGCCCTATCATCCCTATACAGAGGCTTTGCTGTCAGCGGTCCCCATTGCCGACCCGGAAGTGACCAAACGCAAAATTGTTCTGGAAGGCAATCTGCCAAGCGCCATGAAACCGCCCGAAGGCTGCCCTTTTTGCACCCGCTGTCATCGAAAAATAGGGGATATTTGTGATAATGAACCGCCACCGGAGATAACGGTGGATGATCGACATGTCATCAAGTGCCACATCCCCATTAGCGAGTTGAACGAAATAAAGCCTGTGATAAGGGTACCTGATGAATCTGAACGGGTTCATGTACAATAAAACTTGAATTACCGATTTGGGATGCAGCCAATCCGATCCCATGGCATGACATTTTTTTCAATCAGTTTTATCTTTTAAACAATGTCAGTAATTTGCAGGATTGAATAAAACAAGGTGTTTCTTAAAAAGAGACACCTTGTTTTTTTATAGCCGGATTAAGATGGTGCGTTTTTATGGCCATATTTAAAATCATCCGTGAACCAGAACTCTTTTTTCTCTGCATTCACCTCGCAAGTGATATCAATATTATGAAGTATTAAAAGCTCTTCTTTTGAATCTGACGCCTTGATCATATTGATACCGGACGGTGCCCATACACCGGAACTGCCACAATAATCAAGGCCCTCAATGCTGTGAGGTCCTACGGCATTGGCGGCGATGACCCAGGCCTGATTCTGACTGGCCAATGCCTGCGTCATGATATCCCATTGGGCCTGATAATAATTATCCTCTCTGATTTTCAATTCTTTGTACTCTCTTTTCCCTTGTTTTCTCCAGGCTGCTGTAACGATGATGCCATCCACGCTTTTGATATGTGCAAGTTCATGGAACAGATGGGGGTAGCAGATATCATAGCAGGTTAAAAACCCGAATTCCCCCCACATCGTGTCCAACACCAGGGTATCCCCCTGAATGGGAATGATATATTGTTTTTCCATACCCGGTAAAAAACTCTTTCTGTAAGATCGGCAGGGTTCAAGAAACCTGCCGCCACGATCCAGAACAATGGTCGTATTAAAATAATTACCATTGGTCTTCCCGCTTTTTTGGGGACTATTGAATACAATATACTGCAGAGTTTCATTGACATAGCGGGCAATCAACATGTCCAGCCAGCCTTTTAATTGATCCAGACAGCCTTTCTGATTCATGTAGGTCCGGCATTGTATTTCCAACTCCCAGAAGTAGCCGGAAAGGCAGTATTCTGGAAAGACCACCAAGTTACATTTTTTTTTGGCGAACAAATCTAAAGCAGCTGTAATCTTTTTTTTGTTCTGCTCTATTTTTCCAGGTTTGGAACCGATATTAGCGATACCGACAGTAAGATTCTCCGGGTTCTTTGAATAATATTTCTCTGTTACAATCATTACGCCTCTCTCAAGAATCATAATTATAGTTATTCTCAAAAATATGTCCCTGAGAAACTCATATAAAAAAAGAATCATCTAAGGAAAATCGATTCTCACTCAACAGATTTTATAATTTGAGTGATAGAAAACCAAATTTTTGTATCGGACCCTGTTTCTACGATTTGCTATAACTATGCTTAATACCCTTTTTAATCATCCCATTTTTCCATGAACTTTGGTAATTCATCTTCAATTGTATAATAATCACTCATCTGGCTCATCCAGATATGCCCCACGGTTTTAAGCCCTGTTGGATCATCCAGTGAGCCGGCTGCCACGGAGATCTTTTCCCAGCCTTTGGGACGCCAGAACAGGGATGATCCGCAGGCAGAACAAAATCCCCGCTGAACGCCCGGTGTTTCATCGGTTGAAGACTCAAACCATTTTAACCCTTTTTCTTCAATGAAGGTAAGGTCTTTTTCAAATATCTGGGAATAGGCGCCATAATGGCCGTGAAACTTTCGGCACTTGGAACAATGGCAGTTAACAATGTTGCGCATCTCTCCTGTGACCTCATAACGGACCGCCCCGCACAGGCACCCTCCTGTTTTTTTAGGTTCCATCATTTTTCTCCCTCGTCAACACAGATTGACAGCTTAATAAGTCTTTTAAGACTTGTCTCTTTGTCAAAACTCATCACGATATCTTTTAAATCACAGGCTGCTTTTTCCCCAAGAACAGGGCTTGCCAGCCAGATGAACTTATCCTCAAGCTCCCTATCCGATGGAGCGCTGTGGGCATCCCACCGTGCGGATATTTCACCGGACAAAAAGCGCTGTCCGTCACGGGTGGTGATCTCAACCTCAGACTCAGCACTTCTGGGAAATTTTTTTTGAAACCGATCCTGTGCAATAATGGTCATTTTATCCATCATCTCCCGGATGTCATCGTCAAAAAGCCTTGGCGGCATCGTCTGGGCCGGCCCCACTTCACCGTCCAGCAAAGCGGCGGCGATGGGAAAAGGAATATTGTACTGGGCCTGTTCGGTATTTTCTGGGTATTTCTGGCTTAATGCAGCTGACTCTTTGAAAGTGAATACCTTAATTTCTTTGATATCCTTAACATCAAGCGTATTCTTGGCCATTATTTTCAGGGCACCGTCAACACCGGGCTGGGCCCAGCGGCAGGCAGAATAGGGTTTAAAATACAGATTCATGATCTCCCAGGATTTCCCAATGGATTCAACCCATTTACCACTTTTATCCGGGGGACAGTCATCGAAAATCGGATTGATCCCGGTAAAACCCCGGTCGGCCATTATGGCTGACATCATGGCCACCATGCATCCCCAGCCGATACTGTCTTTGCCCATGCCGGGAACATCAATGCATTTCATCATCGGGGCAATGGGGGCATGATATTCCGCCGCTCCCAGTGCATTGACCAATTTTTCCCGATCAAACCCCATCAGCTTTCCGGCCACTGCAGCACCGGCAATGGCGCCCCAGCTTCCGGATGAGTGGTAGGTCTCATAGGTGGCATGGCGGATCAGTCCGGCCCGGATACCCACCTCATAGCCGATAACAAGGGCAGCAAGAAACTGCTTGCCTGTAACATTTTCTGACAATTCACCGGCTGCCAGGGCCACCGGCAGGACGCATGCCCCCGGATGACCTTTGATGCCCCGGTACCCGTCATCAATATCCAGGGCATTGTTGGCAAACCCGTTCACAAGCGCCGCACCTGATGCAGATAAATTATTGCCTTTGACCAGGATGGTAGATTCGTTTCCCGGAAACTGTGATAGGGCAAAAGATGCTATCAGATCTCCGACTGGTGTCGGGTGACCGGCAATCTGGGCGCCCAAGGTATCTAAAAGGCAGCGTTTGGATTGATGTTGAATATCTTCGGGCAGATCCGGCCATTCTGTATCAAGGATAAAGCTAATTACATGTTCGTTTTTATCCATGTTATTTTCCCTTCATTTTTTCAGCCACAAAAACCATCTGTTTGAGATCTGATACGGACGCCCACAAGGGGCGCCCCTACAACACACGTTCTATCTTGAGATGGTTGTTTTTTTATCCAGTTGGAGACTGACAACTGACAACTCATCCATCAGGATGTTATCATCCCTGACCGCACCCCTTTTAAAAATTCCATACAGAAATTATCCTTACCCAGCAGCATGTCAGCGGTTCTGATGGCCCCCATTATTTTAGCATCTAAAGGATCAATGATGGCTGAATCCATACCTGCATCCATCATCAGCGTGACAAAGGTACGGTTGATGATGTGGCGCTGGGGCAGGCCGTAAGAAATATTGGACAGACCGCCTGTGATATGGATCTGGGCGAATTCTTTTTTAATAAACCTGACAGCTTCAAGAACCATTATGCCTTTGTTTGTGTCCGTGGAAATTGGTTGGACCAAAGGGTCTACATATATGGATTCAGTAGGGATACCGATCTTATTGAGTTCCTTTACCAGGTTCTTGGCTCGTTCCAGTATGTCAAGCGAAGAGGTAGGCATGCCTGAATCATCCATGCAAAGGGCAATGATCTTGCACTTTTTCCCTTCTAAAAAGGGCATCATGGCTTCAAACCGTTCTTTTTCAAGGGAAATAGAATTGATCATGGGCGTCGTTTTAACCATCTGAAAAGCCATTTCCAGGATGGCAGGGTCCGGACTGTCCAGGGTCAGAGGAATCGTAGCATGTGGCTGTATGGTGTCCAGCAGCCATTTCATGTCCTCTTCTTCATGACCGATCCTGGCACCGGCATTTACATCAATATAGCCGGCGCCGGCATCCTGCTGCTTTTTTATATCATCAATAATATAATCTGAATCCCGCTCTGCCACTGCTGCCTGGACGAGTTTTCTGGATGTATTAATCCGCTCTCCGATTACTTCGAACATTTTATTTCCTCTTTAATTTATGCTGCAAGTAATTTTGCTAGTTTTGAAGCAGAGCCGGCATCGGACGCAAATCCGTCGGCCCCTATTTCATCGGCAAATGCCTGGGTCACAGGTGCTCCCCCCACAAGAATTTTAACCTTGTCCCGTAAGCCCGATTCCACAATCGCGTCAACGGTCTGTCTCATCATGGGCATGGTAGTGGTTAAAAGCGCTGAAAGACAGAGAACCTGTGCTTTTTTCTCCTTGATCTGGGCCACAAAATTTTCCGGGGCAATGTCGACACCGATATTGTGAACTTCCAAACCCGCACTTTCCATCATCATGGCCACCAGGTTTTTGCCAATATCATGGAGATCGCCTTTTACCGTACCGATGATAACCCTTGCTCCGGTGGCGGACTCATCATCACCCAGAAGCGGTTTGAGAATCTCCACGCAACGCCCCATTGACTGGGCCGCCATCAGCACCTCCGGGATAAACATATCCCCGTTTTCCATTTTTCCGCCCACAATATCCATACCGGCGATCAGACCTTTATTGAGAATATCACCGGCTGGTGTGCCATTAGCAAGAGCATCATTTACAAGTTCTATCAGGTTGTCTGCGTCACAGGCCACCAGGGCACTGTTCATTGCGTTAAAATCCGTCATTTCAATTCTCCATTCTTAAGCTGACAATAAAATTTTAAATTTATCTTTGATGGCAGCATCAACCTCTGCCGGAATATACGATGGTTTAGGGGTTGAAAGCAGTTTTTTTGCTATATTAAGGGCTCTTTGCCGGGCATCCGGACTGCCGTCTGCTTCCCACCTGTCCCGGCTCTTTCGGTCTGTTACCCCGTTGGAGTTATAATATTCGCTTCGAATGTGGGACATGGTATGTGCTGCGGTCATAAAATTACCACCCGGACCAACCGAATCAATAACCTCAAGGGCCAGATGCTCGGCATCCACGTCAATACCCTTGAGCACCCTGCAGCAATTGCCGATGATTTCATCGTCAATAACAAACTGCTCGTGGGCAATAGTCAGCATGGATTCCAGCATACCTGCACTGTGATGGATGTAGTTGGAACCGCCCATGGCTGCCAGAATAGAAGTGAACGCTTTTTCGTATCCTGCCTGGGCATCGGGAAGTTTGGAATCGGACAGGCCCGAGGAGTTGTAGTTGGGCACTTTAATATGATGGGCCAGCTGGTGGATGGCTGCATTCATCATGCCACATTCAACCCCGCCGCCGCAATATCCCATGGTACTCATATTGGCCATACCCGGAATGCCGCCATAAAGAAGCGGTGCGCCCGGGTTGGTCAACTGGCAGATGGTGATACCGGCCAATTGCTCAGCATGGAGCTGGGCCAGGGTGCCGGCCATGGTCAAAGGAGAGGTGGAACCTGCCATGGGAGCTGCAGACAACGCCACGGGCACATAATTTCTGATGGCCTCCTGCATGATCTTCGTGGACTGGGTGCACAGCTTCAACGGGCTGATGGCAAACGAGGTGATCACGGATATTATGGGTCTTAGCCTTAGTTTATCTTTGCCGCCCACGATCATAGCCGCCATATCCATGACATTATGAAGTCCCTGTTCGTCATTGACACCGGACATCACATGCTTGCCGGTGGCTGACAAACAGGCGTAATACATATTGATGTCATAATCTTTTTCATCAATATCTGTCGGAATACAGGGCCGGACCAGAAAATGAACATTATCCAGTTGATCCACAAGCCGCGTCACATCATAAAGGTCTTTCAGCGTAGTTGCCCGGATGTCTCCGGTCTCAGGGTCCAGGATTTTGATGGCAGCGCCACCGGTTCCCAGGTGAACCCGGTTTTCGGTCAATCCCATATCATTTTTCGGGTCCTGGCCGCACAGCACTACTTTTTCAGGTGCCCTGGCCACGGACTTATCGATCAAATCCTGCATGAACCGAATGCGTTTATTCTCCCGGTCAATTTGTGCACCATTCTCCTCCAGCAGGGCAATCGTATCATCCAGCCCGGATTCATAGGTGATCCCGGTCTGTTTCAGAATTTTCAATGATGCTTCGTGAATGGTATTGATTTGTGCATCTGAAAGGGGACGATACTGGCCGCCCTGTTGTCCCATTAAGTTCATAACTTTCTCCTTGCTGTGTTTATTTTCCATATCATCGTTCTCAATACATTTCTCCCTGAAAAACCGAGTTTTATTTTTCTTTTAGTACTAGTTCAGGCTACATTTCCTAAATGACATTATCTTTTATCCTTGTCAAGAAAAATGTAACAAAACTTATCATTATTTTGATAAAAAATTGCAAATGTTGACTTTTGTTTCCTACAAAGATAAACCTATTGATCAGTTAGAATGAATTTATAAAAACCAACACATAAAAACACTTGTCATCAGTGATAAAATAGAAGCGTCATTTTTAAATACAGGACTGAGCATTCCCGGGGTCAAAGAGGTCGAATTTATCTTTGCATGTGGTGATATGCCGCCCTCTTACATGAAATACATGGTCAGCATTTTGAACGTACCCCTTTTTTATGTACTTGGCAACCAAGATCAGCAACTTTACAAGCAACATATTAACGGATGTATCCACCTGGATGAAACCACGATTGTTTTTAAGAACAGAGCCATTGGGGGCCTGTCCGGTCCATCAGATACGCTGACGATAAATTGATGTATTCCGAGGTGCAGGATATGGGTCCAACACAGATTGTGAACATTAACCATTACAGGATTATAGACATTTAAGATGGGTCTTTTTGAGGACAAACACACCAAAGCGGTGTCATCAAAAGCACGGGCAGATATCGCTTTTTCAAAAGCTATTTCAAAAGCATTTACCCAGGAACTTAAAGCGTTGCTGTTTCGAAGGTCAAAACGGTTGCTCCCTTTTGATGATGTCAAGGAGAGACTTAACCTCTGGTACGGGGAAAATATCGGCATAAAAACAGTCCCACTAAATTCGATCATCGGCAGTCAGGGACGTTACAAAAATTTTACCCGGCATTTTCTGCCTTTGGAAGAGAATTTAAGAAATCGCTGGAAGCAGATCGACATTGCAATGGAATCCGGCAGGGACCTGCCGCCTGTTGAGCTTTATAAAGTGTGCAACGCATACTTTGTAAAAGACGGGCACCATAGAGTATCGGTGGCCAAGGCCAAAAAAAAGGTATCCATTGAGGCAAAGGTCTTTGAATACAATTGCGACCTCTCCCTTGATGATACAACCGACTTTGAACAGATTGCGATCCTTGAAACCTATCATCGATTTTTAAAAGAAACTGGACTGAAAGATAGAGGATACCCCGATCTTCATTTGACCGTCATTGGCGGATATCCCATTCTCATGGAACATATTTTAAGGCATCGATTTTATCTGGAAAAAATACAAAAACAGAAGATTGATGTAAAAGAAGCGGCAATCTTGTGGTTTGACAATATCTATTCTCCCATGAGAGATTTAATTAAAAAGAATGACATTTTGAAAAGATTTCCCCATCGAACGGAAACCGATTTTTACATCTGGATCTCAAAGCATAAAAACCGTTTGTTTCAGGATGTTTTCTCACCAGACGAAGCACAAAGTGCGATTAACAGCTATGTACTTTTTTTTTCCAATCCTGTAAGAAAATTTTTAGGAAAATTGAGACGGTATTTGGGGCTTGTAAAATATTAAGCCGCCCTCTTAATTTAAAAATCACAAAGAGCCCGGATCATTTTTCATATCCGGGCTCTTATCAGACAAGCTTACTTTCTTTTTTTGATTATCAATCCAACACCGGCAAGCCAGCTTTTGGCCACAGCTTCAGGTTTTTCACCTTTCACATTGACCCGGTAATTGAGTCGCGTCATGGTTGCCGTATCCAGAGAGGCGCCGATTTCATTGAGAATGAATTTGATCTCGGGATATTGTTCAAGCACCTGAGCCCTGATGACCGGGGCCGGGTTATAGATCGGAAAATAACTTTTGTCATCATCAAGTACAGTCAGGTTATAATCCTGGATCTCACCATCGGTCGCAAATGCCATTCCGCACAATGCCTGTCCGTCCCGGACAGCTTTTTTGGCAATCGGCGTTTTCATTTTCTTCACATTTGAATCAGAGATATCTTTTCCGAATTCAAGCCCATAATGCCCCATCATCCCTTTAAATCCATCGGCTCTGGAATAGAATTCAGCATTGGTGGAAACACTCATTTGACCGGGGTTCTTTTTTGTCCACGCCGCCCACTCGGACAGGCTTTTAACACCCATCTGATCCGCTGTGGCGGCTTTCATGATAATGGCATAGGTATTGTTAAATTTTGCCGGCGTAAGCCATACAAGTCCCTTTTTTGAATCTTCAGCTTTCACCTTTTCATAGAGCTGACCTGCATCTCGAACGACCTCTTTTTTCTTGAGCAAAGAAAGCCATGCCGTACCGGTATACTCCATGTAGACATCAATCTGCCCCTGCTCAAGTGCCTCACGGTTAACGTTCGTTCCCCCCAAACTGGTACGGTCTTCAACAGGAATTCCTCTGTCTTTTAAAAGATTCACCATGATTTTACCCAGGATCACCTGCTCGGTAAAAGCCTTGGAAGCAACTTTTACAGGCGTTTTTGCAATAGCTGACATCGGACTTACCATAAACGTCACGGCTATCAGTAAAAGAAACACTTTTTTCATCATTCAATCCTCCAGGAAAATATAATTAATAATTATCGTTGCAGGCTCATGCACACAACAAAATGCGACCGGACAGATAAAATATCATCCGGTCTTTTAAACGGTTACGCCATTTTTATCTCATCTGTCTGCACACCTCGGGGTATAAAGATTTTTTCAGACTGGGCCAGGCCAAAGTCGAAAAGCATGGCGATAAGGGCTACCGGCACAGCTCCTGCCATCATAATCCCCATATCGACCAGGGCAATACCGGTGAATATCCAAAACCCCAAGCCCCCGCCACCGATCAGAAAAGCAAGGGGCGCTGTTCCGACTATGATGGCGGTTGATGTCCTGACACCCCCTGCGATTACCGGCAGCGCATTGGGAAGTTCAATCTTGAACAGAATCTGTCGCTTGGTCATCCCCATCCCTGTGGCAGCTTCAATGACATCTTTGCTCACCGCATCAATTCCGGCATAGGTGTTACGGACAATGGGGGCAACGGCATGAAAAAACAGGGCAAGCAGCGCCGGCACCATACCAATACCGGAAAGACCTATCAAAGGCAGGAATCCATACGCCAGAGCGATCACCCCGAGAGATGGAATCGACTGCCACACATTGACGACAGCCATAATGACCGACGATACCTTTTCCATCCCTTTCCGTGTCATTATGGTGCCAAGGGTTATTCCCACAAAGACAGCACAGACCATGCTGATGATGACCAGAATAAAGTGCTCGGCTATCAGCTTGAAAAATTCTGCCATATTTTTAATGGTATAGTCCCAGGCGCCGTAAAAGGTATAAAGCCACACTATGAAACAAACGGTAAAAAGGGCCGGTAAAAATCCTTTGACCAGATGGAACAAAGTTCGTGTCGTCATGATACTATCCTTTCTGAGATGTCATCCATTCAGGGTCTCTTTGATATCCTTTGTATGCAACCAGCCAAGTACCTTTTTATTGTCATCCACAACGATCAGAAATCCGTATTCATGCGAAAAAATCTCAGACAGGCCGTCCTTAAGGCTCGCATGCCCCATAAGCCATGCATTGGTAGGTGAAACAAGATCTTTGACCACACCGGCATGATCATTGATGCCCTCCTTATCAATCATGCCGGTGAGGGTCCCCTCACCATCCACCGCAATCAGGTATCGGGTATCGGTTTTCATGAATAGGTTTTGTGCCGTCTCAATGGATTCATCCTGATGAATGGTAGGCGGATTGTCCTTCATCGCCCGCTTTATCGTGAACAGGTTCAGGCGCTTAAGGGTCCGGTCACCCCCCACAAAATCAGCAACAAAATCATTTCTCGGATGGGTCAGCATCTCTTCGGGAGATGAAAACTGGACCAGGTGCCCGTCTTTTAAAAGACAAATTTTATCACCCATCTTAATTGCCTCATCAATGTCATGGGTGACAAATACAATGGTTTTTTTCACCTTCTCCTGCACTTTTAAAAATTCGTTCTGAAGATGCCCCCTGTTAATAGGGTCTATGGCGCCGAAAGGTTCATCCATGAGCATGATGGGGGGATCTCCGGCCATGGCCCTTGCCACACCGATCCGCTGCTGCTGACCGCCGGAAAGCTCTTTAGGGTATCTGTCCCGAAATTCATCCGGGTCAAGGTTAACGATTTCAAGAAGACGTTGTACTTTTTCATCAATTTTTGCTTTATCCCATTTTAACAGCTTTGGAATAATGGCGATATTCTCGCCAATGGTCATATTGGGAAACAGGCCGATGTTTTGAATCACATACCCGATACTCCGCCTAAGCTCTATGGTATTGAGCCTGGAGATATCTTTTCCATCGATAATAATCTTGCCGCTGGTGATGGATATCAGGCGGTTGATCATTTTCATTGCAGTGGTTTTACCACACCCTGAAGGCCCGACCACCGTGCAGATCTCGCCCTCTTCCAGATCAAAGGAGAGTTCATCAACCGCCTTGATGTGCCCGGCGCCAGGATATATTTTTGTTACTTTCTGAAGGCTCAACATTGTTCCCATAATTTTCTCCTTTATTCCGTTGCCTGTTTCACTTTAAGACCTGCCGGTGTTATCCACTCCTCTGCCTTGCCTAAAAAGATATCCGCCACAATGGCAAGAAATCCCATGGCAAGAGCCCCTGCAATAACCGAATCATTGGTCGACATCTCAAGCCCTTCACTGACAAAAAGTCCCAGGCCTCCCGCGCCAATGTAGGCTGCGATTGCGGCAATGGCGATTCCCATAACCACAGCCGTCCTGACGCCCGCCATAATGATCGGTGCCGACAAAGGCAATTGAAGTTGGACAAGAAGCTGGAAATTTGTCATCCCCATACCTTTCCCGGCCTCGATGGTGGCAGGATCTACATTTTTTAATGCAATATAGGTATTTCGGATTATCGGCAGCAAAGAATACAACGCCAGCGCCACGATAGCCGGAACCACCCCGATCCCTATCCCATTCACCGCATCCCACGCCTTATCAATACTTGAAAGTATCGGCATCATGAACCCGAACATGGCGATACTGGGGATGGTAATCAAAATGCTCGATATATAAAGAACAATCCCGGCAATACCCGGGTGCCGGGTAATATAGATACCAACAGGGACACCCACGGCTATAGCGATGATCAGGGAGATGCCAACGATACGGATATGGGTGACAAGCTGTAAAAATATTCGATCAAGGTTGTCCGCAATAAACGTCACAGGGCCCGATACAAACAATGGATGAATCAGGGTTGAATAGGCGATAAAGGAAAAAACCAAAGCAAAGAGAGTTAACCAGAAGTCACCGACTGAACGCATGTGGTAAAGCAGTGCTGCGAACAATAAAACACCTGTGATCAACCAGACTGCAAAAAAGCCCCAGGTCTCCTGGAGCAAAAGAGGATCAAGATGTGCGTAGAATTCAGAAGAAAGATCAAAAAGATATAGAAAATTAGACGCCAGGATAAAAACAAACAGCAGATAAAAAGAGATCCGGCCGATGGTGCCTTTCTTATAATAATTATACCCAAAATAGATGAATCCCCAGACAAATATAAGCGCTGCACCCCATTGGAAACCATTGGATAAGGTTTGAAAAATAAAGATCGTTACAGAAACAAGGATACAACCGATAAGGAAAAGCCCTGGGAATGGAGTCGTTTTAAGCCTGTTACCCATATAAACCATTAAAAAAAGAAGCAATGACGATACCGGAATGATCAAGATCATTCTCAAAATATCATAGGAGTCAAGAAAATCGACTTCGATATCTATAAGATTCATAAGCAGGGCAAAGGGGGATAAAGGATCTTCCACAAAAAGAAATTTCCTGGGAAACCACGGCATAAAAAAGGAGAAGAAAATAAAGACAAAAGAGAGAAGAAACAACCTGTCAATCCATTCCCAGCTGAAAATTAAATGAAATTTTACATTTGCAATAAATTTCGAGCAGTGATGACACCTGGTTGCCTCTATAGGTAATTCCTTTTTACATTCGGGACATATGGGAATTTCTATCATCACTTTCTCCTTTTGATCATATGAAATTTAACAAAACCTTTCACAAACACATATTTGTGTCAAGAAAAAAATACAATTTGACTAATTTTGTTACATTTATTTTTCCAAGTCTGTCTTAACACAGAATTTTCCATTTGTGTTATCAGTGACTTATCTCGATTTATCCTTTTCTTTATTTATGATAAAAAGAATTCTTCACCGATCAAAAAATGGTTTGATTTAGATTTTTTCCGACATCGTGACAGGTAACACAGTCAAAACGGCCATAAAACTTGACATCATGCCACAAAAATGTAACAAATTTTAGAATTTTAAAACAATCAAGCAAGCAAGGACTTAAATGGGAAACAAAACAACCCCTTTGAATAAAGTAATTGATGCGCACTATCCCCAATTAACGACCACGGGGAAGAAGCTGGCGGAATATGTATTGTCCAGGCCGGACAAAGCGGTGTTCATGACAACCCGAAAACTGGCAGCTGCCGTAGGCGCCAGTGAGGCGACCGTGGTCAGATTCGTCCGGCAGCTGAACTACGAGAGCTATGCCCTGTTTATAACGGCATTGAAAGAACTCATAGACACCCAGCTGACCCTGATCGAAAGGAGCAGGCTTGCCTCGTCCGTTGTCCGCAGCGAGGATTCCGAATTTGAAAGAATCATCAACGAGGATATTGAAAATATCAGGGCCATGAGTAAAAAAATTGATATGACGGTTGTTAAAAAAATCCGAAAAATTCTAAAAGTCTCGGATGAAGTCCATGTTATCGGTTCCAGACTTTCTTATACAGCTGCTTATTATATGGGCTGGACCCTGGCAAAAATCAGGAAAAACGTAAATATTTTCAATGGAAGCGACAGATCTACCATAGACCGGTTGATATTTGCATCACCAAAATCTGCAGTGGTATTGATTGCCACTTCAAGATATCCCAACGAACTGGTAAAGATGGGAAAGCTTGCAAAACGGTACCAGTTGAAATTGATCCTGCTCACAGACAGTTCATCCTGTCCCCTGATTCAGTTCAGTGACCATGTTCTCATAGCCCCTTTAAAAACCATTCCTTTTTTAGGGAGCCCATCATCTCTCATCAGCCTTATCAACTACCTGGTCCATACCCAGGCATCTGCCATGGGAAGCCAGGTGAAAGAGCACCAGGAAAAACTGGAACAGGCATACCTGGAAAATGACATCCTGTTCAACTATTAGGCAGATATGATGACACTTGATACAAGTTCCTGCGTGCTGCCCCACATAGATGTGGATATCCGCTTTAATGATCTTAAAAAAAAACTGGGCAAATCCGCCAATCTCCCGGAACTTGTGGAAACCGCTAAAAAAGTCTTTGACAGGACCCGGGGCATCTGGCAGCCCCGGGCGGTATATCGGTGGTGTGAATTTCGCCTCAAAAAAGAGGATGGCTTTGCCAGCATCATTTTAAACGACAGGGAAGCTGTGGCCATTGATTTTGGATATTGCGCCCGTTTTTTAAACCACGCAAGCCACGCACTGGCAGCTGTATATACGGCAGGACTGGAACTTGAAACCGAATCAAAGAATGCCTCTTTAAGAGGCGATCATCTGGCAGCCTACCTGATCGATCTGATGGGGTTGATCGTTCTTGAAAAAACAGGGCAGGTCATCAAAGAGATCGCTGAAGAACAGGCCCGAAAATCCGGATGGGGCGTGAGTCCGTTCTTAAGCCCGGGCTCGGTTCACGGGTGGGAACTGGAAGGCCAGAAGGCCCTTTGCAGCCTGCTGCCCATTGAAAAGACAGAGGTAAGGATCAGCGAAAGTGGGGTTTTATCCCCCTTTAAAACCATTTCATGCCTGATCGGGCTTGGATCGGGATACGACACCAACCAGGTGGGTGAAACCTGCCGGGTCTGTGCCAAAAGATCCGACTGCAGGATGAAAAAAGAGTTTACAATGGATTAGGACATCCCAGGTGAAAAACAAAAAAGTACATATACAGCTGCTCCCCGGTAACCGGCGCATCCCAGCAGACCCCGGGACAAGCCTGATGGAATCATTGATGAACAAGAGCATCTTTTTGCGATCAGACTGCGGCGGCAAGGGCGTATGCAAAAAATGCCGGGTTGAAGTGATCTTGGGTAATGACGAGCCCCAAATAAAAGAGGCCTGCCGGATAGTGGTTTCAAATGATCTGTCCATAAGAATTCCGGAAACTTCCATGTCCTCAGCCCATGTTATCACCAAAGCTGCGGTATCACTGCCGCCCGGATTTTCGGACACAATTGTTCAGAAAGAGAAAAATGATGGCATCGGCCTTGCCGTTGATCTGGGGACCACCACCATTGCGCTTTACCTGTGTGACATGGCAAACGGCAGCATTCTGGCCTCCCTGTCCCTGAAAAATCCCCAGGCCCTTTACGGGGATGATGTCATCAGCCGCATCGGGGCTGTCAACCTGCAAAAAAAAAATCTGCCGCTTATGCAGCGACTGGTTGTCAGGGCCATTGAATGGGGGATGAAAAAGCTTTTATCCTCCTGCAATCTTGAAGACAAAGTCTCCCGGATAGTTGTGGTGGGCAATCCTGCCATGATTCACATACTGGCAGGTATTGATCCTGAGTCCATTGGATCTTTCCCGTACCAGCCGGCATTTTATGATGCCAGAAAATTCATGTCACATGTCCTTGGCTTTAAAACAATGGATACCCCCATCCAGGTGTTGCCACAGGTATCCGGCTTTATCGGGGGCGATATTCTGGGTGCTGCCGTGGCGATTGATCTTCAAAACAGACCGGACGGGACACTTTTGGTGGATCTGGGAACCAACGGGGAGTTGATGCTCAAAGCCAACGGAAGGCTCTTTGCCACATCCTGCGCCACAGGCCCGGCATTTGAAGGTGCATCCATATCCTGCGGCATGCAGGCCATTCCCGGGGCTGTAAACAGGGTGACCATCAAAGACAGTCGGCATTTTCCTGAATACACCTGTATCACTCCGGATACACCTTCCCGGGTGAAGCCATCCGGCATTTGCGGAACCGGTGTTATCAGTGCGGTGGCCCAATTGTGCGAAAAAGGCATCATTGAACCCGGTGGCGCGTTTAATAAAGTACATTCAGGTGCGATTTTAAAGGAGGCCGGTTCCGGTCAATTGCAATATACAATTGTTCCCAAAAATCTATCCCAGAACAGTGACGATATTTTCATAAGCCAGAAAGATATCCGCTCGGTCCAGCTTGGTAAGGCTGCATTGATAACGGGGATCGAATTTCTTTTAGAAAAGGCCGGCATTCAAAAACCAGAGAAGATTATCGTTGCAGGGGCGTTTGGCTCATATATCAACAAAAACGATATGGTGACCCTGGGAATGATACCTGACATGGACCTTGAAAATATCGAGATCGCAGGCAACCTGGCTGGCGTGGGGGCCATGATGGTCTTGTGTGATGACACATTTTTGGGGCATTCCAAAAAGATGATAACGACAATAGAAATCGTTGACCTTGCCGGCAATCCGGATTTCCAGCAGACCTTTATTAACCGCTTGAGCTTTCCGGTTCCAAAAAGTTGAGTCCAATTTTGATAAACAGGCCGATGGTTCACTCAAATTAATTTATGTAATAAACTATTTGAAAAATTATTTAGTGGTTTGCTATAAAGCTGCATGTCAAAAACAGATACACGCAAACCAAGTACCATAGTTCAACAAAAAATTTGTTATCAAATTATTCGTCTAACAAAACAGAACCGCAAACTATCAAAAATAAGCGAAATTACCAGCTATTTGATTGCTGGATCGAAAAATGTAAAGCATTATTTCTGGCTTATTCTTTTTTGCCACCAGGTAGCGCTCCCCTCACTGTCAGAGGGATACAGCCAGACCCAATACCGGAAATTCCAGGATAAAATCATTGACCACCGTTCCCGGCTGAATCCCGGATTCAAAAAGAGCATACGCAAAAAGACCAAGTATATCATCATACATACTTCTGAGCTGGGGCTTGATTCAACCTTGCGGGTAGTGTCCAAGGGAAAGCAGTTTAAAAGCGGGTATAAAACACCCGGGGGGCATGCCCACTATGTGATTGCCAGAAATGGGCGTACTTACCGGATTTTAGATAAAAAATACCAGGCTGACCATGCCGGCCGCTCCATGTGGAAGGGGCAGACAGATATCAGCGATGCGTCCCTGGGTATTGAACTGGCAGGATATCACACGGCCCCCATCACGGCCAGCCAATACAAGTCTTTAGGGATGCTACTTGGGATTTTAAAAAAGGTTTACAGCCTTGATGATCAGGATGTACTTACCCATAGCCAGGTGGCCTATGGAAAACCCAATCCCTGGTTTAAGAAAAATCACAGAGGCCGCAAGCGGTGCGCAAAAAATTTTAACCGTGCCAAAGCCGGATTAGGGCCCGGGTTACCATACGATCCAGATGTCAGAGCAGGAAGGCTTACGGCAGACCCCACACTGGCCGGCGTTTTTTACGCACCCTTTCATAAGAAGTCGGTTTATACGAAGCCGGTCCCTTTGCCGGAATCCAAGGAGTTCGGCTCCAATATCATATCGAAAACCAATTCTGCCTGGTCCATTGCAGGGGGAGATTACGATAAAATTACCACGATCTATCTGCTTCCCGGCGGCCAAACCCTATCTGGAGATAAGATCGGCGGAACCATTGGCTGGAGCCGTTTACCCTTGAACACAAAGGTGATTCTCAACCAAGATACCGAACCTGGTGTCCTCCAGATCCAGGCCCGGAGCCAGATTAAAATCATTTCCGAAAACATGACGGCCTGGTCTCATGCAGGGGCAGCATACCGGGAGGACAGCACGATTTATTTTTTGCCGTCGGGCCGGGTTTATCCCGGTTCAAAAATTTCAGACTGGGATGACCTGCCCCTGGAAACCAGGGTGCTTGTAGGGTATAAAGGACCATTTCCCATCACCAAGACCCAAACAGCCTATAAAATTGCCGGTCAAGCATATAAAGCAACTGAAACCATCTATTATGTACCGCCGGGAATCCTTACCACCGGCGACAAAATGGTTGATTTCAGTCAACTGCCCCGGGGCACACAAATTTACTTGCCCCTGCCCCTAAAATAGAACCCCAGCAAGTATACAATTATTGAACTCTTTTTATTAGTGACTATAAATGGTACAAATTGGAATATAGCGTAACACCATTGACAATTCCTGGGGAAAGGCTCACCTCTGATTAACAGGCAGGAAATCGAAAAGAAATGCGTATAAGACAAGAAGCAGATTTAGGATGTGGCCATAATAAGGCTAAATCTGCTGGAAAAGTCAAGTATTGTACAGAAAACAGAATTGATTTCCACATTTACAAACTTGGTTCCTATCGCATTAAAAAAATGATTCACCGGCAGTATGGAATCGTTTTGGACATAACTAAAAAATCATTGGATAGAGTCACCAGGGAAGCGATGAAGGTTGTTCACCAATAAGCAGGGCCAGGTTGATTTTTTTATATACACCATCTGAATTTCAAATGATTACTACAGGGTCTAATTTTTCTGATAATCAGGCTGTAAAAAAATGAAGTATTTTAATATGACATAAAAGGAAATGAAAAATTGAATCCTATATTTTTCTCGGCAATCCTGGGGAAGCTTTTAAACAAACGAGAATGTTTGAAATGCAATCAGCCGCAGATTGTCTCATCTGCTAAGAAAAGCAGAACTGTCAAATGCAAATATTGCGGAGCGGCAATACCACCCAAAAGACCATTGAGATGATTACGGTTATGGGCAATTGGGGATGAATCAATACGCCAGATTTAAGCGTGGCATGGCAATCTTAAAGTTATAGCTCATATTTTGACTGAATATCTGAAAGTTGTGTATCCACGGATCAAATTTATTTAAGATACCGATACTATTCGCAAGCTATTGACTGAAGTTGGATGGTTCGAGTGCTGAAGAATTATTGTTGAAAGGCCAAATTCAAACGCAATGACAAGGGATCACAATAATGGAAATTGAAAAACAGATCATTGAAGCAGCTCTAAAAAATGGGGCTGCTCTTGCTGGTATTGCAAATGTGGAAGCGCTTAGAATGTCCCCTTCTCACAAGATATACACTCGGTTAGAGAATTTTTCCGGGATTGGCACTGTAAAAGATTCTGACACGCTCAAGGCAGATCAATTGTTTAACTGGCCTAAGGCTGCAAAGTCTATACTGGTGATCGGCCTGCCGCACCCCCGGAGCCTTCAGAAACTCGACTGGTGGGATGGTAAAGGGACTCCGGGCAATCGACTTCTGATTGATATCATGAAACATATCAGGCAGGAAATAGAAAACAATCTCAAAATCAAAACCACCAGACTTCACTATTATGTCGAAAAAGGAGGGGTTTTCCTCAAGGATGCTGCTGTACTGGCCGGCCTGGGCTGTATCGGTAAAAACAACCAGCTGGTAACCAGGGATTACGGGCCACGGGTTCGGCTGAGAGCCCTTTTCCTGAATGCGGAAATGCAACCCACTGGACCTATCAGGTTTGATCCCTGTTCAGACTGTAAAGTTCACTGTAGAAAAGTCTGTCCGGAAAACGCCATGGATAAGAAGGCCCGATCGTTTGAATCAATAGAGGATTCTCCTGATCTGCCTGCAAGGGATGGGGCTTATGATAGAGAGCTTTGCAATATACGAATGGAAAAAGACATATCCGAAAGTATAAAAAATGCTGACACATACGCACCGATAAAATATTGCAGAAAGTGTGAGTTCGTATGTCCGGTAGGAAAATAGTGCTATACACTTCCCTTTTATAAAAGTCGTTGAAATTTTACTGTCGGAAAAGTGCCAACGGGTACCGAGCTTTTATATTATTAAACGGTTTTCAGTATTGAATTTTGATCTTATTCTTTTTGCTCTCGAACAGGCCAAAAATACCCAGCACAATTTTTAATATTTTCATAACAAGTTGTACCGGATTCGAAATATACAATCCATGCTAATTCAGAATAATCAACGAGTGTTGTCATAGACCAGTGGTAACCCCTTGGGATATTAGAAAACTTATGGCTGATAGGTAGAGCAGGATCTCTCCTGCCATAATCAATCAATGTACATAATTCTTTCATCGTAGGTAAGCGCCAATCACCGGGTGAAGAGCCATCTGAGAGAATAAGATCAGGATTAATGCTACAGTCTCCATCTTTAAGATTTTTTGCAGCCATTATAGCACTCTGCCAATCCAGTATTCCATAACAATTCGTATTCTTAAGCCAAACAAGTTTGGTCAGATTATCTGTCACAGTTCCATCTTTATTATCTGAAAAACGGGAATCAGGATTGGTCTTGTAAAATAGGAGCTTTGTATAGGGTTCCTTGAAATTACATGGTATTCTCTTTCCTCGCCAATCAAAGCATTTCGAATTAAAAGGGTTTATAATCTCTTGAACCATACCATCATTTTCAGCAGCTGATTTCAATTCATCTTCTAAAGCAAAAGATCTTTGAGTATATGGGAAACAAATACAAATGAACAATAAGATAAATAAGAATAAGACTGTGTTAAAAATAATTGTATCATTCTTATTTTGGCAGAATCTACTTATCGGAAAATGCATGATGATACCTCTTTGATTTCAATCGCATATTTTATAAGTGACATGGTATCAAAATATTAATTGAAGTTATCTCTAAGCCTCGTTCTATTTAATTCATCTCCAAATTTTATTGTGACAATTAGAACTTTAGATGAAATTAATCTGATAGACCATCAACAAAATCCAAAGGTAGAGTGAATAATATTCCTTTTCCC
>CAZLTD010000022.1:0-18233 GCA_964562385.1 uncultured Desulfobacula sp.
TTTATGGACACAGAGCCTAAAGGGCGCTCCTTTTTCAAACAGATTTTTATGGGCGTCATCCACGATCCTTGACAGAGCTTTGAAGTTTTTCCCAGGTTTTTTCCCCCATTTTTTTTTCAAATTTTTCTTCCGCTTTTTGTTGGAAGAAAAAGCAGTCCAGGGGATCATTCTCTCGTAAGGATTGATATGGGTTATATTTTCCATTTTATCCTCCATTCAACGGTCTTGTTTTGTACTCTGAAATATTTGTCGGACAACCTGTTGGAAACTTACACAATTTTATCCAAAATGGATCTGTTTGCGGCATGATCAATGTGTAACCGTCTCTATACTAATGAGACATGGAACAGGCGTGAATATTTCAAATGTTTTTTTATTCGTCCATGGGCTTGAATGTGAAAGCCATAACCGATATTTTAGAAAGATTAAAATAAAATAATCAGGAGACAATTTATATGATTTTTCGTCCTATTTTTATAATTCTTTTTTTGCTGGCAGGTTTTGCGCAGCCTTTGCCGGCCCTTGAAAAAAAAGCAGTGACATCTGTCCCGAAAGAGGTCTCAACCGGGGGAGAACCGGTCTTGGATGAGGACAGGGCCGAACCCTCCATAAAGATGCTGCGTTCAATATTGAATCTGAAAAAGGGGCTGACGCAAAGAATCGAGGAAAAAAATACAATCCTATTAAAAAGCAGCTCTACTGCTGAAAAAGATTTTTTGAAATCTGAAATGGATAAGCTCGATCGACAGGTGAATGAATATGCCATTGATTTTGAGCGGATTGCCACGGGCGTTGACACCAGTCTGTTTGCCAAAAGAAAGGCAGAATCATTTGACTGGAGAAGCGAGATAGTGGGGCTGGTTGAGCCGGGAATTAAAGAGATCAAACGGGTGACGGTCCGGGCAAGAAACAAAACAAAATTGAAAGATGAGCGGTTCCTCTATCTGGAACTGGCCCCGGTGGCCGGGGAGGCTGTGGAAAATATCACAAATTTAATTTCACAGACCCAGGATGACGAGTTAAAGGTATATCTTGAACAGTTGCTGCCGGAGTGGCAGGCGCTGCACCGTCAGGTTTTAAACAAGCTGGAAATTGTAAATATGCGGTTGGCCGAGGTGGACAGTGAAGAAAAACCCATCATTGAAAGCTTCCAGACCTCGGTCAAGAATTTTTTTCGTACCCGGGGCCTGTTTTTGGCCATTGCTGTTACCGCATGCATCGGGGTCCTGTTCCTGTTTCGAAGGCTTTCCCGGGTCTTGATCCGGTTTATACCGGGGTATACGCAAACCTACCGGCCTTTCCATGTCAGGATGCTCAGTCTTGTTTCCCGGGCATTGTCTTTTGTCCTGATACTGCTGGTGCTGATCTTTGTTTTTTATGTGGTGGAAGACTGGGTTCTGCTCAGTCTGACGCTCATTTTTATCATGGGGCTTGGATGGGCTGCCAAGCATACCCTGCCGTCCTATTGGCACCAGAGCCGTTTGATGCTCAACATTGGTGCGGTGCGGGAGGGTGAGCGGATGATGTACAACGGGGTGCCCTGGTTGGTGACAAATATCAATCTGTTCAGTGAACTGGAGAACCCTTCTTTAGGCATTAAGCTGCGGCTGCCCATTGAGGAGCTTTTAGGGAAGACATCCCGGCAGTTTCATCCCAAAGAGCCGTGGTTTCCCTGCCGGCGCAATGACTGGGTGATTCTGTCCGACGGGACACGGGGCGTGGTGACAAGCCTCTCCCATGAAATGGTGGAGATGGTCCAGCGCGGGGGGGCTCATAAAACATACCTGACAGGAGACTTTTTATCGTTGTCTCCCCTGAATATTTCCATGAATTTCAGGCTCAAGATTCCCTTTGGTATCAGCTATGATCTCCAAAAGGGTGCTACCACAACGATTCTTGATACCTTAAAAGAGTATCTTGAATCACAGATTGAAACAGAAGGGTACAAGGACAGCCTGCTCAATCTGCGGGTTGAATTTGGGCAGGCAGCGGCCTCGTCGCTGGACATGGTGGTGATTGCCGATTTTAAGGGGGATATGGCACCCTTGTATCAGCGGTTGAACCGGGCGATTCAACGATGGTGTGTTGATGCCTGTTCAAAATATAACTGGGATATCCCCTTTCCCCAGCTTACCCTGCACAAAGGGGCGTGAATCCAAAATGTTTTATAAGAAATATCAGGGCTGTCTGAACAGGTATTCCAGTCCGTTGCGCTTTATTTCATAAACAGCTTTGAGCATCTGCCCGAGATCTCCTTTTGGAAATCCTTTTTGTGAAAACCAGACAAGATAGGGTTCGGGCAGGTCAACCAGGCGAAGCCCTTTGTATTTACCATAGGGCATCTTCATGGTGGCAAGCTTCAGGAATTCAGTCTTGTCCGGGGAAACGTCCAGTGCCATTTGTATTTTTACCCCAGGGCTTTCACCGCCGGATCATTGGATGAAAGGATCGTGGCAGTTTCGGTTTCAAGGTCAAAAACAATCACCGCTTTTTGGGATGCAAGCTGTGCCATGACCTGATCTGTTTTGGTCTCAAGCGGCACTTCCGCCTGCCCGTAATCGGTGCCGTCCCGGGTGACAAATTCTTCGATCAGCTTTAAAAGAGCCTCCCGGCTCAACTGCTCATGGGGAACAATCACCGCTTTCATTTTTTGGCTTCTCCCTTTTTTAAGGCATGCACCTTATGGGCGGCGGGCTGTTTTTTAATAAAAATTTCCAGCCGCATTGCCTCGGACCGGGGCATTTTTTCACTGGAGGCCACAAGTTCCACCGGGCACCGCCCTTTGGTGTATTTTGCCCCTTTCCCGGTATTGTGCGCTTCAATCCGTGAACCAAGATCCTTGGTAATGCCGCAGTAAAGGGAGGTGTCTGCGCATTTGAGCAGGTATACCAGCCACTCTTTTTTATTTTTTTTGGATTTTCCCATACACGTTATCCAGTGATTTTGCGCAGACAATCCTTGGCTTTTCGGCTATACGCCATGAATGACGCACAATCGCCGGCAGCCTTGAAAAAAATTGTGATCAATATCCCCACGACTGCTGTTTAATCCTGTCTATGGTGGGAAGATGCGGGGAAAAAGGAATGTCGGGCATCACAGGTTCCGGCAGATAAAAGCCTGTGTCTGCCTTCGGCAGAAGTTCCTTGATTTTCATGTTATAGGCCCTGACCATCAGAGTGTGAAGGTTGACCACATCCTCAATATTGTAGGCAAGAAGGGTTTCAAGGGCTTTTTTGTCGTGGGTTCTTTCATAATCCTTCCAGAGCAGAACCGCAAAAAAGCCATCCACACCGTTAAGGTCCCCACGATCAAGCCCCATGGCTTTTTCACATTTTTTCAGGCCCCCTTTGTACCCCAGGCTGCCGAGTATATATCGAAGATCGATATGGACCTGTTCCATATGGGTGTTGAAATAGGACTCGATAAAAGGGACGTCAAAGGTTTTGCCGTTATAGGTGACAATCAGGTCGTATTTTTGGATATCCTTAACAAAGTCTTCAAGGTTGTCGCCATTGACATAATATTTGATTTTTGATCCGTCGTACAGGGCAATGGTCGTGATGATCGCATTCCAGGCATCAAGACCGGTGGTTTCAATATCGATGAAGGCGCAGGAGTCGGCAAGCCCCGGGTAAAGGCGCCAGTGCTGAGCGGCAGCCAGTTTTTTTAAAAAAAAATCATAGTCCCTGTTGGCCAGGTGTTGCCGGGATGTTTCAACCCATTTTAGAAGTGTGTTCATCCTGGCTGTTGACAGGGCATGGGGATGATCCTTTAAGGCGTCCCAGTCAAGAATACCCTGCTCCCAGAGTTGTCTTTCGGTTTTTTCCCCGATGCCGGGGATGTGCATGAAGCTGTTTTTCAGCATGAACCCTTATGTCCTGTTCCTTGTAAAAATTAATGGTTGTGGCAAGTTAGCATTTATTGCATGTCGTGTCTATCAGGTTTCAAAAGACTACCGGTTTCAATGAGAGTTGTGTTGTCCTTGATTTATATCAATGAAATCATGTGAACAACAGGTATAGTATGATAAGGCTGTATAAGATGAAAAGATTATGGGAGGTGCCCATGAAAATTACACAGGCCCTGATCGATGAACATGTCTTGATATTGAAGGGACTGTCTTTTTTAAAGACTGCCAGAGATCAGATTGAAAGAAATCAGCATCCGCCGGGCGCTTTTTTCGAAAAGGCGGTTCCGTTTTTCCAGAACTATGCAGATCAGTATCATCATTACAAAGAGGAGTTTTTGATGTTCGGGTTTCTGGCCCAAAAAAAAGAGGGAATGATGGATCTTGAAATCGGGTCACTGCGTCACCAACATGAAATCGGGCGGCAGTTTCTTGTCAAGATTGAGAAAACCATCAAGGGATATGATATGAAAAACGAAATTGCCATCACCACGCTGCTGCAGAATCTGTCCTCATTTATCTCCGTGTTAAGCCGGCATATATACCGTGAGGATCATCTGTTTTTTCCCATGGTGGAAAAAGAGCTGTCACAACAGGAGAAACAAAGCCTGCTGACGCAGTTTGAACTTGAGGAACAGGCATTGGAAAAAAGGAACCCAATTGAGAAAAACCTTGAATTACTGAATGAAATGGACGAATTAATGATCATAACATCAGAATAGGTCCTTGGTAAAATAGGGTGTGTAAATGGCTCAAAAACGGATAAACTGCTGGGAATACCATGGCTGTGGGCGTGAACCCGGCGGAAAGCATACAAAAAAGTTCGGGGTCTGCCCTGCTACCGCAGATCGATCCTACGACGGAATCAATTCAGGCCGGTGTGCCGGACGCTTCTGCTGGGCTGTGGCCGGTACCTTTTGCGAGGGTAAGACTCAGGGCACTTATGCACAGAAACTATCCAACTGCAGGGAATGCGATTTTTTTAAGACGGTTCTGGCAGAAGAGGGCACCTTGAATCTGCGAACTAAATTTTTACGGTTCCTGCCGCCATATACGAAACATTCCATCCTGACAAATCTTGATTTGAAAAAAGTGAAGAAATCGACCCGGTTTATCTGCCAGGGAGATTCCTCATCCATGGCGTATGTCATTAAAAGCGGTTCGTGCATCCTTGTTGTGGAAAAAGAGGGGACCCTTCACCCCATTGGCCACAGGGGAGAAGGAGATATCCTGAATATGTCCGCTCTTTTTACAGGAGAGCCGGTCGCCGCCCATATCGAGGCGGTCACCGACATGGAACTGTGGGAGGTGAAAAAGTCGTTGTTTGAAAAAATACCGGAAAACGATCCGGAGCTTTTTAATTTTTTAACTGAAATCGTGGCCGACCGGTTTGACTCCAAGCGGCCGATATCAGACCGGACCATTGGCCGGTATCTGGCCACGGATATCATCGGTACCGGCGGCTATTCCATTGTATATAAGGGAATTGATACCACAAATGATCAGCCGGTGGCCATAAAAATGCTCAGGCATCATATGGTGACGGATACCGAACTTCTGGAAAAATTTCGAAATGAGGCAAAAATTGTTGCCGGTCTAGACCATGAAAACATCGTAAGCGTAGTTGACATCAAAGAACGGTTCAAGACAGCCTTTATCATGATGGAGTATCTTAAAGGAGATTCCATTGCCGACCTGCTGCGCCGGGAAAAAAAGATTCATCCCGAACAGGCCGTCAATTATCTGATCCAGGTATGCCGTGCATTGGAATATGCGCATAAAAAGGGAATACTGCACAAAGACATTAACCCTGAAAATCTTATGGTCTGTGAGAATCATCTTGTAAAACTTTTGGATTTCGGACTGGCAGGGTTTATCCAGGATGAAGACGACCTTCTGGACGGTGCATTCTCTTACCTTGCACCGGAGATCATAGATGGAGAGGTGTCAACCATACAAAGCGAGATTTATTCCCTGGGAATCACGGCGTTTGAAATGGTGACCGGCAGGCGGCCCTATCCTGAAGAAGATTCGGCAACTTTTGTAACATTACGCCGCAAAACGCAGATTCCGGATCCGGGCGAATTGGTGCCGGACCTGCCCGAGGCGTTACAGCACTTTATAATCAAAGCCTGCCGTATCGCGCCCGGGGAACGGTATGCCGCCATGGATGAAGTTGTCAAGGAGCTTTCCCCGGCCATGCGTGATATCCGGGCATCATTTACGTCAAAAATAAATTGCTGGGAATTTATGAAGTGCGAACGGGGCCCGGGTGAACGATTACATGATCAAGGCGGTATATGTCCTGCCACGAAGGGTTCTTCCCTGGACGGTCTTAATGAAGGAAAGCAAGCCGGCAGGGCCTGCTGGCTGGTCGCCGGTACCTTTTGCAACCATACCATTTCCGGCACCTATGCACAGAAGATTGAATCCTGTCGGCACTGCCGGTTTTACAAGCAGGTCAACAAGGTTCCCGGGCAGACCCGCTTGAGTATTGACAATGTTGATATTTTTGGGTTGACCCATATCGGTCTGCTGCCCAAAAAAAATGAAGACCGGTATCTTGTAAGACAGATGGCGGATAAATCGCTGCTTTTAGCCGTGGCTGACGGCCTGGGCGGAGATATGTCCAGCGACTATGCCGCAGAGATGGCCAAAGGGGCACTGGCAGGTTTGAAAAGATTGAAAACAGGAGAAGAGGATTCTCAATTGCGTGGGATGATTCTGGATCTGGACAGTTTGATCAGTGAAAAATCCCAGACCCGGCCGGAACTTGACGGCATGGCAACAACGCTTGTCTGTGCCATCCTGAAACAGGACCACATTCATTGGGTTCATGTGGGAGATTCCAGGCTCTATCTTTTAAGAGACCAAAAACTTGCTCAGCTTACCGAGGACCAGACGCTTGCCAAATTCCTGATCGAAGAGGGTGAGTTGAGCCCGGATAAGGCAAAGGAACATTACTCCTATGAGCTTTTGGACCAGTGCATCGGATATGGCGAATGCACCCCCCAGACCGGTGCCTTTAAAGTTGAAAAAAATGATTTGATGATTCTGTCCACGGACGGGCTGCACAAAATGGTGCCCAGGGCAACGGTGTTGTCCATATTAAATAATGAAACATCCATTGAGAAAAAAACAAAGCAACTGACCCAGGCAGCCCTTGACAGCGGAGGCCGGGACAATATCACGATCGTTCTGGCTAAAATCAATCAAACCCTGGCCTGAGTTCACCCTCAGGGTGTATAAAGATTATTAAAAAATTGGAATACCGGGGAAAAGTAAAAAAAGCGGCCTTTCTTGATTTAGATCAATTACCCGGGACATGTTTCATAGTATTGATCTATTCTGAATCAATCCCGGGGGAGAATACCTGTATGAAATTGTTGTCAAAAATGAAAGGTAGACCTAAAAGTGTTGATCCGGTCTCCCTGTCTGAAATCTTCTGGTCATGGGCAGGTGCCTTTTGCGGGATATTTTGTGTGGCATTCCTGAATAATTATCTTTTCAGCGACACTGATCTTGTGTTTATAGTGGGGTCATTCGGGGCGTCGGCAGTGCTCATATACGGGGCTGTCAAAAGCCCTCTGGCCCAGCCGCGGAACCTGATCGGGGGGCATGTGATCTCTGCTGTCATCGGGGTTATCTCCTATAAGCTTTTCGGTTCAATGGCCTGGTTTGCCGCCCCTTTTGCCGTGGCCACAGCCATCGCTGCCATGCACGCAACCGCCACCCTTCATCCGCCGGGCGGTGCCACGGCATTGATTGCTGTTATCGGCAGCCAGAAAATTCATGATCTCGGGTTTTATTATGTCATTGTTCCCATTGGTGCGGGCGCACTCATCATGCTGATCATTGCCCTGATCGTAAACAATATCTGCCGGACACGGCAATATCCTGAATTCTGGTTTTAAAGGCAGGTTCTCAATATCTGCATCTGAATCGTGTTTCAATCTGTCTTGACAATATCCGGATGTTTATTTGGCAATATTGGAAGCTTGTCCTGTGTGCTGCAAAACCGGACAACTTATTTGCTCCCAACACAATGCAAAATAAACTTTGACGCTCTCCTGCTTTGAAGATAGAATGCCATTTTATCAATTTCCAGGCAGGAGGGGAAACGAACCATCTTACGCATTGATCGAAAAATTTTTATCCTTTTTTTTCTTATCCCTTTTTTTGCCTGTGTTCAACCAAACCGTACTGTTCAGCAGGTTCCTCTGGCCATCAACGGCGTTATGGATCTTCGGGCCTGGGATTTTGAAAAAAACGGGTCTGTGGATCTTTCGGGCGAGTGGACCTTCTTCAAAAACAGCCTGATCGCCCCGGGTTCGATCACCGATACGGCCGGCGGTCACCATGTTAGTGTGCCCGGTCTTTGGAGCCGGTATCCGGTTGACGGATTAAAAATGACACCCAGAGGATATGCAACCTACCATCTGGTCGTGCACCTGCCCGAGGGGAATCCCGTCCTGGGACTTTTTTGTGAAGGACAGGGCAGTGCCTACGCATTGTATGTTAACGGCCGCCTTAAAGGTCGAAACGGTGTAGTCGGCCAGGATCGTCAATCCATGATACCGGACAAAAAGCCCCAGACAATCTTTTTCAAGCCGGACAGCCGTCAGATCAATATCGTGATGCAGATATCCAACTTTCATCACCGCAAGGGGGGATTCAGGAACGAATTGCTGCTGGGCCTGTCACAGCCGGTGCATGAATTCCAGATGAACAATTGGTTTGTGGAGGTGTTTTCCATCGGGCTGTTGTTTGTGATGGGGTTCTATCATCTGTTCATATTTGCCTTTCGAACAAAGAACAGGCCGCCCCTTTATTTTGCCATGGTATGCTGGCTGTGGGCCGTCCGTCTGGTTGTCCTGAACCAGAATACCTTCCTTTTTATTCAGCCTGTCCTGACCTGGGGTGCGGCTCTGAAGATCGAGTACTTTACTTTTTATATCGCCCCGGTTGTTTTCTGTCTGTTTGCACAAAGCCTGTACCCAAAAGATCTGCATCGCCTTTTTAAATGGGTGGTTGTGGGGCTGGGGCTTTTTTTCACCGGTCTTTTATTGTTTGCGGACACCTTTTTCTTAAGCCGGACCGTCACCCTGTACCAGGTGGTGATAATGATCCAGATTGTCTATTACCTCTATTTTTTAAGCCGGATTGTGATGGCCAAAAGACAGGGGGCGCCCTATATTGCAGTTGCCTTTATCATCACCTTTGCCACGGTGATTGTCGAAGCGTTGTATTTCCAGGATATCCTGCTGTACGGGAAAATTGCCCATTATGGTTTTCTGGCCTTTATTTTTATCCAGGCCATTTTACTGGCATCTCTTTTATCCAAAGCATTCTTCCGGGTGAAAGTCTTATCTGGCGAACTTGAGGGCGTGAACCGGCAGCTGGTCGAGAGTGAGAAAAAATACAGGGAGATTTTTGACAATTCAAAAGATATTATTTTTACGGCCGGTATGGACGCGCAGATCAGGGATGTTAACCCGGCCTGTAAAGAAATCCTAGGGTATGATAAAAAAGAGATCCAGGATAAAAACAGACTGGATGGCATCCTGGGCTCCCTGGTCAAATCACGGCTTCAAAGCGATCTGTCCGACCAGGGGCAGTTTAAGAATGTTGAACTTACACTGAAACGAAAGGACGGTAAAAGAATTGATGCCCTGATGAGCGCCTCCTATCGCTATGATAACAATGGCCGCCCAATCGGGGTCCAGGGCAGTGTCAGGGACATTACATCCAGGAAACAGGCCGAGACGGAACGGATGCGTGCCATGGAATTTAAACAGATCGCCATCACCGACCCCTTGACCAATATCTACAACAGACGATTCTTTTTTGAAGTGCTGAAAAAAGAGATTTCAAGGGCCAAAAGAAACACAACCTTTTTGTCTGTTATTCTGATGGATGCGGACTATTTTAAGCATATTAATGACCAGTACGGGCATCTGGCTGGTGACCAGGTTCTGGTGGGTCTGGCGGATCTGTGCCTGAAAAATTTAAGAAAAACGGACATTTTAGCCCGTTTCGGAGGGGAAGAATTTGTTGTGCTCATGCCTGAGACAAAGGCCGCTTCAAGCTTGAAAAAGGCAGACCAGCTGCGGGAGATGATTGCCCAAAAAACCATGGCAGTTGTGGAAGGGGAAAAACTGACACTCACCGTCAGCATGGGGATCGCGACCTTTCATCCGGATAATCCCATAACGATTAACGACCTTTTAGAACAGGCAGACCTGGCTTTGTACCGGTCAAAGGAAGCCGGGCGAAACACCGTGACGGCATGGGAAGCATAACAGGGGATCGATATAAAATGTTTCTGCCACTATTAAAAAAATACGGTACAATGAGGGTTGTTGTATGCCTGACGTTGTTGATCTGTTTTTTTTCCCTGGCATTCACCTGTGTTTTTCTTCAGGTTTTTGAAGGCAGCGTTGGCTTAAGTGCCATGCTTATTTCTGTTATTGTGCCAAGCCTGAGCGCTCCCGGTCCCGTCATCCTGCTGTCGAATATCATCCTCAAACTGGACAAAGCAGAAGAAAATCTTCATGCAAAGAACCTGAAACTTGAAAACGCGCTTGAAGAGGTAAAAGAGCTTTCCGGGCTTTTGCCGATCTGTGCCGGGTGTAAAAAGATCCGTGATGACAAAGGGTATTGGAACCAGATTGAAACCTATATTGAAAAGCATTCAAAGGCCGAATTCAGCCATGGTCTTTGTGAGGCCTGCTTGGAAAAAATGTACGGCACCCAGGAGTGGTATAAAAAAACAAGATCAGACCCGTGAAAAAATACCTTTTTACAATCATTTTTTCGGCACCGGGCAGGACCTGGATTCAACGGGGTGTGATGTTTTAACAAAGATAAGGTGAGAATATGGTCGTAACATCAGATAAAGCAGAAAAAAGAAGTTTTTTAGGGGTTGATTTTGTGCGGCTCTCCCACGGTCCCCAATCCATGGTGACCAAGATGCTGTATAAAGCCACGGATAAGGTGCCGTCACATTCACACCCCAACGAGCAGAGCGGGTACGTGATCTCGGGTCAGTATCGGCTTTATATCGAAACAAAGGCATATGACATCGGTCCGGGGGATTCCTACACCATTCCAAAGGATGTGCCCCATCATATTGAGATCATTGATCCCGGTGAGGTGGTGGATCTGTTCACCCCCCCGCGGAAAGAATATTTATAATCGGCAGTCGGTTGATCAAATAGACTGTGTCATGTGCATTCGTGAAAAGCCTTGACTATTTTGCTGTCTATATCAGAATGGTGACATCAGGTAGAATCTGACAAAAGGGGAAACCGGTTTTTTTAAACCAGGAGAAAATTAAAAATGGATGAAGACCGTCTGATAGAGATGGAGACCAAACTGGCATACCAGGAAAAGCTGATAAAAGAGCTCAATGATGTTGTCTGTGAGCAGCAGCAGTTTATTGACAAACTTGAAATCAAAACCGAAAAACTGGCCAAACTTTTCAGTCAGAATTCGCAGATGCTGTCGACAATTGATGCGCCGGCCAATGAGAAACCACCGCACTACTAAGGATCGGCTCTAAAATTACTTAGGGGCAAAGCTGTGCATTGCCCTACTTGATCTTTTGTTTTCAAAACAACCCGTCTTTTAAGGGGTTTTGGAAGCAATTTAGATCACGTTATTTTGTAATGATTCCTAAAAACAAAATCTGGCATTAAAAAGGAAAATAAAATATGGCTGACGGAAGAAAAAGAGCTGATGTAAAACCGGGACAAGATGTATCCATAGTGTTAAAAAAGGATCAAAGAGCCGGGACGCTCACCAGGGGGATCATTAAAAATCTTCTCACCAAATCGTCTTCTCACACCCATGGCATCAAGGTCCGGCTGGAAACCGGCCTTGTGGGACGGGTGAAGATCATTCATGAATAGCACAGGTCCGGATCCGCAGGAAAAAGAGCCCGCTGAACTGTTCCGATCACAGGTGGGACCGCTTCTCTTTTTAACGGCGATCTTTTTTTTGAATTTTACCATCCGGATCATTGTTTCTCCGCTGATGCCGACCATATCGGAAGAGATGGGCCTGACCCGGGATCAGGCAGGGTCCTTTTTTTTGATATCCGCCTGCGGGTATTTCATTTCACTATTGTGCTCCGGATTTGTCTCCTCTTTTATCCTTCACAAAAAAACCATTGTGTTTTCCGCCGTGGCATCCGGTGTGGCGCTCATGGCCGCCGGTTTAAGCCGGGATCTTTTTACCATGCGGCTGGGGCTTTTTTTGATTGGGATGACATCGGCATTGTATATCCCGTCCGGCATCGCCGTTCTGACATCCGCCATCAGCCGGCGAAACTGGGGGAAGGCCATCGGGATTCACGAACTGGCACCGAATTTAAGTTTTCTGTTGACCCCGATCATTTGTGAGGCATTGCTGCTGTTGATGTCATGGCGGCAGGTTCTGGTGGTTGTGGGGATGGTATCCATTGCCATCGGCCTTTCATTTTTCAGGTTTTCGGCTATCCGGGATTTCCCGGGCGAAGCCCCGGTACTTAAGTCTTTTCTGCCCCTGATGGCAACGCCCTCTTTCTGGATAATGGTGGTGCTGTTCAGTGTGGGGGTGACCGGCACGCTCGGGGTCTATTCCATGCTGCCTTTGTACCTTGTCAAAGAGCACGGTATGATGCAGGCCCAGGCCAATACCCTGATCACCATGTCCAGGATATTCACCATGGTCATGCCTTTTGCCGTGGGCTGGCTTTCTGACCGTGCCGGTCTGAAACCGACACTCTCGGCGGTTTTGTTTCTGACAGGGGTGTTTACCCTGTTGATCGGGGGGCTTTCCGGCAGATGGATGCAGGTGATGATTTTTTGTCAGCCGTTGTTTGCCGTCAGTTTTTTCCCTCCAGCCTTTGCGGCCCTGTCGCATATCGGGTCTGAAGAAACCCGGAATATTGCAGTCTCTTTTACGATTCCGGCGGCCTTTCTCATCGGCGGCGGGGTTGTGCCGACCCTGATCGGTATCCTGGGGGATAACGGGCTTTTTCGTGTCGGGTTCATGGCTGCCGGTGCATTTATTCTTCTGGGAACGGTGCTGCCCTGTTTTTTAAGTTTCCAGGAAGACAAATAAGTATCGAGAAGGAGAATATTCTATCTGCGGCAAATCGCAGAAATATGTTCTGAAAACCTATTGTCTGTTTTTATCATTTAAGGTAACAAATTGCTTGGAATAGTTATCGATTTGCTTTTAGGCGATTCCATTACGCTATATTTTTAAGACCGCTATTTTGGGAATCGCTATATCTGGTTAAATTAAGTAAATTCCCGGGAAAGGCCTTGACTATCCTGTGGGTGTCCACGGTATAATTCAAACAAAACATCAGGAAAAATAAAATTGCTCTAAGGGGGCCTTTTGAAAATATCAATCCGTGGGGTTATTATTGTCGGGTGTATCGTTCTTATCTGGGGTACTCTTCTGATCAGCATGCCTTTTTCCTATTTTTCCAACAAAAAAGTTATGCTCCTGCACACCATGGATATCATGGAAAATATTTCCGATCTCACCGTAAAGGAGACCCAGAATTTTTTTTCAATTGCACGCGGGGCCGCCCATTTGACCAAACGCCTGATTTCATCCAAGGTTGTCTACACGGACAAAGACCATATTGAGAAATTGGAGAAGTATTTTTTTGATCAGCTTGAGATTTATCCGCAGTTCGCAGGCATCTATTTTGCCAATCCTGCGGGTGAGTTCTATTATGTCAGCCGGAACTCCAAACATTCAAAAGACGGCTACAGGACAAAATTTATCGAGATTACCCCAAAGAGCCGCCAGGTAAAACTTATCTTTCGTGACCGTGATATGAATATTGTCCAGGAGAATTTTGACCCCCAAGATAACTATGATCCGCGAAAACGGCCCTGGTATCTGAAAGCTGAAAAAGAAAAACATGTCATCTGGACAAATCCCTATATCTTTTTTACCTCGCAAAAACCCGGTATCACCACGGCCGGACCGATTTATGATACCGATGGCAGCCTTTTGGGGGTCGTGGGGGTTGATATTGAACTGGATGTCCTGTCCAATTTTATCGGCAGCCTGCGGGTGGGGAAAACAGGCATTGCCTTCATGGTGGACCAGGAGAGCAATGTGATTGCTTATCCGGATACGGATCAGCTCAAATTTTTCGATGAAAAAGAGAACAAAAAGATCCGTCTGCCCAAACTGTGGGAACTTTCAAACCCGGTTTGCAAACTTGCCTACGATGCCATTGAGAAAGCAAAGGCTTTAGGGACGCCGCCGGTTGCTAATAAAGAGTCATTGTTTGCCGCATTCAAGTCGGACTCCCAGAAATATTATACCATGTTCACACCGGTAAAAGAGTCCAAGATATCCTGGATGATCGGTGTCTACATCCCCCAGGAAGATTATTTCGGTAAATTGATTTTCAATCAGCGGATCAATCTGCTGCTGGTTTTTGGCCTGTCCTGTGTGGCCACAATCTTCGGTCTTTTTGTCGCCGGCAAGATCATTAAACCCATTTTTGAACTCGACCGGGAAGCTTTGTATATTGCAAATCATAATTATAATCCCCGGCAAAAGATTAAAACACCTTTTATCGAAATCCAGCGGACGGCCAATTCCTTTCATGAGATGAAGGAAGCGGTCATGGATTACAAAAAGGAGTTGAAAAAAGAGGAGCAGATTCAAAGAACGATCACAGATACGGCCAATGAAGCAATCCTGATGCTCAACGGGCAGGATGAAGTGACTTACTGGAATACGGCGGCCCAAAAAATATTCGGATATAAAAACACCGATGCTCTGGGGAAAAATATCTATGATCTGGTTCCGTTCAGGGAAAACAACGGGAAATCAAGATTAACCCTGAACACTGTTTTTAAGGAAGGGGCAAAGGACCCGTTCCCGAAAAATACCGCTTTATACATCCGGCATAGAAACGGTCACACCTATTATGTTGAGGTGTCGATTGTAAATATCAAGATTGAGCAACACCGCCATACCATTGCGGTAATTCATGATATCTCAAAAAGAAAGAAATTGGAAAACGATAAAATTACAGCACTGAAACAGCTCCAGCAGGCCCAGAAAATGGAGGCCTTAGGGTTACTGGCAGGCGGGGTTGCCCATGATCTGAACAATGTATTGTCCGGACTTGTCAGCTACCCGGAACTGCTTTTGATGGATCTTGACAAAAACAGTCCCCTGCGGCCGGCCATTCTGACAATTCAGGATTCCGGGAAAAAAGCCGCATCAATTGTTGATGATCTTTTAACCCTTGCCAGACGCGGTGTTGTCAATATTGAGATAGTTAACCTGAACACTATCATTGACGCGTACTTAAAATCACCTGAATACAAGACAATGATCCGTTATCATCAAAATGTATCCATCCAGACCCGGCTTGCCGGTGATTTGCAGAACATCACCGGGACCTCCATCCATCTGAATAAAACTGTGATGAACCTGATGTCAAATGCGGCCGAGGCCATGAAGAACGGTGGGAACATTATCGTGTCGACCCACAATCAATATATCGATACCCCCATCAAAGGGTACGATAAAATCCATGAAGGCCGGTATGTGGTGCTCACGATACAGGACACCGGCACCGGGATCAGCGCCAAGGATCTCAAAAGGATATTTGAACCCTTTTATACCAGTAAAATAATGGGGCGAAGCGGCACCGGACTGGGCATGTCCGTTGTCTGGGGGACAGTCCAGGATCACAACGGGTATATTCATGTTGACAGCGCCCCGGGTAAAGGAACGAAATTTTTCCTCTACTTTCCGGCAACGAACATGAATAGCTCAGACAAAGATGAACCTATATCTGCTGAAGACTATACCGGAAACGGTGAGACCATCCTTGTTGTTGATGATGTTAAGGAGCAAAGGGACATTGCCAAAAATATCCTGGAACGCCTCAACTATCGTGTCAAAACACAACCCAGCGGCGAAAAAGCCATTGCCTTCATGACCCGGGACCGGGCCGACCTGATGATCCTGGATATGATCATGGATCCGGGGATAGACGGTCTGGAAACCTATATCCAGGTACTCAAGCTGCATCCGGATCAAAAAGCCGTTATCACCAGCGGGTTTTCAGATAATGACAGGGTCAAGGAAGCACAGCGTCTTGGTGCCGGGGAGTACATCAAAAAGCCATATACCTTTGAAAAGATAGGGCTGGCTGTTAAAAATGAACTGGCCTCAAAAAGTTGACCAGAAGGCACTTTTTTTTACCATTCCGGTATCGTTTCATAGACGATACCATATCTATAGCGGTTCTAAAAAATATGTTCCTGTTGCACGAAAAATACAGTTAGTAAGATAGAGTGTAGGATGGGGTGGGGGTTTTCACGGATTAAATCCCTTCGGGTGGCAGGACGCCGCAGGAGAAGGAATTTCCCTTGGAGAAAATCATGGACGATTTTCGAGGCTGAAAGATGCTCCGGCATACATGGGTGAAAATTTTTACCCTATCCGGAACGGCATATACTTTTTTCAATCGGAACGTTAATATGTAAACTGCTATAACAGCACTGTTGCAGCAATCGCCAAATCTATTGACAACGATGGTTTACTATCCTAAGTGATGTTAACGTCAATATCGTAAAAAAGGAAATAATCCTCTCTTTAAAAAGAAAAAATCATGAAAGCATATACAACAAAAGCGTTAATGGTTCACCTTGTCGGTATCCTTAGTTTAACCGATCTCTTTGCCCGTGTGTTCCATCTGATGATAGCATGCGATTTTAATAAAACATAAGGGTATTCATATAGAGGAGGAATTATGTCTGAAAGAGTCTCAACAACACTTAGTCAAAGTGTTAACTACAAAAAAATCATCTTTATATCACTTGGTATCATTCTTTTTTCAATCGTTTATTTGTCTCCTTTATGGCCCGATGCCGTTGACCCGGAGGGAAAAGCTTTCTCTCTTTCTGTGCAGGGAAAAGGCGCCATTGCCATTTTCCTTCTGGCAGCCACCTGGTGGATTACAGAGGTCATTCCCATCGGTGTCACCAGCCTGACCATCGGCATTTTGCAGGTATTGTTTTTTATCCGGCCTCCCAGTAAGGCATTCACGGATTTCATGGACCCCAATGTACTGTTTATCTACGGCTCCCTTATGATCGGCATTGTTTTTACGAAAACCGGTCTGACCAAGCGAGTCGCATACAAGATGCTGGCAATTGTGGGAGAAAAAACCAGCATGATTTACCTGGGATGCTTTGTGCTGACCTCGGCGTTGGCCCATATTATGGCGCATACGGCTGTGGCCGCGACCATCTACCCGTTGCTGGTGGCGATTTATGCCATGTACGGGGAAGGCGAAAAGCAGACAAAGTTTGGTAAGGGATTGTTTATGGGTATGGCCTATGTGGCCGGGGCCGGCAGTATCGTCACCCTGCTTGGGGCGGCTCGGGGCGCTGTTGCTCTTGGTTTTTACGGCGAGGTTACCGGTAAAAGTGTGGGTTTTTTTGAGATCTCCTACTATATGTTCCCCATTGGATGGCTGATGACGTTTATCTTACGGGGATACTTTATGCTGGTTTTTAAACCGGAGAAAAAAACAATTCCCGGGTTAAGACAAAAAGCGATCCGATTAAACGCAGAGCTTGGGAAAATAACCACACAGGAGATCCTGGCCGCCGCCATTGTCGGTCTGGCCATCCTGGTTCTGGCCGTGTCCAATATCCTGAAGGTATCCAACCCCGATTTTGTAGGGCCCCATAAAACGGCGGTCCTGCTGGTGTCCACGGTTCTGTTTTTTATTACCGGTATCCTTGACAGCAAAGATCTCCAGGAGGTTCCCTGGAATATTGTCCTTTTGTTTGCCGGTGCCATGAGCATCGGGTTGTGCCTGTGGCAGACCGGGGCTGCCGAATGGATGGCCATTAACTATCTTGCTTTTTTCAAGGAGTCCAACTGGTTTGTCTTTGTCATGAGCATTGCGTTTCTAATGATGATCATGACCAATTTTATCATGAATGTGGCCGCCATCGCCATTGTGCTCCCAGTGGCCCTTGTTACGGCCCGGTATCTGGGCGTTGCCGGTGAAATTATTTTGTTCGCATCGCTTGTCACGGCGGGTATGCCGTTTCTGCTGCTGGTGGGGGCGGCACCCAACGCCATTGCCTATGACTCAAAGCAGTTCAGTACCGGGGAGTTTTTCCTGTACGGCATACCGGCCAGTATCATTCTCATGATCGTGACCGGGTTTGCAGTCTTTGTGCTCTGGCCGATCATGGGCATGCCGACACTGATGTAAGGGTAAACAACTGTATCCCCCTCCCCGGCCGGGCCCGCCGCCACACCC
>CAZLTD010000022.1:18243-55874 GCA_964562385.1 uncultured Desulfobacula sp.
GCTCTATAAGAAAATAATAGTAACGCCACGGATAATTTCGCCCATTTGTTTAAAAAAAATTTATGCCTTCCACAGATTGTGTGTTACAAGCAAAACAGACCGCATTTAAACAGGAGTGACTATGAAACAGGGAGTTGATATCTGGCGCGATGACATGGGCATCCCCCATGTAGAGGCGCAGGATCTGGACAGCCTTTACTGGGCCAATGGATATGTTCATGCCACAGACCGGGGAATGCAGATGCTTTTAATGCGCATTTTAGGGCAGGGCCGGGCCAGTGAATTGCTCGATGCAAGTGATGAAACCCTTCAGGTTGATCTGTTTTTTAGAAAGATGAACTGGGCTGGCAATGTACAATCGCAGATTGAAGGGCTTTCCCGTGAGAAAAAACAATATCTTGATGCCTATTGTGGCGGTGTCAATGCGGCGTTTGCCAGGAAATACCCCTGGGAATTTAAACTCATGGGGGTCACACCGGAACCCTGGGTGCCGGAAAACAGCATCATGATTACACGGATGATCGGGTATCTAACGCTGGCACAATCCCAGGCGGAAATAGAAAGGCTCCTGGTGGAGCTGGTCCAGGCGGACATTTCCAAAGAGAAACTGGAAGAGCTGTTTCCGGGTATCCTGGGCGGGCTTGATATTGAGTTAATAAAAAAAGTGACCTTGAACGAACGCATCGTTCCTTCAAATGTGCTCTGGAACACGGCAGCACCAAGGATGATGGCGTCCAACAACTGGGTGATTTCAGGCAGAAAAACCGCATCGGGAAAGCCCATTATGGCCAATGATCCCCACCTGGAGGTGAACCGTCTTCCCAATGTCTGGTGTGAAATGGCGTTAAAGTCCCAGGGCCGCTATCTTATGGGGGGCACCATGCCCGGTTTTCCCGGTGTGCTAAGCGGCAGGGGTACCGATATCGCCTGGGGGGTAACGGCCGGGTTTGTGGATGGATGTGATTCATGGATAGAAAAATGCCGGGACGGGAAGTGCTGGCGTCAGGACAGCGATGAATGGGTAAAATTTAAAGAAAGAAAAGAGACCATCAAACGCAAGAAAAAGGCCTCTGTTGAAGTGGTGTTTTATGAAAACGAGCATGGTGTGCTTGACGGTGATCCTTACAAGGAAGGGCTCTATCTGGCCACGCGGTGGGCCCCGAGTGAATCCGGGGCCATTGCCCTGACATCGATCTTGGATATGTGGGATGCAAAAACCGTTGATGAAGGTATGGACACACTGGGCCGGATTGAGACCGGCTGGAGTTTTGTATTTGCCGATAAACAGGGTGATATCGGCTTTCAGATGTCCGGCCATGTGCCCCGGCGGCCCAAAGGAATCAGCGGTCTTGTCCCCCTGCCGGGTTGGGAAAAGGTCAATAACTGGCAGGATTTTATCAGCCACAGGGACCTGCCCCGGGTCAAAAACCCGGGAAAAAATTTTTTTGCCACCGCCAATAACGATTTAAATGAATATGGTGTAGAAAAACCGATCAATATCGCCATGGGCGCCTACCGCGCCCATAGAATCGAGCAGTTGCTGGAGGAAAGAGACAATTTCACCGTATCGGATATGCAGAAGATGCATTTTGATGACTATTCACTCCAGGCGCAGTATTTTATGGATATCTTAAAGCCGCTGCTGCCGGATACCCCCCAGGGCAGGATCCTGGCCAAATGGGATCTGAAATATGATGCCGAATCTGAGGGTGCTTTTCTGTTTGAACAATTCTATACAGAATTGTATTGCCAGGTATTTGGAAAGAACGGTTTTGGGGAAACGGTGACCGATTATCTGAGTGAAGAGACCGGGGTGTTTATCGATTTTTACGACAATTTCGACCGGATACTGCTGAGCGAGACATCGGTCTGGTTCGGCGACAGAACCCGGGATGAGATTTTCCGCCGGGCCGCAGCCACAGCCCTTGATGTGCCTGTCAAAAAGTATAAACAGGTCCAACAATTTGTCATGGCCCATCTGTTGTTTGGTAAAAAGCTTCCGAAAATATTGGGGTTTGACCGGGGACCCTTGGTGGGCATCGGCAGCCGGGCAACCATTCACCAGGGTCAGATATATCGGAGCGGCAACCGGGACACCACGTTTATGCCGTCCTTTCGAACGGTCACCGATATGGCCGAAGATCTTTATTTTTCAGTGCTTGCCGGAGGACCGTCCGACAGGCGTTTTTCAAAATGGTATTGCTCGGATCTGGAGAACTGGGTATCCGGAAAATACAAGACGATTTCTGTGGCCCCCCAGGACAATATGTCGCCATTTTAAGATTTTTTTTAGTGGAAAAGGAAATTAACCATGCCTAATATCAAGGTTTCAGTCCTGAAGTATCAAAGAGATGCCCAAACCATCCAAAAAGCTATTGAAAAAGCAGATGCCTTTGCCCATCTTCCAGCCAATGCGAAAGTGGTGATTAAACCCAATATCGTGGTGTGGCTGGATGGCCCCTATCCCAAATGGGGGGTGGTGACCACGTCTGCTGTCATGGAAGAGACCGTGATCCTGCTCAAGGAGTATGGGGTTAATGATATCAGCATTGCAGAAGGCAGCCTTCAGCTTACCCCAAATGCAAAACAGATCGGGCAGGCGTCATTCAAGGGTTTGGGATATGACACATTAAGGGATCGATACGGGGTTAAGCTTTTGGATGTCTGGGAGAGGCCCTTTGAAAAAGTGGCTGTTGATGATGGCCTAAGTCTCCAGGTCAATTCCGATCTTCTGGCCTCCGATTTCCTGGTTAACCTGCCGGTGTTAAAGACCCATGCCCAGGTCAAGGTCAGTCTCGGGATAAAAAATTTGAAAGGCTTTTTAAATGTCAGCTCCCGGAAAAAATGCCACAGTGCAGATACAACAAAGGATCTGGAATACATGATATCAAGGCTGCCGGGATTTTTACCGCCGTCAGCCACCATCATAGACGGCATCTATACCCTGGAGAGAGGGCCATCCTTTGACGGCAAACCTAAAAAAAGTGATCTTGTGATTGCCTCCTCCAATATGCTTGCCGCCGATATGGTGGGCGCAAAGGTGCTGGGTCATGACCCTGATGATATTCCCTATCTTGTCCGGGCAGCGTCCGATATGGGGCTGTCCAGCGATCTTGCCGGTATAAAGGTGCAAGGTGAGAAAATTGACGATGTGGCGGCGTTCCACAAGTATACCTTTCCTTACAATGCGGATAATACCCTGCCGCTGGGCATGGACAAAATGGGCATCAAGGGCTTGAAATTTCACAAGTATGATTCCACCCTGTGCACATATTGTTCTCCGTTGATCGGCATGCTTTTGACCGTTATTGCCATGTCATACAAGGGAGAGCCGTTTGATGATGTGGAATTTTTAACGGGCAAACGCCTGTGTCCTTCACCGGGCATGAAAAAAAGTATCCTGGTGGGCCAGTGCATGTGCACGCGTAATAAAGACCATGACGGTCCTCAAGAAATTGTTCCCATAAAGGGGTGCCCGCCGGATCCCAAAGCTGCAGCCCTGGCACTGAAGGGAATCGGCATTGATATTGACTCTTCCTTTTTCACCAATTTTGAAATGACAGGCGCCTTTATGATGAAGCGGTTTAAGGACAAGCCCGAATTTGACACCTCCTATTATACGATTGAATAAAAAAGAATAGAGACTCGGCCATCCATTATAATTTTTTGGGGAGAAGATCGATGACAAAATTTATCAGTAAAAGAAATTTAAGGTTTTTGATCAAAGAGATTTTTCGTTCAGACAGGTTGACCCAATACGATTTTTATCAGGATCATACTGAAAAGATGTTTGACATGGTGATTGATGAGGCCCATAAACTGGCGAATAAGCTTATGCTCCCCTGTCTGGGAGAGATGGATAAAACGCCGTTGCAGCTTGTGGATGGTGAAGTCAAAGTCCATAAAGCGGTCAAAAAGATAATGACCGAGTTCGGCCGGGGCGGATGGATCGCATCGGCCTTCCCAAAGGAACACGGCGGTGATCAGCTCCCGTTTATGATCAAATGTGCCACAAGTTTTATCTTTGCCGCCGCCAATTATTCGGCCAGTGCCTATCCCGAACTGACCGGCGGGGCAGCGGAACTGATCACCTCTTTTGGCAGCAAAGAGCTTGTGGATACCTATGTGCCGAAGATGCTTCAAGGAAAATGGCAGGGCACCATGGCGCTGACAGAACCGCAGGCCGGAAGTTCTCTGTCGGATATCGCCACCATGGCAAAAAGAACCGACAAAGGGTATTTCAAGATAAAAGGCGTAAAAACATTTATATCTGCCGGGGATCATGACGGTGTTGAAAATGTGGTCCACCTGATGCTGGCAAAAATCGAGGGGGCGCCTGCCGGCGCCAAAGGGATTTCCCTGTTTGTTGTTCCCAAAAAACGACTGGACGAGGGTGGTGGTTTTGTATCAAATGATATCACGGTGGTCTCCACCTACCATAAGCTTGGGTATAGGGGGACGCCGGCAGCAGAGCTGTCCATGGGTGAAAAGGATGATTGCCGCGGATGGCTTGTGGGAGAAGAAAACAGGGGCCTGTCCCAGATGTTCCAGATGATGAATGAGGCCAGGATTCTCGTGGGGCTGGCTTCAAGCGCCATTGCATCGGCTGCCTTTTATGCGGCCCTTGAATATACCATGGACCGTTGCCAGGGCAGACCTGTGACGCAAAAAGACCCGGCTGTGGCCCAGATTCCGATAATCGAACATGCCGATGTTAAACGGATGCTGCTTTTCCAGAAATCTGTTGTGGAGGGATCGCTGTCCTTAATCCTGCAATGCTGCCTGTATGCGGATCTGATCAAGGTGTCGACAGGTGATAAAAAAGAGAAATATTCACTGCTGCTGGATCTTTTAACGCCCGTTGCAAAGGCCTTTCCATCCGAATACGGTATCCAGTCGACCAATACGGCGATCCAGTGTTTTGGCGGTTATGGGTATTGTGAGGATTTCCCTGTGGAGCAGTACCTGCGGGATGTCCGCATCCATGCCATCCATGAAGGCACCACCGGTATCCAGGGCATGGATCTTTTAGGCCGAAAACTTGTGATGGAAAACGGGAAAGCAGCCTTTCTATTTTTAGACGAGGTCAAACAGACCATCAGCCGGGCAGAAGAGTTACCGGAACTTGAGTTTTTTGCCGACCGTCTTGCAAACGCGTTGAAAGAACTTGAAAAAGTGGCGGGTTTTCTTTTTACCGCTGCCGGGGAAAAAGGCCTTGATGTCTATCTGTCCGATGCAACCGTGTTCCTTGAATTCTACAGCCTGATCGTCATATCATGGCAATGGCTTAAGCAGGGGATTGCCGCCCAAAAAGCCCTGTCCGGGAACTGCTCAAAAAAGGATACCAATTTTTATCAGGGCAAGCTTTTTACCATGAATTATTTTTTCAGGTATGAACTTCCGAAAACCCGCGGCCTGGCCGAACGGCTGATGGATCCGGACAATCTGACGGTTGATATGAAGCCGGACTATTTTAAAGATTAAGAACAAGGGGGGAATCATGGATAGAATCAAATTCAGGCAAAAAGATGCCATCGGCTATCTGACCTTGAACCGGCCGGACAAATACAACGCCTTTGATAAACCGATGCTGGAAGCGTTTGAGGCATTCATTTCCGACCGGATGTACGACACGGATGTGTCGGTCATTATTCTTGACGGGGGTGATGCCAAGGGGTTTTGTGCGGGACTGGACATGCAGACCCTGGGACCTGAAATTTTTAAAATGGCACCCGTGGATGCTTATAATGCCCAGGTGAGGCTGTCTAGGATGATGCTGGGACTTAGAAAGATTCCCCAGCCGGTAATATCCTGTGTCCATGGTGCGGCAGCGGGTATTGGGTTTTCCCTTGCCATGGCTTCTGACATCAGGATTCTTTGTGAAGATGCCAAATGTTGTGCCGCCTATATCAACATCGGGCTGGGGGGGGCGGATATGGCCTCATCCTATTTTCTTCCGCGGCTTATCGGGGCCGGGCGGGCCAATGAGTTTCTTTTGACCGGCAACTGGCTTTATGCAAAAGAGGCTTTGGACCTGGGCTTTGCCAGCAGGGTGGTGCCAAAAGGCAAGATGATGGATACGGCCAAAGGCCTGGCAAAAACAATGACCGGTAAAAATCCTATGGGACTTCGGATGACCAAGGAGGCCATTAATATGAATATGGATGCGCAAGGCCTTGAGGCCTGCCTTCAGATGGAAGACCGAAACCAGATGATGCTGGCCTTTGGCATGCACCACAAGGTGTGATTGCCGATAACGGTTTAGATAGAATGGATATGAAAAGCAATTCAAAAACAGGATCAAACGATTCAAAAACAGGATCAAGTGATCCAAAACAAGATCAGGGGATGTGGTGAAGAATAAAACCATCTTGGGTATGAAGCCTTTCAAAGTGCTGTTTGCCATGGAATATATTCTCCAGGGGCTGGCAAACCCTTTCCAGGGGATCACCTATCACTCCTTTTTCAGGCATTTTCATTTCACCTACGGGCTGTCAGAAGCCGCTACCCAGGCGTTTTTTTCAAAGTCATATCTGGCCTGGAGTTTCAAGCCCATTATCGGGTTTTTCATGGATGCTTACGGGAAAACAAGAACGATTCTGATCTTTCTGTTGCTGTCAGGGGCCGCTTTATACCTTTTGATTCCCCTGGTGGACAGTTCTGCCCTGATTTTTTTCTGGATGATGTTTGCCCTGTCAGTGCTTTTTGCCGGCACTGATGTGGCTGTGGACCGGGCCACCATTATTACCGGGGATGAAGAGTCAAAGGCAACGGGGAGATCAAAGGCTTCTGCCGTTGGGATCAACCAGGCCATCTGCTGGGCGGCGATATACGGTACTGGTATCCTTGCCGCGTTTTCAGGCGGCTGGATTGCGGATAATGTTCAGATCAATGTCCTTTTAATATGCCTGGCCATCGTGCCGGCCATTGTACTGCTGGTGGTCCTGCGCCTGCCAAAGGATGCGGCCGCGTCCATCCCGCTAAAAGAGTCGGTGGCCAACTTCTGGAAGGGACTGAACACCGGTCCCGTGCTCTGGATTATCCTGTTCTATTTTCTCTTTCATTTCCAGCCGGCCATGGGGGCGCTCTGGACCAATTATCTGATTGTTCAGATCAAATTCACCCAGACCCAGATCGGGTATGCGGATTCTGTGGCCTACCTGGGTTATTTTATCGGGGTGGTGATCTTTGCTGTGGCCGGGATAAAATGGCAGGATAGATTGGGTTTTAAAACTTTGTTTAAGATATTTATCGCATTAAGTATCTGTGTGAACCTGACCCAGTATTTGATGGTGGACCCCTGGTTTTCAACCATCACCCAATCCATTTCAGCCTGGTTTCCAGGGTTTGATACAGGAACTGTCAGGTGGGGCTTTTTTGCGGGATATAATTTCTTATCCGGTATTCTCGTCTCTTTGATCCGGATGTCCACATTCAGCCTGGTGGGGGCCGTTATCCCGGTGGCCGCCGCAGGATCCCTTTTTGCAGGCTTCATGTCCGTGGCCAACCTGGCCTATTCATTCTCCTATGCCAGCGGGGCATGGCTGTATGAGAACGGCATGGGATTTAGTATGTTAAGGGCCATTCAGGACTGGTTGTTCCACATCCCGGCCCAAAGTTCTGACAATATGTCCATTGCACTTCTGATTTTTATCGGTTCTGTGGCCTATTGTTTAAGCTTTCTGGCCACACATATGCTTCCGGACAGGCGCCAGACCCAGGCGGTGGATGACAGTAGTGTCTATCTTGAATCGCCTGACCGGTACCGGGAACTGGGAGCGAAGTTTTTAAAAAAGGTGAATCTTGCAAGCCTGATTGCCGGTATCACGGTTTTGGGTCTGTTCAGTTTTGTGGCCAATATCGACATCCTTGCCGGTGTGATCCTGGCATTTTTAGGGACTGCCTTTTTACGCAAGGTGTTTCTTGACCGGCAATACCGCCTTTTAAAAGAAGACAATGGTGCTTAACGCGGATATTCGGGTTAACCCACCAGCGGCTTGACTAGTGTGTTATTGATCTTTTTGGCCCCATACTCCATATCATCCCGCTCTTTTGCCTCACAATAAATCTCCATCAGATCCCGGGCATACTGCGTTGCGGTCTTAAAGCCTGCCTGCTTTACATCTTCAATGTTTTCCCAGTCCCGGTGGGCCACAAACTTTTCAACCGACGGGCGAAATTGTGGGAAAAGCGGCCGGAACAGGCCGTCCTGGAAGGCGGCATAAAACCCTAAACCCGCAGCATTTTTTGTTGAAATTATCTGCTGCAACGTCCCCAAAGGCCCGGTGTCTGCCAAAAGGTCCTTGACGGTTCTGGCCAAAAGTTCAATTGGTGTATGGGGAAATGAGGAGACAATCTGTCTGAAGATAAAGTGGTCAAAGACCGGGTCTGTGATTTCCCCGATTTCATGAAAAATATAGGTCTGTTCCTGTATTGACAGGATTTTTTCAAAATGGGCCTTTCGGGTTTCAAGGTCTGTGTCGGTCAGGCCGCATTGCCTGAGGGCAAAATGCAGAAACCGCTGGCCTGATTTTTTTAAATAGACCATCTGGTCCCACAGGTACAGGCGGGCCGCATCCCGGCGGATTAAAACGGTATTGTCCTGGTTCAGGGCCGGGATGGTTAAAAGGTCCCGCAACAGCTCTTTTCCCAGTATCGTCACAGGGATATCGTTAATTAAAAGCGTTTTTTCTGTTTTTGCTACAAAAAAGGTGGGTTTTAAAGAGTGGGCGTATCCTGCGCCATAGAACAGGTTTAAGGGGGATAAGATATCGTTGATGTCCATCGTGTCAAAGGGATCGAACGATTTACCGGCAAGCGGCAGGGAGGCAAAGGGGCTGCCCTCAATGGTCTCCCACAGCGTCTCTTTTTGATCGATCCAGTCCACAAGGGCGGCTGGATCATTCTCCTGCCAGGGATGAAATTTTTTCTCCCATTTGTTGAGATCCCGAAGGCGCAGCGCCATGCCGCAGATGGAAAAAATAGCCGATCCGGAGGCATCGCTGATATCGCAGTTTTTCTGCACTGCGTTCATGAAGGTGTCAAGAGTATCAGTTTTTGTCATGGCATTTATCCCGATTCTACGGTTCTATGGTTCAGGCCTTGTTGCCGGCAGCAGTGTGTCGTTGAATCCATAACATAAGCATTGGTAAAAGAAAGTAAATTGTCGGGTATGTCTCAGGCGGGCGTGTTTCAGAGGGGCAGGATCGCCTGAAACATTGAAAATGGGATTCAATACTAGTTTAAAGCCTTGAACAATGCCACTTTGCCGGATGCGGCAAGTTTATTATGTACAGATTTTGAATCAGTCCCGTGAAATTTTTACCATACAGCTGTTCCATTCATCAAGCTTTACCAATGCCCGGCTTTTTGAACTGGCGTAGACCCTGTCAATAATTTCACGCCATGTTTTTTCGTTGTATTTCTTAAATTGTTTGTAGACATCTGTTTTGGGATACCCGTATTTTTTATAGGCAAATGCCACATCGGCGATCAGGGCATTCTGGGCGCAAAAACTTGCAAAATGGATGCGGTCTTTGGGCACCCCGGCCATTTCCAGGGCGCATTCATCAAAAAATGAGATAGTATAATCCCAGCCATTTTTAAACTCGGTGTTGTAAATTTTTTCCACCAAGGCGATATTCATCTGGGCATTATCCTTGCCTGTGTAGTATATGACCAGCTCCTGTTTGGGCACATTTTTCATTTTCTGGGTGGCAATTTGAATGGCGGTATCGGCCATGCCGACACAATAGGTCATATTGGTGTGTTCCCGGGTGGTGTAGTATTTCTGGGATGGTTTTTCTTTTGCTGCACAACCGGCTGCCACAATTGCTGCCAGCACAATAAAAACAATAGATAATCTTCCCATTTTTTACTCCCGGTTTCGTGTCTAAATCAAATCTCAGAAATCCGTTCCGATACACAGATATGGTTTTCTATCACTCAAGTTAAAAAGCCGGTTGAGTGACAATCGATTTGCCTTTGGGTGATTCTTTTCTTATATGTTTTTTTCCAGAACATATTTTTGAGAATCACTATATGCCTTTTGCGACCGTGAAGATTTTAACAGAAACAGTGCTGGAATTCAAAGCAGCTTTTGAAAAAAAGGGCTTTTAAAAAATGTAATCCGCAGTATCTGTTTTTTGGCCTTTGCCCTTCACAGCGAAATACAGTTAAAGCCTGAATCTGTATGAACCGGGGGCATTCCCATGATGTCCGGCAGGTCGAATTGAGGTGATACCTTGACCCGGTCAACGTCTTTGAATAAAATCCTATCAAGCTGTTGAAACCGTCGGGGGAGTCAATTGCCAATGGATTTATATTTTGGGAGAAGGCGATGTCTTTTGAAGAAAAAGAACAACTGGTGAAAGCATTCATTGACCAGGATGAAAAGGACAGCGCTGTAAAACTGCTGTTTGAAATGGTCGTTGACTGTGCTAAATCCGGCCGGTTTTTGCAGGCAGAAGCCTGTCGGGAACAGATAATGGCCGTCAATTCCATGGCCTTGACTGAAATTATCAAATCCGCTGAAATTATTGAGTCTGAAAAAGCAAAGGTCATTGACCTGGGGCATAAAAAGATCTGGAAAGCTCTGTATGATAAATTGACAGAAGAAGAGGCCAATGCGTTTTATTTTTCCTTGAAAAAAATAAGCCTGAAGTCCGGGAAGATGATCATGCAGCAGGGCCGCTCCCAGGTCTATTTAAAAGATGTTGCCAAGGGGGAGCCGATCGGGTTGAGAACTTTTCTCAATATCAGTTATGCCACCATAAATGTGATTACCAAAGAGAGTGTATCCCTGCACTATCTTGAACGGCCCGCATTTGAATCCCTGCTGGAAAAGTTCCCCGGGTTTGATGGGAAACTGGAGCCTTTGTGTGCAGACCTTGTCAAAGAGAAAATAGAAGATATTTTAAAAACAAAATCAATGGAGCGCCGCCAGTATAAACGGTTCAATACCTCCGGCAAAGTGGCGGCCTATATTTTAAATTCCAACGGCCAGCCTTCAAAAACACCTATTTACGGTGTACTTGGGGATGTTTCCCAGGGGGGCTTAGTTTTACCATCCGCCAGTCAAAAAAAGAGACAGCCCGCAAATTTTTAGAGCGGCAGGTCCTTATAAATATTCATCCTGATGAAAATGGGTGCAGAGCCGCTAAAAATGGCCGGATCACCAGTGTGTATAATCAATTGTTTAACAATTACCTGATCAATTTTAAATTTCACAAGCCGCTGTTACCCGGGAAAGTCATGGAATTGATTGTTGAGGATACAGCCGGCTGATGTGTCATGTCAGACCACACTGATCTGCCCGGATTCATAAAGGGAACACCATGCGTCAACAAGCTTTTGTGTCCGGCTGTTAAGCCTATGGGCAATGATGCTGCTGATTCTTGCGCTCAATAAATACCCAAGTTCCGGATCGCGGCTGAAGAGTTGTTTCAGGTGGGAAGCGGGGATCAGGACAATTTCGCAATCATCTTCACACCGGGCCGTGGCGGTCATTTTTTCAGGTTGTACCAGTGCAGACCATCCAAAAATGTCCAAAGCCTTTACCTTTTCAATTACAACAGGTTTTTCAAGCATTTCCACATGGGTGCTGATATAATCTTCATGTTTAATATCTTTGGTGACGACCTCCTCCTTGAACAGGATGGACAGGCTGACCTCTCCTTTGATGAGGCCATAAATATTTCTGGCCGGTTCGTTGTTTTGGAAGACAAACTCTTTTTCTTCAAATGTCTGCACCATGCTGAACCCTTCTATTTCAGCAAGCCGTTCCCGGGAGATACCCGAGAAAAAAGGGATTAATGATAATTCCACACTTTTGTTCATGGCAATCTCCTTTTTTGAATATGGGTTGTAAAGCATATTTTAGGCAATCGCTATAATCCTCTCTTCCGGCGGTTGGTGCCGGTGAAAAATGCAACCTGCAGGCATCTTCGGTCCCAGCCGCTGCGCCGCCGCAGTCCTGTGCGGCGTTCAGGGACATCCATGGCTGTCACCCTGAACCGCCTGTCCTTGATTCTTCGCCGCCCGCCCCTGTCAATTGAAAAGCGATTAAGATTTTGAGATATCATGATAAACCTCCTCTGTCCTGAAAGGTTTTCTTTAAAAGATCACACTATCTGTTTCAATGTCCGGCACAAGGATAAAAGAATTATTTCAAAAGGGGCAGTTTCAAGAAGCGCTGTCATATGGTATGGATTGTCTTGTTATATTACTAAAGCAATGCTTAAATGACAAGTCTCTTTCAAAGTGGGCCGTCAGTCACAAACGTCGGCCAGAAGGAAAATACAGAATATGAAACATCTTATTTTCTATCTGGGATTGGGCACCCTGTTTACCCATGAACTGGATGCCATGGTGAATCACGAATGGCGCCTGTTGCCATGGATAAACAGCCTTACCGATGAAACCGGCATGGTGGTCTTTATATTTCTGCATGTCCCTTTGTGCGCGGCGTTAATCTGCATGGTGGCAAGCACAAAAGATAAAATAAGGACCTTTTCAAGATGGGGTATCAGTCTGTTCTTGATTGTTCACGCAATATTGCACACCGTGTTTATGGGAAATGATCTTTATGAATTTGCATCCTGGGTATCCAATGTTTTGATTTTCGGCGGCGCCCTGCTCGGGGCCCTGTTCCTGCATCTTGAATACCGGTCCAGACAAAGGGTGGCAACCTGATTAAAGGATGGGCCGGATTATGTTGGCATCAGGGTTGTCTGTAACTTATGAGATTAATAAAAGAATTTTTGTTCAATGATATAAAAGCGTATCAACTGGGGTGGTCTTTTGCAGGCCCGCCGTTAATGACGGTCTATTGCTTTGTTTTTGGCGACGTGATGATTGATACGGCACAGTCCCACATGGTAAAAGAGGCAGTTGAAATCGCCGGGGAACACGGTATAAAATCTGTCTATTTAACCCATCACCATGAGGACCACAGCGGCAATGCCGCCGCCATCACGAAAGCGCTCAATACCCGGACTTACGGGCATCCTTCTACCGTTAAGAGGATGGGGTCGTCCTTTAAGATATTGCCGTATCAAAAATATATGTGGGGGAAATCAACGCCAATGGAGATGCAAAATGTTCCCGACACAATTGAAACCGTGCTTGGAGATATGGTACCTGTTCACACTCCGGGGCATTGCAGGGATCACCTGGTCTATTTTCTTAAAGGTAAGGGGATTCTTTTTTGTGGAGACCTCTATCTGTCTGAGAAAATTAAATATTTTCGGGCCAACGAAGATATGGGGCAGCAGATCGTGTCTCTAAAGAGATTGCTGGAGCTGGATTTTGATATGCTGTTGTGCAGTCATCATCCGAAACGAAAAAATGGTAAACAATATATTCAAAGAAAACTTGAGTTTTTAGAAGACCTTTATGGCAATATTATTCTGCTCTGGGAAAAAGGGTTGAGAGAAAAACAGATATTTCACGCATTAAAACTGAAAGAAAATTATTTTGCCAAATTAATCTGTTTCAGAGATGTCAGCATGATTAACGGTGTCAGATCTGCCATACGGTTTCATGAAAACCAAAAGACATAAAGTAAATATCCAGTAACAGAGACAGTTTTTATACCTGTCATGATGACGGGAATGCCAAGTTTTGGAGAAGCGCAGATGAACAAAAAGGTTACCTATAAAGAACTGGAACAAAAAGTTGTACAGCTTGAAAAGAAGGTTGCCGCCTTTGAACACCAGGATGTTTCTTTAAAAGAGTCAAAAAAAAGGTACCGCACCCTGCTTGATTTTGCACCCTACCCGGTTGCCACATTCAGTTTGAACGGGAGGATCACCTATTTAAACCCGGCATTCACAGAGGTTTTCGGATGGACGCTGGATGATATGAAAAACAGGAAAGCCGCGTTTGTTCCGCAGGAACTGGCCCCTCAGACATCCCAGATGCTCAAAGAGTTATTCAAGCAGAGACGTGTTACCCGGTATGTGACAAAGCGCCTTGCAAAGGACGGCAGAATGCTTGATGTCATCGCCCGGGGGGCGGTTTTTACAAAAGCGGAAATGGGGGTGCAGGGAGAGCTGGTCATTTTCAGGGATATCACCACGGAAAAGCAGGTTGCAAGAAACAATGAGGCCATGCTGCGGATCAGTATGGCACTGCCTCAATACCCGGATCTTGAGGCGCTTTTAGATTATATCAGCCGTGAAATTAAATTGCTGCTCAACACCCAGGGGGCGCTGGTGATTCTGCTGGATGAGGAAAAAGACGAGTTTTTCTTCCCGGGAGCCGCCTATGACGACGATGCCACAAAACAAAAAGTCAAGGAGATCCGTCTGCCCGTGGACAGCATGGTATCGGGAAAGGTGGTTAAAACAGGCCAGGCTATTTTAGATAATGATGCGGCAAAGGATTCCGCACTTTACCATCAACGGGACCGGGAGTTCGGGTATTCCTTTGATAATTATGTGATCGTGCCTGTGAGCAGCAGTGACCGGATCATCGGGGTGCTGGCGGCGTTTAACAAAAGGGAAGGGCTTTTTGAAACCCCGGATATGGAAGTTTTAGAGATGATCGCCGGCACGGTTGGCCTTTCCATTGAAAATGCACGGTTTTCAGAAGATTTGAAAAAATCCCACAGGGAACTTGCAAGCCTTGACCGTGCAAAGAGCAAGGCTATTAATCATTTGTCCCACGAACTGAAAACACCCATGGCGATATTCAGCGGTACATTGAATATCCTTGAGAAAAAATTGAACCAATTGCCGCAGAAAACCTGGCAACGCTCCATAAAACGGGCCTATAGAAACATAGAAAGAGTCAAGCACCTTCAGGACGAAATCAACGATATTATTCAGGAGAAAGGGCTGGAAACACAAAAAACAATGTCGTTTCTTGTTGATCAATGCCGGGATCTGCTTGAAGGCACCATAGAGCAGGAAAGCTCTGACATCAGCATTCTTGACAGTATTTCAAAGCGGATTGACACCATTTTTCAGGTCAAGAACAACACGCCTGAAAACATTGATCTTCAAAAACTTGTCCGGGAACGCCTGGCTGCCATTTCAATGGAATTTGACCGCCGTAATCTGACCATTGTGCAGGAGAGCGAACCGGTCCCATTGATTTTGATGCCTCTTGATCCTGTGCGCAAGGTGGTTGACGGACTGTTAAAAAATGCCATTGAAAACACACCGGATCACGGGAAAATTCTGGTCCGGGTGTCACCTCAAAACTCCGGTGTAATACTGGTGGTAAAAGATTATGGTGTCGGCATACTAAAAAGTCATCAGAACAAAATTTTCCAGGGGTTTTTCACCACCCAGCAGACAGCGGACTATTCGACAAAGTCCTCTTTTGATTTTAATGCCGGGGGACGCGGTGCCGATCTTCTGCGCATGACGATTTTTTCCGAACGGTACGGATTCAATATCCGGGTGAAGTCTGACCGGTGTCTCTTTATCCCCGGAAAGGATGATGCCTGCCCGGGAGACATTGATGACTGCACTTTCTGCAAAGAGCATGATGATTGTTACAAGTCCGGGGGATCTCAGTTTGAGGTTGAATTTTAAATTCGCTCATCAGATGATGCACCCGGACGCGTAGGCCGGATATAAAATAAGCGGCACTTGCCGATGCCGGCAATGGGTGGTATTTTAAGAAAAGAGTTTCATGAAGATCGATATAATTTTACCAGGAGTAGACCATGGCAGTTGGCTGGGCCCGGGACGGGGCAGTTCAGGAACAGATAGACGCCAGCGTCAATGACGCTGTGAAAAGGGCCAGAAGCAGTATGCCTAAAGGGGAAAGTGCCACGCATTGTGCTCAGTGTGAAGAACGAATTCCCAAAGCCCGCCAAAAGGCGATTCCCGGTGTCCGGCTCTGTATCCAGTGCCAGGTAGAAATGGAATCACAGCAGACAGATCTTTCCGGATACAACCGTCGGGGCAGTAAGGACAGCCAGCTAAAATAACCCGGACATTTCATGAAATACTCGGGTTGGGGTTATATTAATTCTCTATGAGGAATATACAGGATTAAAGTACTATGACAATAAAAATAGATCATCTGGTAATCGGTGCAAAGGATCTTGCCCATGGCGTGGCATATGTGAATCATATCTTTGGTGTGGAAATGCCTTTTGGAGGGGTTCATGAGATGATGGGAACTCACAACCACTTAATGCTGCTGGGTGACAATGTCTTCCTTGAAGTCATTGCGGCCAATCCCCATATCAAATCTTCAGGCCAGCCCCGCTGGTATGGATTGGACGATCCCTTTGTGCGCCAGCAGCTGGAAAATTCTCCTGCTCTGCTTTCCTGGGTTGTCAGTACCGATAATATCCATGAACTGCTTGAAAATAACACTGTGTTTTCTTATGGAAATCCCACAAAAGTTAGCCGGGGAGATTTAACCTGGTTTTTCGGACTACCCGAAGATGGGCGCCTTCTGGCCGGCGGCATGCTGCCTTATGTGATGCAGTGGCAGACCGATATTCATCCTGCCTCACGCATGGCCGATCTGGGCTGTCGGTTTAAGTCTTTTGAGATCTACCACCCACATGTTGAATGGTTTGAAAAAGCGCTCAAATCCATTGAAGCAGATACCTTTGTCCGTCTGTTCTCTTTACCTGAGCATCAAACACCTTATATGGTGGCATATATCGATACCCCAAAAGGCATTCGAACACTTCAAAGTTGTGGATGCCCACCATCTTCAGAAGCTTGACAAGGCCATCCCAAAACGGTATCCAACAACCATACATTCTATTCTTGATAAGTATTAGTTTATTGTCGTGAAATAACCGGACCAACACAAATATTTCACGAAAAGATTTTGCATCCTCAGTATGGGTTTGATTAGTCATGGAGGCTATCAATGCAGCCGGATTTGTGGTCGCTTTATGCGATGATGCTTAAAAGTCGTCTGTTTGAAGAGGGTATCGCCGCTCTGTGGCATCAGGGTCTGATTAGTGGCGAAATGCATCTTGGTACAGGAGAGGAAGCGATTGTGGCAGGGGTTGTGGACCACCTCAAGGATGGTGATGCCATGGCTCTGGATCATCGCGGAACCGCAGCCCTTTTCATGCGCGGGGAGGATCCCGGGGCCATGGTAAAGGAGTTTCTTGGCAAAAAAGAGGGGTTGTGCGGCGGCTGCGGTGGCCATATGCATCTTTTTTCAAAAGCATATCTTGCAGCGTCCTCCGGTATTGTCGGGGCGTCCGGCCCCACGGCATCAGGGTTTGCTCTGGCATCGCAATATCTGCGGCCCCATGCTGTGTCAGTGGCTTTTTTAGGGGAAGGGTCCATCAACCAGGGTATGATGATGGAGTCGATGAACCTTGCGGCTGTGTGGAATCTGCCGGTCCTGTTTGTGTGTAAAGATGACAACTGGTCTATCACCACCCGGTCCGACACCATGACCGGCGGCGATTTGAAAGAACGGGTGAGGGGGCTGGGAGTTGATACCATTATGGTGGACGGTATCGATGCCGGGGATGTCTGGGAAAATGCCCGGACTGCCATTGATCATATCCGTGGGGGGAAAGGGCCCGTGTTTCTGTATGCCCGTTGCGTGCACCTGGAAGCCCATTTCCTGGGATTCCAGCTCAAGCGCATGATTGAGGCACCTTTCAAAGAAATGCCACAGGTTGCACTGCCCCTGGCCCGTGCGGTTGTGGGGCCGGGTGGCGCTGGCGTCCGGGAGCGGCTGGCAGGTGTGAGAACGGTTTTTTCAAGTGTGATAGCAGCGCTTCAAGACCCGCGCAGGGATAAAGACAAGGATCCGGTACGGCATACCAGAAATAAATTATTGTCTGATTTAGAGCAGTTGCAGGCCCTGGAAAGCCGGGTGGAAAAAGAGATCAGTCAGATTTTTACCGCTGTCCAGGACATGGGGGCGACATGAAGACCATGCACTTTACCCAGGCAATAGACGATGCTCTGGCCTGCGCCATGGTAAAGGATTCGAATATTATTGTTTTTGGAGAGGATGTGCCTCTTTTACGCCGCAATCTTCTGGCCCGGTTCGGCCCTGAACGTATTAAAGGCACCCCCATCAGCGAAAGTGCCTTTTTAGGTGCGGGTGTGGCCGCAGCCATGGCAGGTCTCAGGCCGGTAGTGGAGATCTATATGGTGGATTTTTTAGGGGTGTGCATGGATGGACTGATCAATCATGCGGCAAAGCTGGATGCTTTTTCCGGTGGGAAATGGCAGGCCCCTGTAGTGGTGCGAGTACCCTGCGGCGGCGGTTACGGTGACGGCGGCCAGCATGAACAATCGCTGTGGGGGTGGCTTGCCCATATCCCGGGTCTGACTGTGATCGTGCCTTCGAACCCGGCAGATGCCGGTGGGCTTTTGACCGCTGCATTGCAGCACAACGGCCCTGTTGTATTTCTGGAACATAAGCTTTTGTCTGAAACCTGGCTGGAATTTTTAGGTTCCGGCGGCAGAAAGACCGTAACATATGATGTGCCGGAAACAGGGACAAAAGGAGAGGTGCCGAATTACTGGGAACCAATCCCTCTGGGGGAAGCACGCCTTTGCCGTGAGGGAGAAGACCTTATCATCGTCAGCCTGGGGGTAGGGGTGCACAGGGCTCTTGCCTCAGCATCCATCCTTGAATCCGAGGGCATATCTGCCGGGGTTATCGACCTTCGAACGGTATCTCCCCTGGACAGGGAAATGATCTGCACACAGGCGGGCAAAACAGGCCGACTGCTTGTGGTGGATGAAGATTATGAGGCATTTGGGCTCTCCGGGGAGTTGGCTGCCGTGGTCCTGGAGAGCGGTGCTGCCTGTAAATATCACCGGGTCTGCACCCGGACGAGCATCCCCTATGCCAGGGCGATGGAAGATGACACACTTCCGGATATCAGGCGTATCTGCAAGGGGGCACGTCTTCTGATGCAGCCGTGAAATGTGAACAAAATCATAGGATCAGGCCCCGACAGAAAGGAAACATATCTGTATGTCACAGACAATCTTGATGATCCACGGCATGTTCGGCAGTTTTGGATACTGGGATAACTTTAAATCCTATTTTGAAGATAAAGGGTTTCATTGCCTGACACCTGTTTTGCGCCATCACGATATCAATCCCGAGGATGAGCCCCACCCGGATCTGGGTGTGACCAGCATTCTGGATTATGCCGCAGATATGGAAATGATTATCAAAGACCTGAAAGAACCTCCCATTATCATGGGGCATTCCATGGGCGGCCTCATTGCACAGATACTTGGTGCCAAGGGGCTTGCGAAAAAGCTTGTCCTGCTCACCCCGGCACCACCCAGGGGGGTAGTGTCTTACGAAGTGTCATCTGTGAAAAATCTTCTGTGCGAAATATTAAGGTGGGGCTTCTGGAAAAAGCCGCACCGGTTCCGGTTTGAAACAGCCGATTATGCATTGTTCAACCTTTTGCCGGTGGCTGATAAGAAAAAGGCCTATGAAAAGTTGGTCTACGAATCCGGCTGGGTCGTTGTCGAGATTGTATTCTGGCTGTTTGATTCAAAAAAAGCATCACAGGTGGATGCATCAAAGGTGACCTGCCCGGTGCTGGTGGCGGCTGCTCAAAAAGACAGGAGCACCCCGCCGGCCCTTGTCCGGAAAATTGCTGACAGGTACGGCAATGTCAGTACCTATAAAGAATTTAAGAATCACTCTCACTGGCTCATCAATGAGCCCGGATGGCAGGATGTTGCAGCCGTTGTCCATGAATGGATAGAACGGTCAGGGAAAAATGTTTATAGTGATTCTTAAAAATATGGTCTGGAAAAAAACATATAAGAAAAGAATCACCCTAAGGCAAATCGATTGTCACTCAACGGGCTTTAAAATTGGGGGGATAGAAAACCATATCCGTGTATCGGAACCTGTTTCTACGGTTTGCTATAGATTCAAGTGGAGTATATAACCCGACAGGTCAATAAACCAAATATTAAACAGGTATTTAAAAGAGTTTCTTTGGACAAGAGGCGCCTCAAGGATACATTGACTGGCGCAGCCGCTACCCGGACACCATGACCTGTGCAAAATAAAGGGCCGTAGCCGGGTGAGTGATGCAGACAGCCTGTTTTTCAAGGGTGATACCGCGAATGCCGTTGTATCAATCATGAATCTGTGTTTTATTTGATTAACTTGAAACTGGATTTTGAATCGGTCTTTGCTGTTTCTTAATTCAATAAAGACCTTTGGTTATGAAAATTTCAAACGTTATTATCATGGCATCGCGACGTTATTTTTTAATATGGGAGTGTGTATTTGTCTAATTTAGAAGAAAAAATTATCCAGGCCAAAGAATATCATTCATCAAACGATCTGGAAAATGCCAGGTTGCTGTATCAGCAGATTCTTGAAATTCAACCGGCAAATGCTGATATCCTTTACCATTCCGGGTTGCTATTTTTTCAGGAGAATAAATTCAACCAGGCCATCCCCTATTTCCAGAAAGCAATTCAATCAAGCCCTCAATTGGCACATATTCATTTCCACCTGGGTATGTCTTTTTTTAAATGCCTACAGATGCAGGAAGCACTTGATGCTTTTGCCCGGACGCTGATGCTGGAGCCCGGACATGAGAACGCACAGCTCTACCAGGGGGAAATCCTTTCAAATGCCGGCCAGGTGGAATCGGCTTATAATGTATATAAGGCGCTTGCCAAAAACACCCCGGGACATGTGGGGCAGCATAACAAATGGTTTATAAATCTGGCCCTCCAGTCGTGTTTATATGCGTCACTGAATAAACATGATCATAACCTGAGCCAGCGGTATTTGGATTTTGGGGTGAAATTGTTTAAGGAATTGAGTGGTAATGAAAAGCCCGGGGTTAGCGCCTTTGGTCATTATCATGCCGGGCAGTTGCTCAGTTTTATGGGGGAAAAGCAACAGGCCCTGGCGCAATTTGAAGCAGCCCAAAAGAGTGCTCCCCAGTTCAAGGCATCGGTTTTTCAAACCCGGCTGCACCGGTATTTATGCGAAAATCCTTTGGAAAACAGAAATGGCAGCCCCACCAGTCTGATGGTTCACATTGGCTATCCAAAGGCTGCGTCGACCTGGCTGCAGCGCACTTTTTTTCCTTATATTCAGGGGAATCATCATCTGGGGCAGATGTACTATGACATCCTGGATGAAAACGACAGATATATTGTCCATTACAGTTTCCCCTGTGCCGCTTATGATAAAATGTTTACACTGAATGAAGATGAATACGATGCACCGGCATTTGTTAAATTTTTCAGGCAGCATATGGATTTTCAAGCAAAGGCAAATACGGTGTCGGCCGAGGATCTTGTTTTACAGCCTGACAGGCTTTCTCAACGGCTTGATCAACTTTCAGCGGATATGAAGGTCCCGGTGAAAGTGATGATGGTGATCCGGCGCCAGAGTGCGGTATTGTTGTCTGAATATGGCCAGAGAATAAAAGCCGGGACATTGCAGGGGGAACGCTTTGACCAGGTGCTGGACTGGGATGGCGTGACAGATGAAGGTCCGCTTTTGTGTGTGAAAAATTATCACTATATCGATACCTATAAAACGTTCTGCCGTCGGTTAGGGGAAGAAAACGTACTGGTCCTGCCGTTTGAAACATTGTTCAGCGTCGCCTCCCTCAGGAAAATATTCGATTTCATGGGGGTTCCGTGCAGCACCGAGTATCTACAGTTCCTGCTTCAAAGCCCGGTGTCAAATAAAACATCGGATTCACAAAAGGACCACATCGCCAAGTTGAATCCCGATATAGAACAGACAACTAAAAAGATAGACGATTACTTTCAGGATACCAACAAAAGGCTTGAGGAGGCTTTGAATATCGACCTGACATCATTGGGCTATTGTTCTTGATGTTGCTTACCCAAATTATTGGGTTGCTCTATTTTTTATTGACACTGTAAGGTCCTTTTTTGTCATTCGACTGAATAGTCAGGTTGAACATAGCCAAAGGTATTAAACGATGAAATTTTTACGGTTGATCCATATTATTCTTATCACCTGCCTGGTTTTAATGATCAGCGGGCTGGCCCAGGGGTGGACCCGGCACCGGTATGATCACTGGGACCGCCACCGTTATCGCCACCATGGCTATTCTCCCCATTACAGGGACTACCACAGGCCGGACTACCATCATTACCGTCCCAGGTACCAGTACACCACCATAGAAGACGGGTGGAATCTGGTTAAAAAGGGGCGTTCCAACACAGCTCTTGAGGTGTTTGGGCGTCTTGCAAAGTCAAATCCGGGTGCCGGACAACCCAAGCTGGGTTACGCCATTGCCGCCGCAGATACAGGGCAGTTGTCGCAGAGCGTATGGTCCATGAGGCGGGCGTTGCAGTTCGGGCCGGGTGCTTTCCAGATGTTTGTGCCGGATTTAAGGCTTCGGGGCACGCTTGAGCGGCAGGTTATAAAATTTAAGGGAAGATCCCATAAACTACCCCAAAAGGATGCCTGGTTCATGCAGGCCGCCATCTATTATCTGCTGAAGGATAGTGAGAACTGTCTTAATGCCATTGATAAGATTAAAAAAGCCGAAGACAACAGCGACAGTGCTAAAAATCTGTACTATATGGCCCAAAATTATCTGTGACTTAGTGCGGATCTGTTTTTTTTCCGGGAGATCGGCTTTTGCCGCGGCAGGTGGATTAAAACTGTTTTACATCCTCAAGCTGTGAAAAACTGATCACATACTCCAGGTTGATATGCACGGTTTTACGGTTTGATTTAATGCCGGTGGTCCTTGTTTCAAAAATATAGACCTCTTTGGAGGTGGCAGAGTCTGTGCCGTCATGGACATCGGCATCACTTAGAACCGCACAATGGTCGGTTACCTTTTCAAGCATGCCGATATAAATCCAGGAAGACCGGGTGTCGATCACCATTCTCTTGCCGATAAAGGCTTCAATATCTTTTTTCATCGTTTCCCAATATATAAAAAGTCAAAGTGCTGAAAGACAAGAATCATCCGTTTTTTGCGCAACAGGAACCTGCCCCGGATATTTTTATGGAAGATTCCACGTTAAATTTGTTTTACATTAATTGAACTGTTTTGTTAAGATGATTTGAAAATAGACCCGTAACGCTGAGAATTCCCAACTAGTGGAGGAGAAATCATGCAATCCATCCAGGCGGAATATGAAGAGGCAACAAAGAAAATCAGTATCAAAGAGGGCGCCAAACCGGAAAGCTGGGTGTCGGTGTGTCAAAAGTTTAATGACGATGTATCGCGTGTCTGCGATGTAACCGACCAGAAAGGATATACCGGTCTGTTTGAGTGTTTTGATGACCGCAACGACCGGTTTTATTATCTGGTGGAAGAAGACAAGGCCCTTTTTCGCATGAAGAGGAAACATTTTCTGGACAACCTGGGGTTTGATTAAGGGCGAACAATCCTTTGATTCCATTGGCCACTGGCTTTCCGGATACAAACGGTTTCAATTTGGTCAACATAGAAATAGCGTCCAGACCCCATGACATCCACGTGGTAAAATGAAAAACGTCTGTAATCAATAGTATCCAATTCTTCATCATATAGCGTCTCTGTCTGCCGGACCTGTTGTTTTGACAGGTTGGTCAGGATTATCCGGAGCCGCTCTCCGATCTCCATGAGCAGCAGCTCTTCATCAGACGGCTGATAGTCTCTCTCATTGGCCCCCAGTGCCATATTACCGGCAACATATGCCCCGGGCGTGTTGTAAGATTGGTCCCTGTAATCCGCATAAAGCGCTAAAAGATTGCCAAAATGATCGATATCTGCCTTTGGTAAAGCGTGAATACTTTTGGCCAGACGGGGCCTGAAATCAAGTATGGTGTCTACTGTGAGTTTGGGCGTGTAGCCCGGGGAACCGCTTAAGACCTTTTCCATCAAGGTCTTTGGTCTCTTTAATGGTAATACTGTCACGGGTCACAGGCCCTGTGGCAAATGCCTGTTCGCATGGCATCACTACCAGGCCGGTCATTAAAAAGGCAAGGAATAGAGTTGCCGTCATGGGGCATCCTCCCGGGTCGGTAAAAATTAGAAAAGACTGTTTTTTTTAGTAAAGAAGATAGAGACAGTTTGCTCTATTTTTCATTTAAGAACAAGCCCTTGGCTAAAACATTCGGGAGCATCATGGAAAAAGGAGCTGTATAAGCTGTTTTTCATGTGTCGCTCTCATACTATTTGTGAAATAACTATCTTTTAAAAAGAATATATGGTATTTATTAGAGTGTAATTATTTGATAAATCCAAAGAAGAGGCATATGAGAATCATCAAAGAGACATCGCAGGTGCCTGAGAATTCAATTATTACAGAAAATTTTCCAGGGCTTGTCGACTACATTGATTCCTTCAGTATCCGGATTAAAAATTTAAATAATGATACCGTCGATTATCTGGCCGCAAAGCTGTTTACGTCCTGGCCACCGTGGGCTGGACATTTGCTGACACTGCGCAATGTGCTTGTGAAACCCTTTGGCCTTGAAACAGGGCCAATGCCGGTGGTAAAGGCCATTGATCCGTCTGTATATTACCCGGTGGGAGAGCGGGCAGTGTTTTTTACGGTCATTGACCGGAATACATCTGAGATTGTGATGGCCGAAGATGACAGTCACCTCTATTTTAGAACCTCCCTCTTTATTGATCAGCACCACAACAAGGGCTTTGACACGGTGCACATGACAACACTGGTCCGGTTCCACAACCGGGGTGGGAGATTCTATTTTCTTATCATAAAGCCATTTCACAAATGGATCATTAAAGTGATTCTCAAAAATATGTTCCAAAAAGAATCACCTAAAGGCAAATCGATTGTCACTTAACGGGTTTTGAAATTTGAGTGATTTTAAACCGGATTCGTGAATCGGAATTTATTTCTGCGATTTGCTATAAATATCTTTTAGGCCAATTTTTTTAAACCGGGTAAAAGTTGATCATCCGAATATAGCTAAAAACATGCTTAAAATGTCTAATACCCGGCGTTTTCATTGACATTCACCAGCGGGTTTTCTATTGTCAAAATCAGTGGTTTACCCATTAAAAAGAGATATTTCATGGTGAGAGAGATGAAAAGAAACAGGGGCTGGATTTGTATCGTATTATTATGGCTGCTGATTTCTGCCTGTGCACCGCCCGAACCGGCCGTGACCTCCCGGGAGAACACAACCGGTATCACGAATGATGAAATTCTGACCGGTTCATCCCTTGCCCTTGCCGGGCATGCCGGGTACCTGGGCACACAGATGCTCCAGGGGGCCATGGCCTATATCCGGCACATCAACGATAACGGCGGTATCCATGGTCGAAAAATCAAACTTATCGCCCTTGACGACAGCTATGATCCCACGCAATGCCTTTTTAATACACAGCAGCTTATCCTGGAAAAAAAAGTGTTTTCCCTTTTCTGCTACGTGGGAACCCCCACCACCGTGAGGATCGTGCCGCTCATCAATGAAGCAAAGATCCCCCTTGTGGGGATGTTTACCGGTGCCAACAGGTTAAGACAGCCGGTGAACCGGTATCTGATTAATATCCGGGCCTCATACTATCAGGAAACCCGGGCTGCCGTGGACTTGATTGTAAGGCAGAAACACCTGGACCGGGTGGCGGTTTTTTATCAATATGACGAATACGGGTTTGACGGCCTGCGCGGTACCGAGATTGCGCTAAAAAGACACGGCCTGATCCCGGTTGCCAAGGGATCGTATATCCGCGGGACCCTGGATGTGGAAACAGGCCTTGAAAAAATTATCCAGTCCCATGCCCAGGCTGTCGTCATGATCGGCACCTATGACTCCTGCGCCAAGTTTATCAATCTGGCCAGAAACAGAGGGTATAATCCTCTATTCCACAATGTTTCCTTTGTGGGGTCAACCGAGCTTGCCCGTCGGCTGGGGCCTGCCGGGGAAGGGGTGATCGTCACCCAGGTGGTGCCACCGCCAAATACGGTTGACCAGCAGGCCCCACTGCCCGGGGTGGCCCAGTATATAAAGCTTTTGAACCGGTTTTATCCGGACAGCAAACCCAGTTTTGTGGGGCTTGAAGGCTATTTGAATGCCCGGATTCTGACCGAAGGATTGACGCGGGCCGGTAAGCAGATCACCCGGGAAAAATTTATCCAGGCCATTGAATCCATTAACAACTTTGACCTGGGGATTCAAAATCTGCTCTCCTTTGGCAGGAACGATTACCAGGGGCTTGATAATGTTTATTATACCATGATTCATGATGGTGAACTGGTGCTGGTTCAATGAACTATTTCAGTGAATTATCATTAAAGAACAAGATCTTTATCACCTGCCTGGGGTTTGTCATCCTGGTCAGTATCCTGATCGGTCTTTTTACGCGCTCTCTTTTGATTGCCAGCCTGACCGGGGAGTTGAAAAAGCGCGGTATCGGTATTGCCCAGGGCGTGGCAGACGCCTCCCGGGTGTTTATTTTGACCAAAAACCGGGCCGAACTCACAGCCCTTGCCTATGATGCCCGGCTGGGGAACCGCAAAGATATCGTGAAATACCTTTTGATCAGTGATGACAAGGGAAGTATCCTGGCCCACACATTTACAACAGGATATCCGCAGATCGTGGAAAAAACCGTGAAAGAGGCAGCCCGCGGTACGAGCAATATCTTAAGTATTGATGTCAATAAGAATCGTGTCTTTCATGTGACCGTTCCCGTGGAAGAGGGGATTTATACCATCGGGTCCGTCCAGATCGGTCTTGATAAGCATCACATTGATAAATTGATTTCCAATCTGCGATGGATTTTTTTAAGCTTTATCTCCACGGTTAGTGTCCTGTTTTTCTTTTTAAGCCACCGTCTGGCCCTGCAGATTACCAAGCCGATTTCATCGTTGATCCGCTATACCGATCAGCTGACCAAGGGTGATTTTAATATCGTGTCAGACCCGCCCCCTGATAAGACCGTGCTCGCATCCGGGAAAAATGATGATGAGATTTCAAAACTGACCAACTCCTTTTTAGAGATGACATCGGAACTTAAAGTGTCCACAGAAAGGCTCACCGAATCCCAGGAAAAATACCGCTCTCTTTTTAAAAGTGGTCCTAACCCCATATTTGTGGTTAATAAAAAAACTTTCCAGATTCTCGATGCCAATCCCAATGCCACCCTGCTGCTGGGATATGACAGGAAAAAGCTTGTGGGCATGGATCTGTTCCAGCTGGCCAGTACTGAAGACGGACGGTTTATCGAAAATTTGCCTGAAGGCGAGACCATGGTGACACGCTCCAAGGTGAGGTTTGTTAAAAAGGGCGGCAAATCGATCTTTGTTAATATCCATGCAAGCCCGTCCGAATACCGCAACGAAGATGTGATCATCGTAGCGGCAACGGATATCACCGAACTGGTTGAAAAGGATTCCCAGCTGATTCAGGCCAGCAAGATGACCAATCTTGAAAAGATGTCCGCCGGTATTGCCCATGAGATCAACCAGCCTTTAAATGCCATCAAAATGGGCAGTGAGTATTTAAATATGATGACCGAACGAAAGCTGCCCATCAAAGAAGATGATTTTTCCATGGTACTGGATGAAATCAGCACCCAGGTATCACGGGCCGCTGAAATCGTGGGGCGGTTGAAAACATTCTCCCGTAAGGCGGATTTTTCAAGGGAGGTGATTGACGTCAATACCTGTGTCCGGTCGGTGGGCAAGATCATCGGCCGCCAGATCACATTGCAGAACATAGACCTGGACCTCAAGCTTGATGATAGCATCCCAACGGTTTTAGCGCACAACAACCGGATGGAGCAGGTGATTTTCAACCTGGTCACCAATGCCCGGGACGCCATTAATGAACGCATTGAAACATATAAGGACATCGGCAAGGGAGAGATTGTTATCACGACATTTTCCGATGGGCAGAATGTGGGGATCAACCTGTCTGATAACGGTATGGGCATTGACCCGGATCAAAAGGGGCTGATTTTTGAATCTTTTTACACCACCAAGGAAATGGGTGAAGGCCTGGGGCTGGGACTTCCCATTATACACGGTATTGTAAGGGATTATAACGGCACCATCAGCGTTGTCAGCACCCCGGGAAACGGAGCCACCTTCCGGCTGCTGTTCCCGGCACACCATGGGAAAAAGCAGGAATCCAATGCCTGATTCAGCCCCGGTAAAAAGAATAATTATGGGAAAAAAGAGATGAAAATTTTAGTCATTGATGATGAAAAACCGACGTTGTCCATGTTTAACCTTTTTTTAACGGCTTACGGGTATGATGTTTTTGTGGCCGAGGACGGAGAAACGGGACTTGAGATGTTTAAAGACATTTCACCGGATATCGTTTTCACGGATATTAAAATGCCGGGCATGGACGGTCTTGAAGTATTGCGGAAAATCCGGGAAGAGAAAACGCATACCCAGGTTGTCATCATTACCGGCCACGGGGATATGGAAAAAGCTGTTGAGGCGCTGGATCTGGATGCATCAGATTTTATTAATAAACCGGTTGAACGTCAGGCCTTAAATTCCGCCCTTGCCAGGGCGGAAAAAAGAAAGAAACTCTCTTTTAATATACCCTTTGAAATGGCCGCAAAAATCCGGGATGACAGACTGAAAGTCAGCCTGGATGGTAAGTTGTCTGAAAAGCAGGCAGGGCTTTTAAAAGAGGTAATACACCAAAAGATACATCGTGGCATCCGCAAGATTTATCTTGTCATTAACGACGGCTTTTCAATCAACCGCCCGGGTATTACCGCGTTGATGTCATTGATTCGGGAGCTGCAGATGCAAAGCCTTGTGATCATCATTGAGAACCTGTCTTACAATTATGTCCGTGTCTTCCAGATGGCGGGAATGGATAAGATCGCAACGCTTGTTGAAGAAGTTTTGCCTGAGTAGAAAATGAGATTCTGATGGGCACACGATTTAATCCACCTCAAATTTATCATGCTGTTCAACGGCAGCGGCTTTTCCGTCTCTTTGATGAGAATGCCTACCGCCAGAATATACTGGTGGTGGGGCAGGCTGCCCAGGGCAAATCCACCCTTGTGGCCTCTTATCTTAAAACCGGGAACCATCCTGTCTTATGGTTTCAACTGTCCGCAGCAGACGACAACCATTCAAAATTATATGAAAAACTGGCACAGGGACTGTCATCCCTAAAAAAGATGCCCGCCTCTGTGAAAGAGACCGTGGTTCCCAAAAGTACCCTGGGTGCCAGAGAAGAGGGCCTGAGGCATTTTGAGGCATTGTCGGTACTTTTAACAAGTATTGAAACCCGGATAACCCTGGTGATGGATGATCTGCAGACCGTGGATGAAAACTCCTCCGGGTTTCTTTTGATTCAGCAGCTTTTGGATCTTAACATCGACACTCTGACCATCATCCTGTTGTCCCGCAGTCTGCCCGGGTTTGATCTTGCCCGGCTGAAGATGGGACAGCAGATATTTGTTATTGATAATGAAAGTCTGGCCTTCAGCCTTGAGGAAACGCAGGATTATTTTAAGGCCGTTTCGGTTACACCTCCCATTGATGTAAAAAAGATCTATGCCATTACCCAGGGCTGGGCAGGGGGGCTGGCACTGGTGGCGGAAGCCATCCGGCAGTTTAAGGATATGTCTCATCTGCCGGACCGTCTTTCAGCCGATGTGTTCAGTTTTTTCTCCCAGGAGATCTACAATCGTCTACCGGAACCCATCCGTGATTTTCTGCTGAAAGCCTCAGTTTTGGAGACCATTGATCTTGCGGCGGTCAATCATCTCACCGAAACGGATGACGGTCTTTCTATCCTGCTGGATCTTGAAAAACGAAATCTGTTTATTCAACGGATTCATTCAGGTGCTGCACAGCCTGCGTTTAAGTTTCATGATCTGTTTAGAAATTTCTTATTAAAGGATCTTTCTGCAATGTATGGTGAAGATGCGGTTGCGGCATTGCACCGGAAGGCAGGGGTGTTTTTCTGGGATAACAAGGACCATGAGCAGGCAGTCTCCCACTTTATAAATGCCGGATCGTTTCCGGATATTATTCGTATTATCCGGATAAAGGGAACTGATTATCTCATTAAAGACAGACTGTCGGAACCTGAAAGGTGGATCAGCCACCTGCCTGACAAGATGATCCATAAAGACCCGTGGCTTCTTTTTTATAAAACCATGACACAACGCATCAAGGGGGGTAAAAAAAATATAACACAGTTGTCGCAGGCTCTGTCCTTGTTTGAACAGGACGGCGATGACCGGGGAATCCTCTTATGTACAGGCTTTCTCATTGAAGCGGCCGTGTTTATCCGCCTGCCGTCGAACCGGATCATTTCCTGGATTGAAAAAGGCGAAGAAAAACTGGGCCAGATCCGGTCAAGCCAAAAGTATCCATGGGCCAGGGCCCTTTTGTGGCAGCAGATCGGCCTGGGATATATTGCCGGGGACGGAAACATCCCCAAGGGTATCTCCGCCTGTAGGAATGCCATCTTGCTGGCAAGGCAGATCGACAATACACAGTTGATCCTGAACGCATCCATCACCATGACCTTCGGCCATGTCCAGGCCGGGGATTTTGCAAAGGCACGGCAGTTATTGTCCGGGATTGAGCATATGACCCCCACGGACCGGCATCCCGAATACCGTGCACTCAAGGGGCTTGTCGATATTGAGCTGGCCCTGAAAAACGGGCAGTTCGATAAGGCAGAACGCCTGCTGGACGACTCAGAAAAAGAGATCGAAACGTTCGGGCTGATTTTTTTATATCCCGGGTTTGTGGAACAAAAAGCTTATTTTCTGATCTATACGGCCCAATATGATGCAGCCCGGCAGATGGCGGACCATTTAAACGATTTTTCCATCCTGGAGGGGAATGATTTTTACAGCGGTGTTTCTGCGCGTATAAAGGCTATGGCGGATTTATACCAGCAGGAATATGCCTCGGCCTTGACCCGGGTTCAAAAATCGGTCATCCATCTGAGCCAAACCAAAAAAGGGGATATTCATCATTTCCTGGCACGGCAGCTCCAAGGGGTGCTGCTCTATTTAAGCAAATCCCGGCAAAAGGCGGAAAAATCCCTTTTGCCGGCCCTGAATTATTTTCTGGACATCTCCTCTGAGCTGTCCATGTGTGAGACCGCCCTGACGCTGGGACTTGTATTGTGTGAACAAAAAAATGAGAAAAAGGGGATGGGCTATCTGGAACAGGGACTTGAAAAGGTGTGCCGGAACAGATATGGATTTTTCCCATTGCTCACGGACCGGATGCTGGGCCGGGCCATTCTGACGGTTGTTGCACAGGGTTCCCAAAAAGAGCTGGACAGCCATCTTCTTTTTTTGATATCCCGGCTGAACCGGAAAATGGTTTTCAGCCGGATGAAAACGATTCTCGAGCGCGTGAAGAATAAAGAAAAGGCCCGGATAAAGGAGAATTTTCGCGGGATTTATAAACAGCTTCTGCCAAAAATCAGGATATCCTCTTTGGGCGGATTTGCCGTGATACGGGATGACAGGCCTGCGGATCCCATCCTTTTTGAAGGGTCCCGGCCGGTGCTGCTGTTAAAATCCATTGTCCTTCACGGGGGGCAGGATATCCCCAAAGAGATTTTAATCGATAATTTGTGGCCGGATGCCGATGCCGGATCCGGGGAGAAAAACTTTAAGATCAACCTTCACCGGCTCAGAAAGACCATTGAACCCCATCCTGAAAAACAGTTCGGGTATTCATATATAAGCCAGAAATCCGGGCTGATATCCCTGGATCCCCATCTGGTTGAAATCGATGCGGATGCATTCATGAAGATGAGCAAAGAGGGACAGAAAAAGGAACAGGAAAACAGCCCTGAAAAGGCGCTGGAATATTATGAAAGAGCAGCCCTGATGTACAAGGGTGATTATTTTTTCGAAGAGCCCTATGCAGACTGGATCCACCGCAAAAGAGATCTGTTTAGGGCAAGATACACTCAGATGATGCAGAAAAAAGCAGTCCTGCATGAAGAGCTTGATCAGCTACAACGGGCCATTGAGACCTGGAGAGCGCTTCTTCATGTTGACCCCAGCTTTGAGACAGCCTATCAGAACCTGATGATTCTCTATGCGGACGCCGGGCAGAACCGCATGGCCCTGGCCGTGTTTGAAGAGTGCAAACGTATTCTGAAAAAAGAGCTTTCAGCACAACCCGACAGACAGACCCGGCAGATTTACAACAGGATTCGCCAACAGTAAGGAACCTTTTACCCTATTCGGAACAGCACATACTTTTTCAATCGAAACGTTCATATGAGAACTGCTATAATGGGTTCACTCAAGCGTTTCCATGGCATCAACAATCAGTTTCAGGTCCGGCCGGACATTGATGTCTTCAACATGGACAAATTGAATCACCCCATTTTTATCAATAAGCACCAGAGCCCTTTCTGCCACGCCATCCGACCGCAATACGCCGTATAAACTGCTCACCGTCCCGTGGGGCCAGAAATCGGATGCCACATCAAACCACAATTGTCCCATCTGTTTTGTCCATGCATAAAGGGTGGGGATGTTATCCGTGCTGATCCCGATGACAATGGTATCATATTTCTCAAACAAGGGCCGGGCAATGTTGTATCCCGGCCACTGGTCCGAGCAGACCGGTGTCCAGGCAGCCGGGATAAAGGTGAGCAACACGTTTTTTTGGCCCGAAAACTGCCCAAGTGATATCTTTTTCCCGGAAACCGTGGGCAGGGTGAAACCGGGTGCCTTGTCCCCTTTTTTTACGTTAAGGGTACTGTCAACCGGTTTAAGCCGGCCGGGGTTATAGATCTTGTCGTCAAACGCCTTAGACTGGGCGTGTGCAGCAAAGGCCGGAACACAGAATATCAGGCAGAAAAAAAGTAGTCGATGAACCTTCATAACGCTTCCTTTCGGCCAATTGCCTCTTTGAATTGTTCGAAAAACGCTTTAGGTGACGTGATCGGACCCGAGTGGGTAAAAAACAGTTCTGTCCGGTTGTCCGGCAACACCCGCAGGCCGAAAAAATGGGGTGTCCCAACCTCTCCCACCTTTTTGTGAATGACAAAGTCGGCGTCACTTACCATTGGAAAGGCAATCTTGTAATTGGATCTGAAAAAGTCGACTTCAAAACCGGAGTTGCCCGCACCAATGCCGATCATTTTAATGTGAGTGCCCAGCTTTGCATCTTTTGTGATCAGATCAAACAGCTGGTTGACGTTTTTTGCTTCCCGCTGGCAGATAGGGCAATACATGGAGAAAATTTCAATGAGTATGATGGGGGCGTCTACCTGCCCCAGGGAAAACCGGTCTGCATCCGGCACGCCAAGATAGGTTCTGTCATTTTTTGCCACAGGAGTGGGCAGTGTAAAGTCAAAAACAGCTGTTTTCGATTCACTCAATGCCACGACCGGCATGAATGCCGCCATGAGAACTGCGGTCAATATAAAAATTAAGGTTCTTTTCAACATAGGTGTACCCCTGCTCAAAGATTACAGGGCAGTATGGTTTACATACCCTTTTTCTTTTGCCTTCATATCCAGGTGCAACGTGGTGATTATCTCAAGCCCCGGGTAAAAAAAGCGGGTTATCTGCCTTAGATCCACCACCTTGATATAGTTTTTACAATCATCACAAACATTCACCCGGTACTCTTTTTCATCATTGCTGAAAAAATAGTGCTGTTTGTCCGGGTCCTGATTGCCGCAAAAGGAGCATCCCATTCTTTTTGTGACCCACTGGTGGCTGCAGAAACTGCATTTTAAATGGCGTTTTCCCTTTTCATCCAGGATGGCCAGATCAGGAAAGTTGCCGCAGATGGGGCAGTATCCGTGGGGGTGCGGCAGGTCCGTGTCAAGGTAGGGCGCAAGCTGCTGGGCGCATACAGTGATGCTTGGCGCAATACTGTTGAAGCCGAACAGGATCAGATGGTCAACCGGGACCTCGATGGCTTCGGAAATATCATTTAAAACAGAATCCAGGTTTTCAAGGATGGCGGAAAACAGCAGGTTCACCGAAAATTGTTGGTTTTCCACGGCAGCTTTGATCCGTTGGGCATCCTCAGACAGATTCGGGGCATATTCGCCTGCAAGGTCGCAAAGCGTGATTAAAAGATTGGTGGCACAGGCTGTATCCACCGTGAACTGGGAGGGGTTGATCAACGGCATGTCGCTGTCTTTTTTCAGATCAAGCAGGGATTGCTCGATCATCACGGGGTCCATTACAATTTCCGATTTGGACAGTTCCTGGGCTTTGAAAACCTGCTCATAAAACCCGATGATATCCTGGTAAGACGGCCTTGTTTTTTTGATCAGGCCGGCACTGTTTTTTAACTGGTCAATGGTACTCATTTATTTTACCTGTTGGGTTCAGCCCGGGAAAAGATTTTCCCGGGCTGTGGTTTATCAAAAAATTAACGAATATGGATTTTTACATCCCAAATGTTTTTATCCGTGAGGCATTCAAAGGTAAAGCTGTTAAAAGCTTACCGCAAACCCTTGATATTGAGGCGGATGGAAACATCTGGGTTAGCCGATTCGCATCATCCGGGCAAAGGGCCCCAGCATCTTTCGCATGGCTACACTGCGGCTGACACCGCCCCGGTCCAGGCTTGCAACGGCATAGTCGGAATAGTTTTTGGGATCAAACCCGACAAGGTAGATCACATTAACGGTATCCGGATCCAGAAGCTGCGCTTTAGGGAACCTTGCTTTTACTTTTTTCAGCCGTTTTGCGGCAAGATCAAGGATCTGCTCCCGGTCACCGAATGTCATGGCCCCGGTGGGACAGGCTGTCACGCAAGACGGTTGAAGGCCGTTGTGAATACGGTCGTTGCACATATCGCATTTTGAAATAACCCCGTCCGCCCCTTTTCTCGGGATATTGTAGGGGCAGGAGCCGGTGATTTCATCAGCGTCAAGCGCCTTGGTGTTCTGGGTGTAAAGGATGGCCCCTGTTTTCCCGTCTTTGTAGATCGCGTCTTCATCAAAAGCGGTCTCAAGGCAGGGTGCATCTTCACAGTGCCGGCACTGGTCCGGGAAATAGAGCCACTGCAGGCGGTTGTCGATCATGGTTTCCGTCATCCTGACCAGTTTGTAGGTCGAAAACGTCAAGTCCTGGGGATTCTGGTAACTGCCGATGTTTTTTGTTTTTTCCGCCGGCAGGTCGTGCCATTGCTTGCAGGCAACCTGGCATCCTCTGCACGCGGTACAAATGGTTGTGTCTATAAATATTGACTTGGACATAATAAAATCACCTCCTTTAAATTTTCTTCACATTGACCATAAAGGCCTTGGTTTCCGGAATCCGGGTGTTGGGATCACCTGCCGGAGGTGTCAGAAGATTGGCACTTTCTTCGGTCCCGGTGGAGGGCCAGCGCCATCCGTAATGCCAGGGGATACCCACCTGGTGAACAGTGGCATACCCGATTTGAAAGGGCTTGAACCGTTTGGTCACCACGGCGGTGCACTCAAGGGCTGCCCTGGCGCTTTCAACCATGACGCGTTCCCCGTTTTCAATCCCGCGAAGCTTGGCAAGCTCTTCACTCATCTCCACAAATACATTGGGCTGCATTTCCATGAGCCATTCCTGGGGACGGGTCATCAGACCTGTCTGCCAGTGTTCGGTCACACGGTACGTGGTGCCGACAAACGGGAACCTCGGGTCACAGGTGGCATGGGCGTCTGCCTTGGTATTGTAGACAACTGCCGTGGGGTTGACCATCTGGGAGGAGAAGTAGTTTTTCTCTACCGGGCACTCAAGGGGTTCATAATGTTCCGGGAACGGACCGTCGGCCCGACCAGGCCCGAAAATCTGCGCATGGCCATGCTTTCTCATGATAAACGGGTGCTTGGAATCGGCGCGTTTGCTGCCATCCGGGTTTTCCATGGGATACCATCCACCGTCAGGCACATCACCCACCCATTTTTTAGATACATATTTACCGTCTTTTTCATCCCCGGCAAATTTAATGACCCAGTCTTTTTTGTCCCAGGGGCGGCCCTTGGGATCGACCGATGCCCTGTTGTAAATGATTCTTCTGTTTACAGGCCAGCACCAGGCAAATTCAGGATAGAGCCCGATCTTGTTGGGCGCGTCTTTTTTGCTTCTTCGGGCAGACATATTGCCTTTTTCCGTGTAGGAGTTGCAATAGAGCCAGTTGCCAGAAGAGGTGGAACCGTCAGCCTGCAGCCATGCAAAGCTGGGCACAAGGGTGCCTTTTTTGCACAATTTGCCCTTGACTGTGACATCTTTTGTGAAATAGCCGTTCACTTCCTTGGCAGCCTTATGGGGATCATAATCACCATGGGTTTCATAATCCCATTTTAAATTGAGAATCGGATCCTTGAACACGCCGCCAGTCTTGTATTCTTCTTTGATCTTATGGCCCAGCTTCATGATGATATCGCCGTCCGGCAGGCTGTTGCCCATGGGTTTGGGACCCTGGTACCGCCACTGCATCCAGCGGCCTGAGTTGGTGACGGAGCCTTCCTTTTCAACGGAAACCGCTGCCGGCAGCATGAACACCTCGGTGCGGATTTTGGAAGCGTCTTTGCCAGGACCTTTCCAGAAAGAGCCGGTCTCATTGTCAAACAGGTTGACGTTGACCATCCAGTCCAGATTTTCCATGGCGTCCCTGATTTTTGAGGCATTGGATCCGGAGCAGGCCGGGTTCTGGCCCCAGGCAAAAAAGCCTTTGACATCGCCTTTATACATGGCGTCAAACAGGTCAAACCAGGAATAACCTTTGCCGTCATCCACCTTGGGCAGCCAGTTATATCCGAACTGGTTTGCCTGTGTGGCATTTTCCCCGAAAAAGGATTTTAACAGGCTGACGGAGTACTTGGGATAATTGCTCCACCAGTTGGCGGACATGGGATCCTGGCTTTTGGGTGTCCATTTGGTGTTGTAGGCATCCAGGCTGTTATTGGAGGATCTCGGTGTCTTCAGGTACCCCGGCCAGATATGCCATAAAAGACAATGGTCTGTGGAGCCCTGGACATTGGATTCCCCTCGTAAAGCATTGACACCGCCGCCGGCAACGCCCATGTTCCCCAACAGAAGCTGGATCATGGCCATGGTCCGGATGATCTGGGTGCCAACCGTATGCTGGGTCCAGCCCATGGCATACATGATGGTGCCCGCTTTTCCGCTGGCGCCTGAGGCTGCAAAGGTCTTATACACCTCAAGCAATTCTTTTTTGGGTGTGCCCGTGGTTTTGGAAACCGTATCCAGGTCATACCGGTTGAAATGGGTTTTCATCAGTTGGAAAACAGACCGTTTGTGCTTCAGGGTCCTGTCCAGTTTGGGAACCCCTTTGCTGTCCATTTCAAAGGCCCACTTGGATTTGTCGTATTTACCAAGAGAAGGTCCTTCGCTTCCTTTCTGGTAGCCTGAAAAAAGCCCGTCTTTAAAGGAATAGTCCTTGCCGACGATAAAGGGCGCATTGGTATAGGCCGCTGCATACTCTTTGTTAAAAAGGTTGTTTTCCAGGATATATTTGATCATTCCGCCCAAAAAGGCGATATCGGTGCCGGATCTTAAGGCCGCATAAATATCCGCCTTGGCGCTGGTCCGGGTGAATCTTGGGTCCACACTGATCAGCTTGGCCCCTTTTTCCATGGCCTGGGTCACATATTTAAAAGAGATGGGATGGTTTTCGGCAGCATTGCTGCCCATGATCAAAATACAGTCACTGTTTTTAATATCAATCCAGTGATTGGTCATTGCGCCGCGTCCGAACGACTCTGCCAGAGCC
>CAZLTD010000023.1:0-54861 GCA_964562385.1 uncultured Desulfobacula sp.
AGGGGTCAAAATTGGGCGCTGACAGGGGGTCATTTTTCGACGCTGATTGACACATCAGCACCAATTTCTTTAGCCCAGTAGGCGAATCCTTGAACATTCCGACCTTTACCAGAATGCTTCATCAGACAGAGCAAGGCGGTTTCAAATTCATTTGTTACATCGATACCCATGTCATCGATCCAGTGAGCATAGGATGTCTCTAAATCGAAAGATTCTGCCACTAAAGCATCATATATAATATGTTTGTCTTTAGCCTTCACGATGGTCCAGTACTCATAATCATGGCCTCCTGGACCCAGGTTATGGCCATAGATCAGAAGATCTTTATCTTCTTGTATGGATGCCCATATTTTATCAGAAGTATTCTTTCTAACAATATGGGATATATCTATTTGCAATAGACCATTCTCAACATAAATATCGCTTTTTGAAACATTCATAGCGTCTCTCTTTCCAGGTATCTTGCCCTTACAGGGCAGGAGACCTGTTCGAATTAAACAGATTGTAGTTTGGAATTTATGGTCGGAGATGACCACAAATATAATATACCATAGAGGGTGGCCAAATGGAAGCGTGATGATTGGAAAACAGTTTTTGCGGCTTTTATTCGTAGCTTATAACATTAAAATTTTCTATGAAAACCACTCAATTTGTTGGGTATAGTGTTGGGAGTAAGTTATTCAAAAAACAAAAAGGCTCTCAGCAAATCGCCGAAAGCCTTGATATTGTTTGTGGTGATCCCACGGGGAATCGAACCCCGGTTTCCGGCGTGAGAGGCCAGCGTCCTAACCGCTAGACGATGGGACCACAAAAAAAGTATCTATATTTATATTAATGTATCAAAATTGTCAAACTATAAGCTACCCCATTAGTATCTTTTTTCCCAATTTCTACGTCCTTTTTTAAAAATAAAATCCTCAAAATATTGAACATATTCCTTTGGTTGAATTTTTTTTGTCCTTGAATTTGAGATAAAATTTTATTTTGGATCAGCTGTAGTGGAATACTTTAAGACGTTGGGGTAATGCGACATAAATTGTCCTGTTGCCTAAGCCGGATGTGTCTACCCCAGGTCCTTTTTCACCCCTTTTCTGTAGCCGAACAGATAGTAGATCAGCCAGCCGATAAAAGGGATCATGGCAATGATATGCCAGATGAACTTGGCTTTTGGGGACCCGAAATCTTTCTGCATGCTGTCCACAAGGGCCAGCATGGTCAATCCTAAAGAGATTCCGAAAACGATGAAAATATATATAATTGTCTGGTTCAAGCTTATTTTTCCTTTAGTTTGTCTGATACTTTCTGGACGGTATCCACGTAGTAGTTGCTGTGGTTATAGGTGTAGATCACGTCATACTGCTGCTGCCTGGAAAGGCCTTTTTTCCAGCCGTTCCGTTTAAGGTAGTTGGCAATGGAGAAGATGGCGTCATCATGGGTGAAAAGATCGACTTTCCCGTCATTGTTCCCGTCCCTTGCAATGGCAAGGGCATTGGAAGGCATGAACTGGCAGATCCCGATGGCGCCGGCAAAGGAGCCTTTCACGGTTTCCGGGGCGATGTTCTCCCGGGTGGTGTATTTTAAAAATGCCTTGAGTTCTTTATATCCCCATTCGCTTTTCCGTTTGACCTTACTCAGAAATTTGGACTCTTTGAGTTTCGACTTTTTGGGAATAGCGTCTGATACCCTTTGCCTCAGGGTTTCATCATTGAGGCTGGCAATTGAGGCCAGCATATTGATGGTGGTGTGCCTGCCAAGGTAGGTTCCAAGCCGTGTCTCCACCAGAAGGATGGCGGTAATAACGGTTTTGTCCACGCCATAGACTTTTTCTGCCCGATCCAGGGTCTCCTGGTGCTCGGCGGCATATTTGGCCGCTTTTTTAATGGAGTCTTTTTTCAGGAACTGGGTGTAGTTGGGTGCGGACTCAAAATGGGAAAAAAAGATGCTCACCCCTTTGGTGGTGAAATGGACCTCTTCTTTTGAGAACAGGGCATTTATCTTTTCCTTGTTAAACCCGTCCTTTATCAAACGGTCCATGACATCGGCAAGCTCATTTGCCTTGGGCGGACTTTTTTTGTCGGCCGGTGTGGTCTGGGCTGTGGCTAAAGCAGTAACAGATAAGAAGATGATGGTGAAAAGGATGATCACAATTTTTCTGGACAGCGTCATAGTTCTCCCCGCAGGCTTGTTTTTTAGTTCCAAAATTTTATCTCTTATAACTTATTTAATAGGATAATGCATTAAAAAAATAGGAAAAACCAATGGGTTTCAGGGTAAAAAAAGCCCGCGGTATGTTTGCGGTAAAGTGTGACCCCTCCAGGATGGTCAGGAGATCAAAGTATAATTTAAGAGTTAATTCGCATCGTCTGATGCTTTCATTCAGCAAGGTACTCAAGTCTGAAGCTGCCCGAATATTTCATGAGAAAGTCACCCTTTGGGCGAAATAATTTTACTTCATCTGCATCGTTACAGATCGTTTGCGGTAAAGTGCTACAGCTACACGACCTGTGCCTTGCATCTAAAGCAAAATTAATTCGTGAAATATCCGGAATGATCGGGACCTACCGCGAAACTTTGATAACGCAGCTGATGGAAGTATCAGGCGATGCCCGAAGGGTGGTAATTTTATTAAAATCAAATTGTTTTCTTCATTATAAATAACCAGGGCGCAGGCAGAATACCTACGCCCTGGTTTCTTTACTTTGATAAAATTACCATGAACCCTCCTGGATTTTCCACATCCCTGGTGTTTTTATCAACAAGACATTCAAGGCAGAAGCTGTAGGGACCTACTGCGATACCTTGATAACGCAGTTGATGGAAATACCAGGAGATGCCTTGAAGGTGAGATTTCTTTTGTCCTGATCATTTTTCTTTTAGCTCATTCTAAAAGAAATCTCATGGAATATCCGGGATTAGATATCGTAGTATAAATAGAACTCATGCGGGTGCGGGCGGCTGATCACCTCTTTGACCTCGTTCTCCATTTTGTAGTTGATCCAGTAGTCGATAACATCCTTGGTAAAGACATCGCCTTTGAGCAAAAAGTCATGATCGTCTTTCAGGGCATCCAGGGCCTCTTCCAGGGAGCCCGGGGCAGACTTGATTTCCGCCAGCTCTTCAGGCGGCAGGTCATAGATGTTTTTATCCATGGGATCGCCCGGATCCATTTTGTTCTGGATGCCGTCGATCATTGCCATGGCAATGGCGGAAAAGGCCATATATCCGTTGGCACTGGGGTCGGGTGTCCTGAACTCGATCCGTTTCGCCGAAGGAGAGCCCGAGTACATGGGAAGACGGATGGCCGCACTTCTGTTCCGGCTGGAATAGGCAAGCTTAATGGGCGCTTCAAATCCCGGCACCAGTCTCTTGTAGGAGTTGGTGGTGGGGTTGGTGATGGCGCAAAGGGCCTTGCAGTGTTTCATGATGCCGCCGATGGCATACAGGGCGTCATCGGAGAGGCCTGCGTATTTGTTGCCGGCAAAAAGCGGGTTGCCGTCTTTCCAGAAACTCATGTGGGTATGCATGCCGGTGCCGTTGTCACCGTAAAGCGGTTTGGGCATGAAGGTCACGGTATGGTTGTATTTGGCTGCCACGTTTTTTAAAACATATTTAAACCAGGCAAGACTGTCTCCCATGGTTAAAAGGGTGTCAAACCGAAGATCGATCTCAGACTGGCCGGCCGAGGCTACTTCATGGTGCTGGCACTCCATGGCAATGCCCAGATCTTCCAGGGTCAGCATCATTTCGGTTCTCATGTCCTGGTACTGGTCATGGGGCGGCAGGGGAAAATAACCCTGTTTCGGGCGGATTTTGTATCCCAGGTTCTGGTCGCTGCCGTCACCGGTGTTCCAGTGGGCTTCTGGGGAGTCAAGTTCAAAAAAGGCGGCATGGGGTTCAGACTGATACCGGACATTGCTGAAAATGAAAAACTCCGGTTCCGGACCCACAAAAATGGTGTCGCCGATGCCGGTGCTCTTTATATACTGCTCGACCTTTTTGGCAATGCCCCGGGGATCACGGCTGTAGGCTTCCTGGGTAATGGGGTCGTGGATGTTTCCGATCAGGGCCAGGGTCGGGACCTTGAAAAAGGGATCTATTTTAGCGGTTCCCGGCTCGGGGATGACAATCATGTCGGAGTTGTCAATGTTCTGCCATGCCCGCATGGAAGATCCGTCAAATCCAAATCCGTCTTCAAACGCAGACTCACCAAGTTCCCCGATGGGAATGGAAAAGTGCTGCCAGGTGCCGATGAAATCCATATACCGGATGTCAGCCACTTTTACACCATTTTCTTTTGCCATTGCAATTACGTCTTTGGGTGTCATGATTTAATCCTTTCTATTCATGTATATAAATTTAGAGGCACCCTAAAGTGCTTCTGTTCCGGTTTCACCGGTTCTGACCCGAATGACCTGTTCAACGGGCAGGACAAAGATCTTTCCATCGCCTATTTTCCCGCTGTTGGCGGCATTTCGAACAGTTGTTACTGTTTCATCCGCTCTTTCATCGCTGACAACAATCTCCACTTTTATTTTCGGGACAAAGTCGACCACATATTCCGCGCCCCTGTATATTTCCTTGTGTCCTTTCTGGCGGCCATAACCGTTGACTTCCGTAACGGTCATGCCGTAAATGCCGATTTCGCTGAGTGCCTCTTTCACATCATCAAGCTTAAAGGGTTTGATAATAGCTTCGATTTTTTTCATTTTTAAACCTCCTTTGCAGATACATCAGGTAGGCGATTCAATATCGCGTCTTTTAGTTGTTTTAACTGGGTTTCAGATTCTATTTTCCCGTCGCTTTCAAGGCTTTTGACATAGAAGATATCAATGACCTGGTCCACTTTGGTGGCCACCATGGCCACATCCACATTGATATTGCTGCGGTAAAGGGCGTTGGTCACGCAGAACAGCAGTCCCGGGAAATCATAGGTAAATACTTCAATAATGGTAAAAAAGCTGGATGTTTCATTGTCCACCCGGACAATATTGGGTTCCGGTGCCTTGCCGGAAGAGACCGCAAGGGTTTTGGGGATGCGGTTTAAGGCATTGTCCAGAAAATGGTCGTCGTTTAAAGCCTGAACCAGATCATTTTCTATCTTTTCCCATTTCCGGGTTTCAAAAATAAGATCTTTGGGCGGGGTAACGGTAAAGATGTCCAGCACATGGTCCTCACCCAGGGAATAGGCCTGGGATGCCACAATGGAAAGTCCGTTTAAAAAGAAGACCCCGGCAATTTTCGAATAAAAGCCGGGCATGTCTTTCCCGCAGATGGAAACCGTTCTCATGTCGGATTCGCGTTCTTTTGAGATCTGCCAGATAAAGGCTTTGTCCCCCAGGCCTCTGAACAGGTTGATGTGGTCCACAATACTCATGGCCGGCATGTACAAAAGATAGCGGTGGGACATGGATGTCATCAGTGTGTTGACCTCATCCTCCCGCCAGCTTTCCTTGAGCAGCCGCAGCACCTCTTTTCTCTTTCTATCGATCACGCGCTGGGTTTTCTTTGAGGCCAGCTCCCCTTTTTTCAGGATATTCAAAGATTTGAGGAACAGATCTTTTAAAAGGTTCTCAGTCCAGTCGTTCCATGCCTTGGGGCCGGTGGCTTTTGAATCGGCAACCGTGAGAAGGTAAAGCATGCGCAACAGGCGGATTTTGCCGATCTTATTGGCAATGTAAACAGCGGTCTCTTCGTCGGAAATGTCTCTTCGGGTGGCGGTTTTGACAAGGGTTAAGTGATGCTCGATCAAAAAAACGATATCATCTTTCTGCTGTGCATTAAAGTTGAACCGTTCCAGGATGGGCCGGGCAATGGCTGCCCCGGTTTTTGAGTGTTCCTTTGCCGGGTCTGATTTGCCGATGTCATGGAGGAGGGCTGCAAACAAAAGAACGTTTTTGTTCCTAACTTCGCTGAATACGGCATAGTAAAGGCTGCCGATGGCTGAGTTGCCAGACTCCTTGAAGCTGTTTACCACCTGGACGCATCTGATGGAGTGTTTGTCCACCGGGAAAAGATGGTAATGGTTGAACTGGATCTTGTTGACGATGGCGTCAAACTCCGGGATAAATCTTCCAAGGATGCCTGTGGCCAGCATGACATTGAGGACATTAAACTCCCAATAGGAGAGGGAGACGATTTTTTTAAAAATTTTAATGCACCCCAGATCTTCGGTGACCTCTTCATCCACCATGTGTAAAAATTCACTGACAATCCTTCTGGCTTCAATGGACAGCGGTATTTTCAGCTTGCCGCTTTCTAAGAATATTTTCAGCAGCAGGTCGGGTTTCTGGAGCACGGCAACGGTGTTGGTAAAGTACAACCGCTTTTTTTTGACAACCAGCCCGTCGGTTTTGGTGGGCCTGACCTTTGCACTGCCTTTTTTGATCCGCCAGTTGCCCATGATATCCTCAAAGGCGATCTGGTTGATCTGTTTTAGAAAATCCATCCGGTTGTGCAGGCTGCCTAAAAAGCTCTCCACATCCGGTTTTTTTTGGGTACCGTATCCTAAAAGCGTGGCAAGCTCCTTCTGGTATTCAAAATGGAGGGTGTCGCATTTTCGTTTTGTAATATGGTGCAGAAAATTCCTGATTTTCCAGATTTCGTTCAGGGACTCTTGCAGGTTTATGTATTCAAAATGGGACAGGTAGCCGTAATATTCCAGGTCCCGGCGTGTTTTGATGTTGGACTGGATTTTGGCATACCATAAAAGGGTGTGATAGTCCCGAAGCCCTCCGAATCCTGATTTTAAGTCAGGAGCAATCAGATAGGTGGAGTCACCAAAGTCAAAATGCCTTTTTTCACCGTGCTCCCACAGATAGTTCAGGGTGTCTTTCAAATGGCGTGTGGCAAGCCTAGTCCTGAATCTTTCAATAAAGGAGGTAAAGATCAGGGAGGCACCGCAGATAAACCGGGCATCCAGTACGGTGGTTAAAATGTCGAACCTTTCAAATGCCATCCCTAAACATTCGTCTATGCTCCGGACAGCGTAGCCCACCTCGAACCGGGCATCCCATAAAGGATAGAGAAGGTCCTGGACAAAGGCTTCCACCTCAGGGGGGACCCGGGTTTCAAACAGGATTAAAAGATCAATGTCTGAATGGATGCACTGCTCTTTTCTGCCGTAGCCACCCAGGGCAATCAGGGCAAAGGGAGTGCCGGCTATGGTCATCTTCCTGGCGGCAATGCTGGCTTCAAATACCGTGAAGAAGTATTCATCCAAAAGCAGGGCGTGGGATTTGATAAATCCGTGGTCACCGCTGTCGAGAAAACCACGGACCATTTGGTCCCGTTTCTGCGTCAGTATGTCAGCGTTTGTTTTATCCATAAATGATCTGTCTGGTTAAAGGGTTTGTGTGTGTGGCTTCCTCTCCTCTATTATCAAATAGCCTCCATCCGGCATTAAAAAATTTCTAAATGGGGTAGTTCGCTATTTGCATTCAGCTTTTAGCTAACTGGTTGAAAATAATTTTATTATCCTAACAGCTAATAGCTAAGGGCTAATAGCTTCCATCCAAAATCCAATTTATGGATGGAGACTAATTAGATAGTCTTAAGCAATGGTCGTGCCAGGGCTTGACTGGTCTGGCATTCGGAAACGGGTTAAAAAAATACTTACAAAAAAATGGAGGTTATGAAAAATAAATTACAAAAACGTGTTTTTATGGGCCTTTTAAATTTCATTTTTGTAATGTTGAAACTATACTATAGAATTAAATAAAATAAAACACGGAATTCAGATGAGAGCAGGGGGTGGCAGGGGAGGCCGTCTGCGGCCACCCTGAAGACAGGGCAGCCGCAATATTACCAAAAAAGAATTAGTCTTTTTCTATTTTTTCGGGTTCATCTTCTTTGTCTTCAAGTTTGGGCTCCTTGGTTGCTTTTTTGAAGTTTTTTATACCTTTACCAAGGCCAGCACCAATTTCAGGAAGTTTACCCGCGCCGAAAATTATAAGAATAATGACAAGGATAATTATCAGTTCCGGCATTCCAATCCCACCAATCATAACACTCTCCTATTTGCTTCATGCTGTTATTAAATCAAATAAAAAGTATTATCACTAAGCGGATTTTGTGTCAATCATTTAGAATTTGAAGGATGAAATATAAATATACATTATTGTAATATTTTTTTAGCAGTAATCTCTTTTATGCGGTCATTTTTTGAAAAATACTTGAGAAAAGCTGTAATGTGATTAATATCTACCCTGTGCTGTAAATAAAAGGTCGGGGGGTGGAAGGCCGGCCCGTCGTTTTTAATAGAGCAGCCGGGATACGATGTTTAAAAAAATAGCTGATAATAGCGAGAACTTTTTGATCTATATTACAACCGGGGAGCATTTATGAACCAGGAATCCAATCAAAACTTTGAGGGTGCAAAAAAATATGTTCTGGACCAGGAACTTGCATCCATTGTCAATATCTCCATGAAACTTGAGATGCCGCTGCTGCTTAAAGGCGAACCCGGCACCGGGAAAACCATGCTGGCCCACGCCATTGCGGAAAACCTTTCCATGCCGTTGATTGTGTTGAATGTAAAGTCGAGCATGAAGCTGGTTGAAGCACTTTACCAGTACGATACCTTAACACGCCTGAACGATTCCAGGTTCGGGGATTCAAGCCGCGATGTCAGTAACATTGACGAATACATCAAGATGGGGAAGATCGGCCAGGCCTTCTGCGCTGAACAGCGGACCGTACTGCTGATCGATGAAATCGACAAAGCAGATACCGATTTTCAGGATGATATGCTGGATGTTCTGGACCAGATGCAGTTTGACATCATTGAAACCGATAAAACCGTGAAGGCAATACACAGGCCCGTGATCATCATCACCTCCAATGCCAAAAAAGATCTGTCCGATCCCTTTTTAGGGCGGTGTAATTTCCACCATATTGCGTTTCCCGATCCCAAAATGATGAGAAAGATTATCAATGTTCATTTCAGTGATATTGATAAAAAACTGGCTCAAAATGCCATTGATGCCTTCTATAAAATGAGGGAGATCGATTCCATTGAAAAAAAGCCGGCCACACGGGAATTGATCAACTGGATCAGGGCCTTGAATGCCGATCCTGATTTCAGGGCCAAGGATCTGGTCAAAGGCAGCCTTCCCTTTTTAGGGGTGCTGTTCAAAAAAAGTCCGGATTACGAGCGGGCCACCAATATTGCTACCAGACGGCGAAGGTTTTAGGGGTAACCCATGTTTTTAAAATTTTTTTATATCTTGAAAGATATCGGCATCCCGGTGTCTCCCACCTCTTTTTTAACCTTGCAAAAGGCACTTCACCAGGGGGATATCAGGACCCTGGATGAATTTTATACCTGTGCCCGCGCCATTTTGGTGAAAAGTGAACGCTATTTTGACCTGTATGATCAGGCCTTTGCCCATCATTTTGACGGGGTTCCCCTGCCGGAAGATGATGGGTTTGAAATGGATGAAATGGCCCGGGCCATGCTGGATGAGTGGCTGAAAAATCCCAAAAAACTGGCCGATATGCTGGGAATGGATGAAAAAGCCCTGAACAAGATGACGCCTGAAGAGTTGATCGAGTATTTTAAAGAGCGGCTCAAGGACCAGGACGGGGAGCACCACGGCGGTCATAAATGGATCGGTACCGGCGGGTTTTCTCCTGTGGGGCATTCAGGCCATCACCCCGGCGGCATGCGGGTGGGCGGTCAGTCGCGGAACAAGTCTGCGGTCAAGGTCGCCAATGAACGGCGGTACAAGGATTATTCCACCCAGGGGCCTTTGACCCAGGCCAAGATGGGCGAGGCGTTAAAGCGTCTCAGGCATATGATCCCCTCGGGTCCCAGGGACAATATCAATATTGATGAAACCATACGGGAGACCATGCGTAACGGCGGCGAGATCGAACTTATCTTTGATCGGGCGTTAAAAGACCGGCTCAAGGTGATCCTTGCCATTGATAACGGCGGCTGGTCCATGGATCCGTATATCAGGATGGTACAGACCCTGTTTGACTATGCAAGGTCCCAGTTCAAGGAAGTGAAAACCTACTTTTTTCACAACACCATTTATGACTATCTGTGGGAAGATCCGGCGCGGTATAAAAAGCCCAAAAAAATCATGGACTTTACCCGGCTTGATCCGGATACCCGGTTTATTGTGGTGGGAGACGCCAGCATGGCCCCTTACGAGCTGATGGCCCATGACGGTTCCATCCACATCACCGAGCGAAGCGGGCGCCCCAGTATTGATCAGCTCAAATTTTTGACAGATACCTTTGAGCATTCGGTCTGGCTGAACCCGGTGGCGGAACGGATGTGGGGGTATACCCATACCATTACCACCATCAATAAGATTTTTCCCATGTTCGAGCTCTCCCTGGACGGCCTGGAAGATGCGGTCACAAGACTGATGAGCAAAGCGTGAGGATAGGTGTTGGGTGTCAGGTATCAGGTATCATCTAACCGCTAATACCTGACCGCTAACTGCTCTAACCCCCAACCACTGATCCCCAATCAAGAATTCTCACCCAACTGCCGATATCCATACTTTAGAAGGATAAATTTCACTCAATGGGATTGGCATGAGAAAAATAATACTTATCGGATTGTTTCTTTTGTTTTTACAGGCACCGTGCATGGCTGGGGATTTTGTCGTTGAATATGTCAAGGAAAACTACAGGGAAACCCGCCTGCCGGCGTCATATGACCCGGTGATCTACCATTCAATCCAGGTGACATCCGATGCCGGGCCCAAGCTTTTGATCCTGAAAGGTGACGATTATCACTACCGCAAATGGCTGCGCCAGTATATTGCCCAGGGCAAGCAGTTCATTGCCCAGATCCCTGATGATAAAGATGATCTTTTCATCTCCTCCCGGGCGTTTGAATTAGATATTACCGATCTGCACCCTGTTAACCTGACCCTTTACCGCAAGGGCCAGGAGAAGGCACGGTCAAACAAGAGTGGACTGAATCTTGACGCCGATCCTTTTAAGCCCGGGGGCCTGGATACGGGTGCTGCCGCACGCAAGGAAAAACTGGCGCTGGAAAAAGCAGCCAAAGAGAAAAAGGCCGGTCTTAAACAGAAAAAGACAATAGATCAGGCCAAAGAGAAGGCAGCCAGAAAACGATTGTCAAAAGACAAGGAAAAGCAGGCCTTAAAAAAGCAGCAGGAGAGAGCAAGAAAGCAAAAACAACAGGAACAGCTGAAGAACGAGCAGGCTGAAAAACTCAAGCAGGCCCTGGAAAGACAGCAGCAGGAACATGAAAATTTTTTAGCCTCCCTGGCGCAAAAAAGGGCCGCAGAAGAGGAGCGCCGCAAACAGGAAATGGAACAGCGCTGGCTGGAACTCAAAGCGCGCCTTCTTGAAGACGACAGGCTCCGCAATATGGAGATCGGCGAACGCAACAGGGAAATTCAGCGGCGGTGGCAGCAGTTGCAACTTCAGTACGGTTTTTATTAAAAAAGAAATCCTTTTTCAAACCCGGCCGTTTCAATCTCAATTTTTTTGCAACAGCACTTTAATTTTTTAAAAATCCACACCATAAAATCGGGTCGTATTATTATAAATTGTCCGGGATAATTCATCCGGGTCGCTGTTTTTAATCTCTGCCAGCCTGAGAAGTACCGACTTGACAAAGGCTGGTTCGTTTCTGCGGATTTTGTTTTTCTGGGGTGCCGGGGTTAAATAGGGGGCATCTGTTTCAATTAGTATCCGGTTATCCGGGATCAGCGGCGCAATGCTGCGAAGGTATTCCCCTCTTTTTTTGATGGTTAAAATTCCGGTAATCCCGATATGGTACCCCAGGTCCAGGTATTTGAACATCTCCTCTTTTGTGCCTGAAAAACAGTGGACCACCCCTTTACGGGAAGAAGGTCCGTGGGCCTTTAGCAATTCATAAAATCGCCCGTTGGAATCCCTTTCATGAAAAATCAGAGGCAGATCAAGGGTGTCGGCGATTTCAAGCTGCTGGATGAAACAGTTTTCCTGGTCCGTGGCCGGTGAAAACATCCGGTTGAAATCAAGGCCTGTTTCCCCCCATGCCCTGACGCAGTCATGGGTGTTGGCCAGTGCCACCAGGTCGTCCAGGGTTTGCTGCGAGCAGCTCTTGGCATCATGGGGGTGGATACCCACCGAGGTGACGGTGTTGTCATAGTTGTTGGCAATCTGTATGGCTTTTTTGCTGGTCTTGATATCAACGCCCACAATCATGAGGGCATTGACGCCCTGGTGACGCGCGTTTTCAAAAACGTTTTTCAAATCGTTGTCATAGCAGGAGTCGTCAATATGGCAGTGTGAATCAAATAAGATCATTGTATAAACATTCGCCTTGTTTTTGTGATTTTTTAAGGAGCCGGGTGGTTTTTCCTTTTGGGTTTATATAAGTGAAAGCCTTCACTGAGTGGAAGAAGCCGTTTTACGGTAACAGTGAAGGCCCTGTGTAAGAAAAACTGTTTTTCAGCACTCCTTGACACAGACAATTTATAACAGTAAATTCATTTGCAGTCAATTAAGCCGATGCAGACAGGTGGATGGAAAATTATTTATGAGTGAACATGCAAATTCAATTATCCGGTTATTTAATGTGACAAAACGTTATAACGGTAAGTTGGCTTTAAAAGATATCTCTTTAGACATCAAAGCAGGTGAATTTATTTTTATTTCAGGACCTTCCGGCGCTGGTAAATCCACGCTGCTCAAGGTGCTCTACCTTGCTGAAAAAGTGTCTGAAGGGCAGATTCTGATCGACGGGATGAATCTTGCCAGAATTTCCTCTTCCAGGCTGCCGGCCTTGCGCCGCAGGTTCGGGATGGTATTCCAGGATTTTAAATTGATTCCCAACCGGACGGTCTATGAAAATGTTGCCCTTGTTCTAGAGGCTGCCGGAGAAAAACCGTCCTATATACGAAAAAAAGTCATGCATGTTCTTCGGACAACAGGTATGGATAAAAAATACAAGGCACTGCCGCCCACCCTGTCCGGGGGGGGAGCAGCAGCGGGTGGCCGTGGCTCGGGCCGTGGTCGGAGAGCCGTCCATTATCCTGGCCGATGAACCCACAGGCAGTCTGGATACAAAGTCTGCCCAGGCAGTTCTGGATTTTTTGATGGAGTACCATAAAAACGGGGCCACCGTATTGATCGCCAGCCATAATCTGCATCTTCTCAGCAGCGCGGTCAGGGGAAGAAATATAGAGATTAATGAGGGCTGTATAGAACGCACTGCAACCATGCTTTAAACACAGAGACACTATTTTATGACCCATTTTGTTAAAAAAGCGTTGGCAGATATTCGCTCCAACCGGTTTTTAAATCTGATCACCATTATTACGATATCGCTGTCGATCCTGGTTGTCAGTGTTTTCCTGCTTTTTTTTGAAAATGCCAGCCGGCTGATTGAATCCTGGAACCAGGGAGGACGGGCAATGGTTTATCTTTCCGATACCTTTACGCGTGATCAACTGCCGCAGCTTGAGGCCCAGCTCAATGGTCTGGACGCCATTGAACAGATGCGGTTTGTCTCTAAAGATGAGGCCTTGAAAAAATTGAAGGCTGAGATGTCCGAACACAGCGCTTTTTTAAAAACCCTTCAGGGCAATCCCCTGCCGGATGCCATGGAAATAAAGATCAAATCCTATGGCAGTTTTGAAGATATTCAGAATGTTGCTGAAAATATAAAAAAAATCAAATCGGTTGAAGATGTGGAATACGGCCAGGGATGGCTGGGTAAATTTTTAAGCATATTCAACCTGTTTAAGATTACAGGCTATGCCATGTGCAGCCTGTTTTTTCTGATCGCTCTGTTTATCACTGCCAATACAGTGAGGCTGGCCTTTTATTCCAGAAGAATGGAAGTGGAGATTATGCGTCTGGTGGGGGCCACCGAAACCTTTATAAAGGCACCGTTTTATGTTGAAGGCCTGCTGCAGGGCTTTTTGGGCGGTATGCTGGGGCTTGGGATTTTATTTACAGCGTACCTGATGCTGTCAGCGGGCATTACCCAGAGTTTTGCGTCGTATCTCTATTTTGATATCCGGTTTTTATCTTTTACGACCATATTCATTGTTATCTTTGGATCCACATTTTTAGGCTGGTTCGGATGTTATCTGTCCTTAAAACAAATTTTAAGATAGCTGCGCTTGCAAGCGTCCTGTTGTTTGCCCTGCCGCTTGCAGCAATTGCTGCAAAACCGGTATTGTACAAAGGTGTTATCACAGCTTACAAGCTGAATATCCGTGAGCGGCCGTCGCGTATATCCGGCGTGGTGATTGTCCTTGAACAAAACGATAAGGTTGATGTCATCGAAAAAAAAGGCGGCATCGGCAGCTGGCTCAAGGTAAGATACAAGGGAAAAAAAGGTTATATCCGGAACCGGCCCCATTATATCCGTCTTGTTGAAATTAAAAAGAAACCCCGTGTCACACAAGTATCAAAAGAGACTAAAAAAGCCCGGAAAACATCCAAAAAAACACCCCCAAAAAAAGCACCCCCAAAAAAGACAATCGAAAAAAAGGTAACCCAGAAAAAGGCCATAGAGAAAAAGATTGAAACCCAGGAGAAACTGGTTCAGACCTTTTCCGAAAAAGAGATGGAGATTATTGAAGGGTTAAATGAGATCGATTATGCTTTGAATCGGGCCCGGATAAAAGCGGGGCAGCTTGCACAGGACAATTTACAGCTGGAGACCAGAATACAGGCTCTGCATGCCAATAGAAAAGAGTTGGCCGCAGTTATCGAGATCAACCGGGGGTATACGGCCAGCCGGTTAAAAGCGCTGTACAAAATGAATATGATCGGCCGCCTGGATGCCGTGGGGAAACCCGGGTCTGTATTTGATTTTTTTCTGCGGCAGGATTCCATGAAGCGGATCATTGCCGCCGACGTTAATGTATTGGAAAAACAGAGTGTCGCTTTAAAAGAATTTGAAATCCTGGAAAAGGAATACAAAAATGAAATGGTGACCAAAACCCGGCTTGAATCGGAACTTACCGACCAGATCCGGATAAATAAAAAAGAAACCCTGAAACGGGAGATGATATTAAAAGAGATCCGGAAGAAAAAAAAGCTGTCACTGGCAGCTGTGGAATCTCTTAAAAATGCATCTTTACAGCTTGATAACAGGATCAACGATTTTTCAGGCAGCCAATTGTCGCATGTGAACACGGCCTCATTCATCAGTCATAAAGGCCGGCTGATCCGCCCGGTAAAGGGAAAGGTCATTTCACGGTTCGGTCCTTCAAGCACCGGAGATTACAAGTCCTTCACTTTTCAAAAGGGAATTGATATAAAGGTGGAGAGGGGCGAACCTGTAAAATCCGTTTTCAAGGGAGAGGTCATGTTTGCCCAGTGGCTGAAAGGCTATGGAAATCTTTTAATTATCAATCATGGTGACAATTATTATACGCTGTACGCCCATGTTGAAGAGATATTTAAAAAAGAGGGTGAACGCGTCGAGACCGGCGAGGTTATTGCGACTGCCGGCGATACTGGATCAATAAAGGGAATGTGCCTGCATTTTGAGGTCAGGCACCACGGCAAACCTGTTAATCCGACGAAGTGGTTAAGAAAAGGAGCATAAGAATGGAACGCAATTCCAGTAAACGTATATTTAGATTCGGGTTTGTCATGGCAACGGTATTGGGCCTGATTCTGGCAGCCGGTTTTCAGACAGCGCTTTTTGCGGACGATAAAACATACACCTCTTTGAAAATGTTCACGGATGTACTCGAAGAACTGGAAAAGAACTACGTGGATGAGGTCGATACAAAGGAGCTGATTGAAAATGCCATCAAAGGGATGGTCGGCAATCTTGATCCCCATTCCAGTTTTATGCCGCCCGAGGCATTTGAAGAACTCCAGGATGATACCAAGGGGCAATTTTCCGGTATCGGCATTGTGATCACCATGAAAGACGGTATCCTGACCGTGGTGTCGCCCATTGAGGGGACGCCGGCCTATAATGCCGGTATTCAGGCCGGTGATGTGATTATTCGTATTGATGATAAATCCACAAAGGATATGGCACTGTGGGAAGCGGTCAACATGATGCGCGGTCCCCGCCATAAAAGTGTTCGCATAACGGTTATCCGTGAAGGTGAACCAGATGCCATGCAGTTCTCACTCAAACGGGATATGATTCCCATGAAAAGTGTGAGAAGCGCCACGCTTAATCCGGGATACGGATATCTTCGGGTGTCCAATTTCAGAATGAGTACCCTGGATGATATTAAAACCCACCTGACCCGGCTTGAGTCGGAAAACAAAGGGCTTAAAGGGTTGATCATGGATTTAAGGGACAATCCCGGCGGTCTTCTGGACCAGGCGGTAAAAATAAGTGATCTGTTCCTGGACCAGGGTACTATTGTTTCGATCAAGGGCCGCAGCAAAAGAACGACAGAGGTATTTAACGCGTTTCCCGGCGATGATGACAGAAAATATCCCATTGTTGTTCTGATCAACGGCGGGTCGGCATCGGCTTCGGAGATCCTGGCAGGTGCCCTACAGGATCACTCACGGGCATTGATACTGGGGACCACCTCTTTCGGGAAAGGATCGGTTCAGACCGTGCGTCCCTTAAAGCAGGGGTTTGGCATCAAATATACCATTGCTAAATACTACACCCCCAGCGGCAGGTCTATCCAGGCCAAGGGAATTGAACCCGATATTGAAGTGGACTACGAGATCCTTGAAAAAAAAGAGAAAAAATCGTCCGCATTTGACCGGATGATCCGGGAGAAAGACCTTAAAAACAGCCTGGAAGCTGAAAAGCAGAAATCTTCCGTGAAAACAAAAAAACAACCCAAAAAACACCCCAGGTTAGTGGATACGGATAAACTTCACCAGGATTCACAAGTGAAACGCGCGTTGGATATTTTGATCAGTTACGGAGTCTTCAGCAAACTCAATGGCAGCTAAAAAAAACTCGGTAGCTAAAAAGAACTCAGTGGCTAAAAAGAACTCGGCGGCTAAAAAGAAGGGGGCTTCAAAAAAAAAGCCCGCATCCCGCAAATGGAAAAACCGCAGAAAAGTAAAAAAGCCGTCTGTCACAGCCGAAATTAAAAAAATATTGGTAGGTCTTGCCGTTCTGGTGGCCATCTGTCTGACCGTTGCAATGGTCGCAGACATTTTTTTAAAACCCGACCGGCTCAAACCGAACCGGCCTGAACCGGATACACCGAAAATTGCCGAGCCGGACGACAGGATCAAACCGATTCAGGAAGATGTCGCTGCATTGGCAAAACAAAAAAAGAAAAGCAGCGCCTTAAAGCCTAAAACAAAAAAGACCATTGCGTACGAAGTCTTTGATGATGTTGAACAGACCATTGTTGACAAGCCGATCAAACCGGTAAAGGCGAAAATTCCGCAGATTGCCATCATCATCGATGATATCGGGTATGATCGAAAAGTTGCCCTGGCACTGTGCGATTTGAATTCTGATATTACCTTCTCCGTTCTGCCTTTTTCTCCCTATGGCAGGGTGATTGCCGATAAACTGCATGCAAAAGGCGCACAGCTCATGCTCCATCTGCCCATGGAACCTGTGGAGTATCCAACGGCAAACCCGGGGCCTGGTGCGCTTCTGTCCAGCATGCCGCCGGATGTGCTGTTAGGTCAGCTTAAAAAGAACCTTAAAGATGTCCCCCATATTGTGGGGGTGAACAACCATATGGGGTCAGATCTGACATCCAGATCCAACCAGATGAACCAGATTTTTACGATCTTAAGAAAGGAAAAACTGTTTTTCATTGATTCACGGACAGCGCCCAAGTCCCAGTGCAGAGCTTCGGCACGGCTGTTGAAACTGCCATTTGCCCAGCGGGATGTGTTTTTGGATAATATCCAGGAATTTGATTATATTACAGGCCAGCTCAAAGAGTTGATCGGCCTGGCAAAAAAACACGGTTCCGCCATAGGGATAGGCCATCCCTACAAAGCCACGCTCCAGACCCTGTCAAAGCAATTGCCCAAATTGAAAAACAGAGTGAAAATCGTACGGGCGAGCCATTTGACACATATCCCGGAATAAAGCCGTGGGATGCGCCAACGCGGTCAGCTATGCAATCCCCCGTCGGAACTGTATCCCGGTAAAAGAAAACATCCCCCTTCCTTAAAAAAAATATGTTATAGTTAAAACGGATTCAACCCCGGGTCTGGAAGATGTGGTCTTTTAGGTTGAAAACCACGACGATATGGCAGAAACAAGGATGATTCCCCTGTTATTTGACAGTTCGGTGAATTACATGGGGGAAGGAATATTTTGATGGGAAATGGTTCCAGCGACAGGATTAGGATTCTTGCGGTTGATGACGAAAAGATGGTCCTTGAAGTGTACAAGGAATTCCTTTCATCTGACATTCAGGATGATTCAACTTCCCGGATAGGCAAGCTGTCCAGAAAATTGTTTGGTTCCAATGCCGCACCGGAACATAAAACCGGATATGCGGTGACTGCTTGCAGGCAGGGTGCTGAGGCGGTCCGTGCCGTTGAGTTGTCCATCAAAGAGAACGATCCGTTTGCCCTGGCATTTATTGATATCAGGATGCCGCCGGGACAGGATGGTATTGTCACCGCCAGACAGATCCGTCAGATTGACCCTGGTATAGAAATTGTCATTGTTACGGGATTTTCAGACTATGACCCTGAGACAATTTCCCAACAGGTTCCGCCAGCCCATAAACTTTTATATATTCAAAAGCCGATCTACCCCCATGAAATAAATCAGTTTGCTGCCAGCCTGTCTGCAAAGTGGGTGATGGAAAGAAATATTCTCAAGACGCAGCAGGAAATGGAAAATCAGATCAAAGCGCGTACACGGCAATTGGAAACAGCCAACCAACAGCTTCGCATTGACATGGAAAAAAGAGTCTTAGCAGAGCAGGCACTGCGGGACAGCGAAGAAAAATTTCGAAATATTGTAAAAAACATCTCAGATTATATCTGTGTCCACGATATGGAAGGCCGCATTCTTGAAACCAATGTTAATTTTAAGGAGAAACTGGGATATTCGGATGTTGACGGGGACAATAGAATTCAGGCCTTGATTCCTAACGAGCACCAGGAAAAATTTAAAGAATATCTGACGCGGATAAAGGAGAACAAGACCGATGAAGGCACCATGATCCTGAAAACCGTCAAAGGTAAAAAACTGATTGTTGAGTATAAAAACAAGCTGGTTAAAAGTTCATCCGGCGATTTGAGGGTCATTGGGTCGGCCAGGGATGTCACCGATCAACTCAATACTCAAAAAGCGCTCCAACAAAGCGAGATGCTTTTCAGGATGCTGTTTGAAAAGGCAGGGGATGCTATTTTCCTCATCAATGCAGAGCCTGAGCAGTTCGGCAGGATTATGGCGGCAAACCAGGCAGCGGCAGAGATGCACGGGTATTCTTTAGATGAATTGCTGACACTGACGATTATGGACCTTGATTCAAATGAGGACTCAGCAAAGGTTCATGACAGGGCTGAAAGGATGATAAACGGTGAGTGGATTCGCGATCAGATTTATCACAAAAGAAAAGACGGCACCCTTTTTCCGGTAGAGATCAGTGCCGGTTTTCTAAAGCTGGAAGGTAAAAAATATTTTCTTGCCTTTGACAGAGACATCTCAAAGCAGAAAATCGCCCGGGAAAAACTTCGGCAGTCCGAAGAAAAATACCGGCTGCTGGTGGACAATGCCCAGGACGCTGTCTTTATCCTGCAGCAGGGCTGTATCAAATTTGCCAATCCAAGAACTCTGAGTATTCTTGAATATGACCGGCAAACCATCGGTACACAATCGTTTATGGAATTTGTGCGTCCCAGGGACCGTGACAAGGTGGCCGGTTATATTGATACGTGCCTTCAGGACGAGTCTGTTATGGAACCATTTTCTTTTGGCGTTGTCAGCAAGAACAATGATCATCTATGGTTTCAGATGACCGGGGTTCGGGTTGTCTGGGAAGATACTCCCTCACTTCTTTGTTTTGCAAAGGATATTACCAATACCAGGGATCTGGAAAATCAACTGATCCAGGTCCAGAAAATGGAAGCCCTGGGAACGCTTGCAGGCGGAATTGCCCATGATTTTAACAATATTCTTTCCGTGATCCTGGGCAATATCCAACTGCTTGGTATGTATATCGGCAAAGACGGTAAAGAAAATGAAAATCTCAACAGGGTCATGCATGCCAGCTACCGGGCCAAGGAGCTGGTAAGCCAGATATTGACCTTCAGCCGGAAAGGCGACGATCAAAAGTATCCCGTCAGCATTGAGCTGATTGTGAAAGAAGCATTAAAACTGCTCAGGGCGTCCACCCCGTCTAATATTGAATTCAAAAACAAGTTTGAAAAAAATACCGGGGCGGTACTGGCCAACCCAACCCAGATACAGCAGGTTCTGCTTAATCTGTGCACCAATGCCGTGCATGCCATGACAGCTGACGGCGGTATTCTGCAAGTCAGCCTTGAGAGTGTGGAGGTCCGAGATAAAAACGTCGGCCAAGCGCCGGCGCAGGGGACCTATGTTCTGTTGAAAATTTCGGACACCGGCAGCGGCATGGATGAAAAAATCATTAATCGGATTTTTGATCCCTATTTTACGACGAAAAAACCCGGTGAGGGAACCGGACTTGGACTCTCTATTGTTCACGGCATTGCTGAAAAACTTAAGGGTCACATTGATATTCAGAGTGTGCCGGGCCAGGGAACCGTTTTCAGTGTCTACTTTCCCAGAGCCCATGGATCGGACAATATCAAAAAGGAAGATCACTCTGTCCTGAAAGGTGGAAATGAGCATATACTTTTGATAGATGATGAGACCATGCTGCTGGAAACCATGGGGGATCTGATCGAGGATATGGGATACCGGGTTACCCTGGCAAGCGACAGTGCAGATGCTTACAAAGCCTTTCTGGCGCAGCCGGATCAGTTTGATGTGATTATCACGGATCTGACCATGCCGCAAATGAGCGGGACAGAACTGGCATCAAAAATTTACCAGGTTCGGCCGGATATCCCCATTGCCCTGCATACGGGTCTGGCTGCTGAAGTACCGGAAGACAGCCTGCACAACACAGGAATTAAAACGATCATCCGTAAACCGGTGCTGGAAAAAGACCTGGCAAAAACGATTAGAAATTTATTGGAAAAATAGATCAAGTCAGCTCCGGATTTATCCGTGGCGTTCTTTTTAGGACATCCGTTATAAAAGAAAGAGGGCATCTGCTGCGTCAATTCTGTCCGGCAGCGGGGGGTCGGTTTCAATGGCCGCTAAAAAATGTTGGTTCACGGCCAGTAGCGTGGTGTTGAGCTGCTCCAGGCTCAATATATCTTCTTTGGCAAAGCCGTCAATACCCTTAAAATTATCCGGACAGAAATCAATGGTCAGTTTGCCCGATTTTTCCAGGGCAATGGGATACCCATGGGTCCGACAGATAACAGGTCTTTGCCGGTATAAAGCGCAGGTATGCCCGATGAGCAGGGGGCAGTTAGCGGGGGTTGTTTCAATTCTTTGTTTAATCTGCTGCTGCGTGTTGTGGTCAATCTTTTTGTATGCCAAAGAGAGGCAAAAGGCCTCCACCGGGAACAGGCTTAGCTTTTTGCAACAGTCATCGCACCCTTTTTTACAGGCAATTTGATCCGGGTACTTTTTTTGTAACACAGCAATATGTTGATCAATGCGCGTTATCAGGGCGGTATAATTTGACAGCAGTTTTTTAATCATCTCTTCATTCATGAGAGGCACCTTTTTCCTTTAGGGTGTCACCGGTTTCCAAAGGCCCCGGTCACACCAGATTCTTGAAAAAGATGATCCGGGAGGCAGCACTTTTTCACTCAGATTTTTCAGTTTGATTTTTTCGGCCATTTTAAATTCAGGATCCCAGGGTTCGATAATGACAGGTCCGCTTTCAGAACGCAGCATAACCGGTGCAATGGGCGCGCCCCATGAACGGGAAATGGTCTCTTTTTTAAGCGCCGACACTGTATTAAACGCCATCAACTGGGTTAAGGTGACAACGGTTGGCGGGCTTAAAGGGGTTTTGCCGGTCAGGTTCTGCTCAAGGGCCGCCTGCGGTGTCAGCCAGATACCTGACTGGGTTTCCCGGTCATCGGTGACACAGGTCTGGTTGTCCGGCATCAAAACGATGAAAAAGCGCGTGTCAAACCGCTTTTTCATTGTTTTGGGAGTGATCCAGTGGGACCAGGGCCATAGATTGGAAAATAGAAGCGTCCAGTGGTCTGAGTGAATCTTTGATTTAAACCATTTTTCCGGTAAGTCGTCTTCCAGCCGCAATGTGGCCATTGTTTTAAAATCGTTTTGAGATTTTTCGTCGGCAGCAGCGATCAGAACGCCGGCTTCTTCAAGGGTCTCCCTTATAGCCGCCACACCAAAGGCAATGGCCGATTCCAGGGGAAATCTGTCATCGCAAAGCTGTTCTTCAAGTGCGGCGGGCAAAAGATCAATGCAAGGCTGCCACAATGAGAGCCCCCGGTCCTGTTCATCCACGACCCCTCCGGGGAAAACATACAGCCCGCCCATGAATCCTGATTTTGTGCTTCTCTGGAGCAGATAAATTTCAAGCTGGCTGTTTTTTTCTCTTGCCAGAATGATGGTGGCGGCTTCTCTTAACGAAGGCGGCATGGTTTGTCCTTAATGGATGGCTGCTTTGGCAGTGTCGTGGCTGTAAAGGGCACCCTAAAATATGATTATAGTGATTCTCAAAAATATATACCTCAAAAATTAAATAAGAGAAGAATCACCAAAAAACAAATCGATTATCACTCAACGGGCTTTAAAATCTGAGTGATGGAAAACCATGTCCGTTTATCGGAACCTGTTTCTACGATTTGCTATAATTATCAAAGATGAAAGGGTAATTGAAAATAGGGTGGTTTGTCAATATGACAGTGAATCCAATCCCGGATTTTTTCCGGCACTTTATAGAGATGGGAAGACATGATGGGGCAGTAGGATTTAACCCGGATATTTTATATAAATTCTGATATTATAGGGCGGAACGTTTTCAGTACGCCAACAGGCTTATAAAAGGAATTGTTAATTAGAATGGATACTGCAGGCTCTACATTTACCCGGGATAATTATTTGCTGTATTGTGACCGTCTGGCAAAAAAAGACAGCCGCTTGGCATCTATCATTGAACAATATGGGTATCCGGCCATGTGGGAGCGGGAACCGGACTTTGAGGGGCTTGTCACAATTATATTGGAACAGCAGGTCTCTTTGGCATCAGCCCGGTCTGTATTAAAAAAGCTGAGAAAGAAGACTGCCGCAATTACGCCTGAAATTATTTTTGGCATGGATGATATCGTTTTCCAGGATTGCGGTTTTTCGCGACAGAAAAAAAGATATGTTAAAAACCTGGCCCACGAGATTTTGAATAAAGGGTTTTCATTGATAGACCTTGTCCGGCAGCCTGATGAGGCTGTGCGCAAAAAACTAATTGCCATAACAGGCATAGGTTCATGGACCTGTGATGTTTTTTTGCTGCTTTGCCTGAACCGTATGGATATTTTCCCTGCCACTGATCTTGCACTGGTAACGTCCATGAAAGAAAACCGTATCGTGCCTCAAACGGCCACAACGGTGGAAATTGAAAACAGGGCAGGGGAATTTAAGCCCTGCCGCTCTATTCTCGCCATGATTCTGTGGCATGCCTATATCAAAAAAAGGGGAATGGTTATCCCATAAAGGATTGCGGCACCCTTGAATAAGTACTATTCGTACAACTAAAAGACAGGTTGCACTCCCTGCGCGCATGTAATTACCTTAAAGGGTTGTTTATTCATTATTTTTCTATAGTGATTCTTTTCTTATATGTTCTGGAAAAGAACATATAACTGCGATTTGCTATAACCTTTGAAATCTTATCTCTTGACAAGGTGAAATTTTGTAAGTAAGTGTTACTTACCTCAGCTGATATCAACCGGAATTTAATAGAAAAGGGATCTGATGAAGCACAAAGGAAAAACCAACCCCCCCGGCAGAATCAAGATTATGCGTTCTTTTTCAGAACTGATGTCCCAAAAGGATTTTCACTCCATCACCACGGCGGAAATCGCCGGCAATGCCCAGGTGACGGAAGGATTGATCTATAAATATTTCAAAGATAAAAAAGATCTGCTTTACCAGGTATTGAATGAGCATTTTTTTGAGTTCCAGGCAAAGATAGAGAATCGGATCGCCAATGAAGAAACCTGTATTGAACAATTGGAGGTCATTATCTTTTCCAGCCTGGAGAGCTATGCCGATAACCGGATATTCTCAAAGATTCTTCTGCTTGAGGTTCGAAATTCCCTGGAGTTTTTCAACTCCTGCGCCTATGGGATGGTCCGGAAATACGCCAGCACCATTCTTGATATTATTGAAAAAGGGATCGACACCGGGGAACTTAAACAGGGGACAGACCCCTATGTTTTGCGCAAGGTAATTTTAGGAGCGATTGAGCATGCCTGCCTGGGTGAAATTATTTTTGGCAAGGAACTGGATATTGACGAAACATCGACCGGCATTTCTGATATTGTATTCAACGGAGCAAGAGCATAAATGGAAAAGCATTTAATTCAGGCTTTTATCACTAAAAAAATAGACAACGCTTCCTTTGCCATGACCGAGGATGACGCAAAAAAAATATTCAGTGCCTACGACATTCCTGTTGTGACGGAAAAAAGGCAGACAGACCCCAAACGGGTTGTTGATGACTGTCAAAAGATCGGATTTCCGGTCGTTCTAAAAGGACTTGGCAGCCGGTTGCTGCACAAAACCGAAACCGGGCTTGTGCATGTGGGGCTTTCTGACACCTCCCGTGTAAAAGAAGCTGTAAAACAGATAAAAAAGCGTGCCGGTGACCAGCTGGAGGGATTTATCATCCAACCCAGGGTTTTGGGCAACCGGGAATTTGTGGCCGGGATGTTCAGGGATCCCCAGTTCGGGCCGGTCATTCTTTTCGGTCTGGGCGGCGTGCTCACCGAAGCGCTCAAGGATGTGGCATTTAAAATCGCCCCCTTAAATGACATGGATATCCAGGATATGTTTGACCAGCTGGCATCAAAAAAGCTGTTCTCAGCTTTCAGGGGGGAAAAGGCGGTCAGCATCAAGATAATGAAACAGGTGCTCAAAGGGCTGTCGGATATTTCACTGGAATATCCGGACATTAAAGAGATTGACATCAATCCTTTGATTGTTCAACCCAATGGAAATCCTGTGGCTGTTGACGGTTTAATTGTATTGGAAAAAGCCAAACAGGCTGCCGTAGAACGGTATCCCATTGATCTTAATGTGCTGGGTGCCTGTTATTACCCAAGATCCATCGCCTTTGTCGGGGCTTCCGCCACCCCGGGAAAATGGGGACACATGCTGCTGACCAATACACTGTCGCGAAAGTATAAGGGCGAGGTTTACCTGGTAAATCCCAAAGGTGATCAGATCGCCGGGAGAAAGGTCTATAAAAGTGTAGCAGACATTGAAGCAGATGTTGAACTGGCGGTTGTCACCATTCCTGCCCGCCATATTTTAGGATTGATACCTGATTTAAAAAAGAAGAACGTTAAGGGCATGCTCCTGATTACATCGGGTTTCAGGGAAGTGGGACCCGAGGGCGAAATTCTTGAGAGACAGGTGATGCAGGCTGCTCATGATGCCGGTATTATAGTACTTGGTCCCAATACCATGGGGGTGTGCAATCCACATATTGATTTTTACTGCTGTGCCGCCCATGCCTATCCTCTGCCCGGGTCCACCGCACTGGTCTGCCAGTCAGGGAATATGGGCACCCAGCTTCTGGCCTTTGCCGATCAGCAGGATATCGGGATCCGGGCTTTTTCCGGTTCCGGAAACGAGGCCATGGTCACCATTGAAGATTATATGGAGGCCTTTGAAATAGATGATTTAACAAGGACCGTGGTGCTCTACATTGAAAGTATCAAAGACGGAGAGCGGTTTTTTAAAAGTGCTGCCCGCGTTTCCCGCCAAAAACCGGTGGTTGTGTTAAAAGGCGGGCGGACCGCAAAAGGGGAGAAAGCTGCCGCCAGTCATACCGGTGCCATGGCATCGGATGTCCGGGTGTTTGATGCGGCCTGCCGCCAGGCCGGTATTATACAGGTTGACCAGCCCATGGAGCTTTTAGATCTGTCAGCGGTATTTTCATCTCTGCCCCTGCCCAAAGGCAATCGTGTGGCCATCATGACACTGGGCGGCGGCTGGGGGGTGATTACAACGGATCTGTGTGCCGAGCACGGACTTGAAGTACCGCAGCTTTCAGATGACATCATCGAAAGGCTCAACAAGATTCTACCGCCTTTCTGGAGTCATGGAAATCCCGTGGATATTGTTGGTGAAGGCGATCCCCAGATCCCGAAAACCTGTCTGGAAGAGCTTTTAAAATGGGATGGGTGCGATGCGGTCATTCACCTGGGTATCCATGGTAAACGGGTGCTGGTAAACAATATGATAGAATCCGTGGTCCGGACAGATCCGAATATGGACAAAGCCACGGCACAGTTCTTCAAGAATTCAATTCTCGAGTTTGAGGATGAATATACGCAGTATGTTGCCGGGCTGACACAAAAATATGAAAAACCCGTATTAGGGGTCAGCCTTTTAACTGATGAAATCAGCAGGACCCTTTACAGGATGGATGGGTGCCAGTATAAAAGTGTGTTTTTCCCGTCTCCTGAAAGGGCTGTAAAGGCTCTTTGGGGAATGTGCCAGTACGAAAAATGGCTTAAAACACATTCATAGTCAGGTATGACATCCAAAAGAGTGCTTCTGGTATTTTAAAAAACCTACATATTTCCAGAAAAATATGAGATGATTTTAAAATGCGGGGTCAACAGCTGGTTTTGATAAACGCCATTGCAGAAAAATGAGGGTGTACAGTCAAACCCACAAAATTAAGGAGAGAGAAATGCAAGCCAAAGTCACCACATCTACATTGATGAAAATGAAGCAGGAAAATAAAAAAATCACCGCACTGACAGCCTATGATTATCCGTTTGCCAGCATGCTGGATCAGGCTGGTATTGATATCATTCTGGTGGGAGATTCGCTGGGGATGGTGGTTCAGGGAAAAGAGACCACACTGCCTGTGACCATGGATGAAGCCATCTATCACACGTCCATGGTGTCGCGGGCCTGTAAACATTCCATGGTGATCGGCGATATGCCGTTTATGTCCTATCAGGGGGCTCTTGATGCGGCCATTGAAAATGGGGGACGTTTTTTAAAGGAAGCCGGCGCCCATGCGGTAAAACTTGAAGGGGGGGCTGATGTATGTCCCGTGATCACCGGCCTTGCAAAAGCAGGCATCCCTGTCCAGGGCCATATCGGCCTGACACCGCAGTCCGTGCATCAGATGGGTGGTTTTAAGGTCCAGCGGGATGAAGAAAGACTTTTAAAAGATGCCAGAGATGTACAGGAAGCCGGGGCGTTTTCTGTGGTACTGGAGGGGATTCCCTCCCCGATTTCCGAAAAAATTACCAATGCGCTGAATATCCCGACTATCGGGATCGGTGCCGGTGTGAAATGTGACGGTCAGATCCTGGTGCTCCATGACATGCTTGGGATCAATGACCGGTTTCTGCCCAAATTTGTAAAAAAATATGCCGACCTGGCAGGCGTCGCCAAAAAGGGGCTTGATCACTACATTAACGAAGTAAAGGCTGGGGAGTTCCCCTCACAGGATTATGAATACAAATAAAGATTATCACAAATTTTGTGTTATCGGATGTGGCAGGCTCGGGATCTCCCTTGCTGTATTTTTATCCAGGCAGGGATTTGTTCCGGCGGCCTTTTCAAGCCGGAGTCTGGAATCTGCGAAAAAAGCGTGCGAATTTACGGGAAAAGGGCAGGTGGTTGACACTGCGCTTGAAGCGGTAAAGTCATGCAGGCTTGTCTTTATCACGACACCGGATACGACCATTGAACCGGTGTGTGAGGCCCTTGCCCAACAGAATGCCTTTGGCCCGGATGACATGGTTTTTCACCTGTCCGGGGCACTGTCTTCAGGTATCCTGGCAACAGCAAGGCAAAGCGGTGCCAGCACAGGCTCCATTCATCCGCTCCAGGCATTTGCGCCGTATGAACCGGGGCAGGAATCTCCCTTTAAAGGTATTAATATGTCCATTGAAGGGGATGACAAGGCTGTGGAACTGGGCAAGGAAATTGTCAATGCCTTAAAGGCCAATTCCTTTACCATCCCCACGGAGGCGAAAACCCTTTACCATGCATCGGCTGTGGTGGCATCCAATTACCTGGTGACACTGGAGCATTTTGCACTGGAATTGTTAAAGGCCTCCGATATGAGTGAGGCAGATGCCTATGAGATATTGGAGCCCTTGATTATGGGGACTTTGAACAACATCAAAGCCAGGGGAAGTGTTGACGCGCTAACAGGCCCTGTGGCCCGGGGGGATGATCAGATCGTTTCCCGCCATATTGGAGATATTGATAAAAAACTGCCGCAGTTTTCAGCACTGTACCGGCTGTTGGGACAGTATACCCTGGATATTGCCGCGCAACGCGGCGAAATCAGTGAAGAGGCACAAAAAAAGTTGTCGTCACTCTTTAAATAATTCAGGCTTTATTTTAGCTGGTATGAAGATATGTCCGCCCGGGTTCCAATGTTATTTGGGAACCCGGGCGGACTTTTTTAGGTTTAGATTTTGAACAGGGTCAGGGGTTTTGCAAGTTTTTCATTGGCGGCCTCAAGACTTGCCCGGTTGGAAATGACGGCCGTTCCTTTTTGATCATCCCCCACTGTAAAGTAAGTCTGGGCAATTTTTTGCACCTGGGTTTTGTCCAGCCTGAGCAGGGCATCCTTGAATTTTTTACGGATATCGTCATCAAGCTTGGTGATATTCCTGTAAAATGCTTTCATGGCTGCCGGACCCGGAGTTTCCGGTTTGTCAATTTCCGAACAGACCTGGAGAATGGCCTCTTTAACATCAGTCTGGGTATAATCTCCCTGAATGATGAAATCGCAGGCTTTTTTATACGTATCAAGGGTCTGCTTGATATGCGGGTCTCTGTAAGATCCAAAAGAAAAAATGCCCTCTTCGCTGTTATACAGGGCAAACCCGCCATAGGCACCGCCCTTTTCTCTGATCTCCCTGTGCAGGAACAAAGAACGCAGAAGCTTGCCGATAACAGCCAGGCCTGGTGAGTCTTCATGGGTGATGCGAACCGTTTTAAATGACTGGCCCACAAATGAGACCGAGGTGTTGGTGTACCATCCGTCATAAGGCAGCTCTTTTTCATAGGGAACCTGCGGCGTGAAGAAATTGGGTTTAGTCGTGTTGGAAAGATTGTCGTGAATCGTCACAAGTTTATTTTCAGCGGACATGATAGCGTTGGTCCCGCCGATCAGTGCCGGTTTCAGATTGTCTTTTTTTAATACGGATTGGGCGATCTTATTGAGGTTATTGGAAAGCTCGTCAAGGGTGGTTGTCTTGTCATTGTCCGCAAGGATCTGTTCAGTCAGGGATTTAATCAAGGTGTATTGGGCCACCCCGTGCCATAGTTCATTAATATAAGAGGCTTGGGACAGGTGTCTGGATGAAAGAGAGATGGCATACCGGTGCCCGGTGGATACGATGGAAGCTTCAAGTCCTGCCTGGTACTGTAGCAGCAGGCTTTTTAACCGGTCATAGTCCTGAAAACTATAGGATTCAATGAACTCTTTGATCAGATCAAATAATTTATCAATATTGCGGTCCAGTGCCTTGCCCTGGATGGCAAGAAATGAATGGGCGTCCGCCTCTTTTGAGAAATAGGAACCGGAAAAAGGGGTCAGGGAGATGCCGCCGGTGTAAAGATCCATTGATCTGGCAAGCGCATCGTAGCTGCTTTTTTGGGTTCCGCAGTTGGTGAAGGATTTGCTGAAAAACGGAACCAGTCCGAAAAGCGCAGGATCAACGGTGCCCGCTCCCATGGGGCAGGTGAAATACAAAATACCTGAAGTGGCTTTGTCATAACTGGTGGATAAAGATACGTTTTCAATCGTGTCCGGCCGAACTATTTCAATTTGCGGCGGGACATCTTCAAGGGCCAGGGTGGGAAGAGAGGACAAATTTTCTTCCTCTTCCTGCAGGGCCTCAAGCGCCTGGGTGTCTTTTTTTATGAGTTCCAGATCCTGCGGGCTCATTTTTTTCAGTCGGTTTTGCAGCTCTTTTTTCGTCTCTTCAATCCGTTCGGCCTCCAGGGTATCCTTGGGCTCAAGAATGAAAAGAATCCGGTGGGGATTATCAATCAGGTACTGTGCAAGTTTGTTTTCAAGAAAGGGGCCGGCCTGGATCTCTTTTTTCAGTCGGTCCAGATCAGCATCAATATTGATGCAGTCAGCAGGGTCCCCGTCATGAACTATCGCGCCGGTAAACGACAACAACAGTTTGATACCAAAGGGATAGGGGGTATTGGTGATCTCTTTTCTATGAAATTCAATCTGATGAATGGCCGAGTCCACCAGTTCTTTTTCAATCCCATTTTGGGCAAGGTGATTCAGGGTTGTAAAGATAATGTCTTCAACCTTTTTCGCATCCTCTTTCTGGATGTCTTTTAAACCGCAGGCAAACATGGTATCCCGGTTGTTCGGTTCAAATCCGGATGAGTCAGACAGTGCCGATCCCAGGTCGGAATCAATTAACGCCTTTCGCAGCGGAGAGGCGGAGTTGCCGATCAATACCTGTTCCAGAATAGACAGGACAAGGATATCAAAGGTATCCTCTGCGTCACAGGTCAGCCAGGCAACGCATGCCTGGTATTTTTTTACCGCGTCACTGGGATCGTCATATGCATAGGGCTGGGTAACGGTCCTGGGTGTATCCCACCGGGGCTGAGAGGGAACAGCGGTATCTACTGTGATAGCATTAAATTGGCTTAATACCCTGTCATTGATAAAGGTCAATGTCTCTTCCAGGGGCAGGTTGCCATAGGTATAAAAAACAGCATTGGATGGATGGTAATGGGTGGCATGAAATTTTTTAAGGCCCTCCCATGTCAGTTTGGGAATGTCACAAGGTTCCCCGCCGGAATTGTATTGATAGGTAGTGTCCGGGTAAAGCCCTGATAAAAGCGATCGTCCCATGACCTGGCCCGGAGAACTCATGGCCCCTTTCATCTCATTGTAGACAACCCCTTTATACTCAAGCTCTACATCCGGACTGTCAGGATCAAGGATTTCCATGCGGTGCCCTTCCTGTTTAAAACTCAAGTCGTCAATGTTTGGGAAAAAAGAGGCATCCAGATAGACATCCATCAAGTTGAAATAGTCTTTTTTGTTCTGGGTGGAAAACGGGTACATGGTCCAGTCCGATGCCGTAAACGCATTCATGAACGTGGACAGACTTCTCTTGATCATGGAAAAAAACGGATCCCGGACATTGAACTTTTTTGAGCCGCACAATACTGTGTGTTCCAGGATATGGGCAACACCCGAAGAGTCTTTAGGCACTGTTCTGAAAATAACTGAAAAGGTGTTTTCCTTATCCGCGTTTTGAATATGAATATGCCTGGCCTTTGTGGCGATGTGTTCAAGCTCAATCATTTGGGAATCAATGTTCTCAAGCGCTGTTATCTTATTAATTCGATAGCCGCAAAGTGTTTGCCCCTGACTTAATGCATGTTTTTCCATGAAATAGTTTCCATTATACTAGTTTGTAGATCCCACGCTTGACCCGTTTGATCTTTTTAATTTTGTCCAACCGGAAAATGATATTCCGAATTTTTTTATCATCAAATCCGGTGGCTGCCTTTATGGTCTTAAAGTTAGTGCCTTTTGGATGATTTGCAACCACATCAAGCACAATTGATGATGCACTTCTTCTTTTGGATGCCTGTTTTTTTACAGGCTTTCCAGCGGCCGGCTGTTTTTGGTAAAATAATTGCTCCAGCTTGTCAAGCCTGCTGTGCAATGAGTTGATATCTTTTTTGGTCGGGATATCAAGCCGTTGAAGCAACAGCTTTACAAATCCTTCAAAGTTGGTTGCCTGATCTGAGTGGTCTGCCATTTTGGGCCTCCTTTAATTGGGTAGGAACATAATGCAAACAGATAATGTCAGCATATCAGCTGCCAAAAGCAGCGATATTGATTTCGTTTCAAAAAAAGAACGATAACCCGGCTGTCGGTTGCATTGTGTATTGAATCTTATTGGTTAATGAAGTATAAGTATTATAACTACTTGGCTGAAAAAAGAAAGTCAAGTAGTAATTTTTTATTGGGGCTAAGTAAATATACGATGTTTAAGAATAATATTAGGCGTTTCACTCAGAAACTCAAGGCGCTCCATGGTGATCCACACTATGTGGCACTGGGTATGGGGATCGGTGTTTTTGTCGCCATAACACCGACCATTCCGTTTCATACGATATTGGCGATAACACTGGCATTTGTTTTCAAAGCAAGTAAACCGGCGGCTATCTTAGGGGTTTGGGTAAGTAATCCTTTTACCGTTGTTTTCCTTTATGCGGCCTGCTATGAAGCCGGATTTCTGGTTTTTGAAGATTCCTCCGGGGGATTTGAATCTATTTTAATGTTAATTGATCAACTTGAAAGCAATATCCGTTTTTCCCAGAAACTGGATCATTTTGCAGTTTTTCTGCAAACCCAGTTAAAAACTTTTATGGTCATGAATCTGGGAGGGCTCATTCTCGGCATACCATCGGGGGTGGTGTCCTATTATGTAACCAAACGTTTTTTTTTAAAACGGCAGCAGTCTAAAGAGAAGAAAATACAACAGGATGAAGAAAATAAAACAGGAAATAGTTAAATGACACACCCCGGCCAGCTGCTGAAACAGGCAAAGCTCTATGCAGGAAAAGAACTGGGACAAAATTTTTTGTCCGATCCGGGCAAGGCATCCGCGATCGTTAAAAAAACCGGGATATCAGCAGATACCAAAGTGTTGGAAATAGGGCCGGGCCTGGGGGCCCTGACAATCCCCATTGCCAGGGCAACAGGCGATATCACGGCTGTTGAAAAAGACAGCCGCCTGATCGATCTGCTTGGGCAGGAGCTTGCAGAAGAGGAATTAAGCCACGTCAGGATCATTAATAAGGATATTCTGAAAACAGATATCACTGCATTGGCCCTGGATAAAAAGCTGGTAGTGGTGGGGAACCTGCCGTATAATATTTCATCACAGATACTGTTTAAACTGGTTGAGGTACGGGCATCCATTAAAACGGCGTTTTTAATGTTTCAAAAAGAGCTGGCCAAAAGAATCCTGGCGCCGCCGGGCGGGCGGGATTATTCGCGGCTGTCGGCGGTAGTTCAGTATGCATCGGATGTCCGGCACTTTGCTGATGTCGGTCCGGCATCATTTTTTCCCCGCCCTGACGTTGATTCAACTATACTTGAATTTAATTTTAAGCCGTCCACCGAATTTAATGCCGAACAGGAAAAGCTCCTTTTTCGTGTGATTAAGGCGGCCTTCTCAAAAAGAAGAAAAACATTGAAAAATTCCATGTCCGGTGCAGAGCTTGGGTACGAGAAAGCACAGATTTCCGAAATCCTCGAGGATGCGGGGATTGATGCGACGCGTCGTGCAGAAACTCTTTGTGTGGATGATTTTATTACCCTTACACGTTCAGTAATCGCCTTTGGTTGAAGGAAGGGATCATGAATACAAGGATTTCAATTGATAACCTGATCGAAATTGTCAGGACCGGCGGCAAGGTTAAAACAGGGGTGGACGTATACACCGCCAGTGGTGTGCTGCTGCTGGAAAAGGGTATTCTTGTCGAAAAAATCAAGATTCTTGAGATCATAAAAGACAACGGCATCCGGTCCGTGCCGTTGAATACGGCGCTTAACGGAGGATTGTGGGACGGCAACGGCAACCTGATCAATGTTTCTTCAGACGGTCTCATTGATATGGATGCACCGGATTCGCCATCGTACGAGAAAGGCGATTTGTCCAAATCCCCGGGTGAGAGTGTCTTTCCGGATACGGCCACCAATGAGATTGAAATGCGGCTGCTTGAAATCGAGGAGATCAAACAGCAGGCGTCTATGAAATACAGCGAGGCCAAAGAGAGCATCAAAAAAGTATTACTGGACATCAAAAACACCGGCGGGCAATTTGATTTTGATGAAGTGTCGGGCAATGTGTCCGATCTGGTAGACTTTCTGGTCGTTGCGGACAATCCGTTTTCCTATCTCACACAGGAGATGTTTTCCTATGATGATTATCTGTATAACCACTCAATCAATGTGTGTGCCATTGGAACGGCGATTGTCAACCGGTTTAATACCCATTTTTCAAAGGTGGTTGATGACCTGATCAAGGGAAATACCTCCGATATTTATAATCCGTTTGAACTGGACAGCGTTCAGCAAGACAGTTCCTATACCTGCTATTATGATGAAGAATTGTCCGATATCTCTCTTGGATTTTTTCTTCATGATATCGGCAAAATCGTTGTTGCAGATGAAATATTAAATAAACAGGGCCGGTTGACACCTGCTGAATTTGATGAGGTGAAAAGACATTCTTACGATTACGGTGTTAACCTGCTGGACCAGAATCATCTGAAAAATTCTGTTATACGAATTATTATTAACTATCATCATGCCCCCCTGTACGATGGAGAGCAGCGGTGTTATCCGGTTGATAAACCTCATCATAAGATCCCGCTGTATGCCAGAATATGTAAGCTTGCCGATATCTATGATGCCATGACATCAAAACGGTGTTACAAGGACGCTGTCAACCCGATCAATGTGGTGACCCAGGTTTTCAGGACCTATGCCAAAAAGGATCAGGTGCTTCAATATGTACTTCATGCCTTTGTTAAAAGTATCGGTATCTATCCGCCGGGCAGCATTATTTTTTTAAGAAACGGTCAGATGGCATATGTGCTTGAGAGCGGCGGCCCCATCGTCATTCCCTTTACTGATGAACAGGAAAACACCCTGGCAAACAAACCCGAACCCATAGACATCAGTGGGGGGGGCATTGAGGAGACTATTAAAGTAGATAACAGAAGAAGCGTCAAAATGCCCCTGGAGGTATATGACCTTTTACCGTCATATATAAAAACGATTACCGTAAGACCATAAGCCGGAATAATCCAACCCCCGATTTTCCCGCCTTTAATTGACAGATCCATTATGATTGATTAATTTGTTGGTTTAAGATTTTTTTTGTACAGAAAGGATACTTTATGATCAGAGCGAATGAAAACTATACTAAATTGCAGGCGTCCTACCTTTTTTCAGATATTGCAAAACGTGTGAACGACTATCAGGCAGCCAATCCCGATAAAAACGTTATTCGGTTGGGAATCGGGGATGTGACACGGGCTCTCGTGCCGGCAGTCATCGAAGGATTCCACAAAGGTGTGGATGAGATGGCCAGTGATGCCACGTTCAGAGGGTATGGGCCGGAACAGGGGTATGATTTTTTGCGGCAGGCCATTGCCGAAAATGATTTTCAAAGCCGGGGCGCCGATATAAAGGCGGATGAAATTTTTGTCAGTGACGGCGCCAAGTGTGATACAGGCAATTTCCAGGAATTATTTGCCAAAGATATAACAATCGCCATTCCGGATCCGGTCTATCCGGTCTACCTGGATACCAATGTCATGGCCGGCCGGACAGGCACGTTTAAAGACGGCCGATACCAGGACATCGTATACATGGACTGTTTAAAAGAGAACGGGTTCCTGCCGAAATTGCCGGATCAAAAAGTAGACCTGATATATCTTTGTTTTCCGAATAATCCCACAGGTTCATGTGCCACCAAAGAACAGCTCAAAGTCTGGGTGGACTGGGCAAAAGAGAACAAAGCCCTGATCCTGTTTGATGCGGCATATGAGTCCTTTATCCGGGATGAGACATTGCCGAAAAGCATTTATGAAATCGAAGGTGCCCGGCAGGTTGCTGTGGAATTTCGCAGTTTTTCCAAAACAGCCGGTTTTACCGGGACCCGGTGCGGATTTACCGTTGTTCCCAAAGAGTGCATGATCTTTGATGCCAACGGCGGTGAAATGTCATTGCATGCCATGTGGAACCGCCGGCAGACAACCAAATTCAACGGGGTGTCCTATCCTGTTCAAAAAGCGGCCCAGGCCGTTTATTCCAAAGCCGGGAAAAGCCAGGTCAAAGAACAGATTAAGTACTACTTGAATAATGCAGATGTGATTCGAAAAACAATAGCATCCCTGGGATTCGATTATGTGGGAGGTAAAAATTCTCCCTACATCTGGATTGACGGTAAGGACCGGGAATCCTGGGAATTTTTTGATCTGCTGCTGACAAGGGCATCCGTTGTCTGCACGCCGGGGGCGGGATTTGGTAAATGCGGCAGTCAATATATCCGTATCAGCGCCTTTAATTCGCTTGAGGCGGTAACAACTGCCATGGACAGGATTACAGAGGCATTAAAATGAATCATTTTTTCAAGGTAAAAAGCCTTGAAGAGGTGATGGCGCTGGCCCCTCAATTTCCCTGTGTGGGATCCCAAACGCTTGTTGTTGAGGAGTCGTTTTCACGGATACTGGCACAGGATCTGGCCGCACCACGGGACATGCCCGGTTTCAGGCGGGCGACCATGGACGGCTATGCTGTGGCAGCCGGTTCCACCTTTGGCGCATCTGAATCCAATCCGGCCTGGCTGGAGATCTGCGGCACCATCCTCATGGGTGATATTCCTGATTTTAAAATAAAGTCCGGCCAGGCAGCGAAAATATCCACCGGCGGCATGTTACCTGCCGGTGCAGACAGTGTTATCATGGTTGAGCACACGGAACAGGTGGATGACCTGTCCGTGGAAATATATAAAAGTGTGGCACCCCTGCAGCATGTGATTGATGCTTCAGAAGATTTTGCCACCTCCCAGACAGTGCTGACAAAGGGGACATTTATCCGGCCCCAGGAGGCGGGACTTGCTGCGGGCTTAGGGTTTTCCAAACTGGATGTTTATAAAGTCCCCCGCGTCGGGATTATTTCCACTGGTGATGAAATTATTCCCATTGAAGAAGAACCGCTGCCGGGTAAGATTAGAGATATAAATTCCTATACCCTTGCCGGGTTTATCCAGGAAGCACATGCCCGGCCCATCCGGTATGGGATTGTAAAAGATGATCCGGATGCATTGAAACAGACAATACAAAAGGCACTCAAAGAAACGGACATGGTCCTGATATCCGGCGGCAGCTCGGTGGGGACGCGGGACTATACCGTGGATGTATTATCTTCCCTGCCGGACACCGATATTCTGGTTCATGGCATGTCGGTAAGTCCCGGCAAACCGACAATCCTGGCAAAATCGGGTCAAAAACCTGTCTGGGGACTGCCGGGTCAGGTGGTTTCCGCCATGGTTGTCCTGAAGATAGTGGTCATTCCTTTTTTAAACCGTTTGATGGGATACAAAAAAACTGACAGAACCATCCGGGTACCGGCCAGGTTAACACGCAATGTTGCTTCGGCCCAGGGACGGCGCGATTTTGTCAGGGTTCTGCTGGAATCAGAAGGAAACAAATTACTGGCAAAACCTGTTTTAGGAAAATCCGGTCTTATCCGAACCATGATTCACGCAGACGGACTCCTTGAAATCGGCGAGAATGTTGAAGGTCTTGAAAAAGATACCATGGCACAGATTATATTATTATAATGTCTGCGGACGGATTTTTTGCTAACCTTTTTGTCGGCAATAAAAGGCAGTAAAAGTTTCCAATCACAGACATCGCAAAGAGAAAAGAGACAGAGATCCATGAACGCCAAGCGAAATGTATACCTTGATATGAAAAGTATTGAGGCGGCCAAAAAGATACTTTTTGATGAATTTGAGAATGCTCTCACACAGGTGCAGACCATTGAGGTGGTAAAGGCAAAAGGGATGGTGTTGGCAAAGCCGGCCATTGCCTCCATTTCATCGCCCAATTTTCACGCCTCGGCCATGGACGGTATTGCCGTTGACGCCAAGGTAACCTTTGGTGCCAGCGAAGAGGCGCCCAAAATAATTGTGCCGCAGGAAAATGCCTTCTGGGTAAATACCGGCCATGCCATGCCCGAGGGGACCAATGCCGTCATCATGATAGAACATTTGAATATCATAGACGACAAAACCGTTGAGATAGAAGCGCCGGTTTTTCCGTGGCAGCATGTCAGAAAAATGGGTGAAGACATTGTGGCAACTAAACTGCTGTTTCCACGGGGCCATAAAATAAATGCCTATTCCCTGGGGGCGTTGTTATCCGGCGGCATATTCAAGGTAGATGTCTATAAACGGCCGCGGGTGTTGATTTTCCCCACCGGTTCCGAATTAAAGCAGTGGCACCAGATAGATATTGATCAGCTTTCGCCCGGGGATGTGGTGGAATCCAACTCTTCCGTGCTGGGCGGGCTGTGCCAGGACTTTGGGGCTGATTTTGATGTCCATCCCATGTTGAAAGATGATCTGGAACATATTAAAAAGTCTGTGGCCCAGGCAGCCGGGAAAGACTATGATATGATATGCATTATCGGCGGTTCTTCGGCCGGGTCTGAAGATTTTGCAAAGCCGGTGATTTCCTCTCTGGGAGAGGTTTTTGTCCACGGTGTCACCATGATGCCCGGCAAACCCATAATGTTCGGTAAAGTTGGGGATACACCGATTTTCGGAATACCCGGATATCCGGTCTCCGCCATTGTGGCGTTTGAGCAGTTTGCCGGTCCTTTATTACGGAAAATGCAGGGGCTGGGCGATATTCAAAAATCAATGGCCACTGTTTATCCCGCCCGTAAAATTGCATCGAAACTGGGCCAGGAAGAATTTTTAAGGGTAAAAATCGGTTCTGTGGATGACCGGCTGATCTCTTCCCAGCTGCCAAGAGGGTCCGGCAGCATCACGACTTTGACGGAAGCCGACGGTATTATCCGGATTCCCCGCAACGTTGAGGGCATCCCGGAGAACAAGCCGGTCCAGGCTCAACTGTTAAGACCGCGTGCTGTTATTGAGAACACTATTGTGATTACCGGATCACACGACAATACTCTTGATCTTGTCGCAGATCAGGTAAGAAGGGTGAACGGGGATGTCAGTATATCATCGTCCCATGTCGGCAGCATGGGCGGGCTGATGGCGTTGAAAAAGAAAGCGTGCCACATGGCGGGTGCCCATCTGCTTGATCCTGAAGACGGCAGTTACAATGTCTCCTATATTAACAAGTACCTGCCGGATGAAAAATTGTGGGTGATCAACCTAGTCATGCGGGATCAGGGATTGATCGTGCTAAAGGGAAACCCTGAAAATATCAGATCCATTGAAGATTTGAAAAATTCGGATCTTGAATTTATCAACCGGCAGCCAGGCTCCGGCACCCGGATATTGTTTGACTGGAAGCTTGAAACCATGGGGATAGAAACGTCTCAGATCAAGGGGTATGAAAATGATGAGTATACCCATATGTCTGTTGCCGTGTCTGTTTTGTCGGGAAGAGCGGATGCCGCCTTGGGCATTCAGGCGGCTGCCAAAGCGCTTGACCTTGACTTCATACCGGTGGTAACCGAACAGTATGACCTGATTATTCCGGATCGGTTTTATCACACTGATAAGGTTCAGGTGTTGCTTGAAACAATCGGATCCAGAGGATTTCAGGATCGTGTAAATGCGCTTGGCGGATATAGTACCCAAAATACCGGAAATGTTATTTACACCAATGCTCAGTAATTTCGCCCGGATAGGGTGCTATTAAATTGTGCCGGCCCTGTGGCCAATGAATTAAAAAAAAGCACTGCCGCAAAGATGAACTTTTGCGGCAGTGCTTTTGTATTAAAGATCAATAAGATCGAATATTGATCATGTTATTAATATTGGTCTAATAGGGATGAATTTCAACCCGTCTGTTCATGGACCGTCCGGTATCGGTACCATTCAGGGCGACTGGTTTGTTAAATCCAAATCCTTCCGTGGCCAGACGGTTCTTTAAAATACCTTTTCCAATCAGATAATTTTTAACGGCATGGGCACGACGAAGCGACAGATCCATGTTGTAGGCCGGTGTTCCCACATTGTCACAATGTCCGTGCAGCTCAACGCTCATTGTGGGATTTTTTTCCAGGATTGTGGCAACATTGTCAAGCAGGGGATAAGCACCCGTTTTGATGACATCTTTATCAAAGTCGAACAGGACATTGTCCAGAACCCAGCATCCGACAGCATTGACATGGGCACCCATGGGTGTTCCAGGGCATTGATCCATATCATCATAGACGCCGTCACCATCTGTATCTTTTCTTTCAACTTTGACAACTTCAGGAGCGGCAGGGGCGGCTTTTTTAGATAAGAATACTTTTTCTACGAAACTGGCCATACCTGCGCTGGTTAACACTTCATCGGCTGTTGAGAAAAATCCGCAGCCACCGATTCTGGCGATTTCCCGTAAAAGAGTTTCTCCACCGGGATCAGTGCCGACAAGAATGGGGAAAAAGCAGATGGAAGAACCATAACGATCTTTTAAAGCTTGAGCAGACGCAAGAACGTCTCCGGGGAGATCAAGACCGTCACTGACGATAATCACCGCGTTCATGACACCGGATAAACCGTTCAGGTCATTTCCTGCTTCATCAAGTGCTTTGTAAAGAAGGCTGTATCCACCAGGCTCTGTAATATTAGCAAAACCGGTGGTTAGATTCTGTGTGGAATATGTCTCCATCCCGTAAAAAAGCTCGGTTGCTTTGCCTGATACTTTGGGAGAATGGCCAAAAGATCTCAAACCTGCAGTCTGGCCCAGTTCCGGAATGGTCTGGTTCATTCTGTCGACCACAGCTTTGGCAATGTCAAATTTCCTCATCTGGTTATGTTTGTAATACATGGAACTGGATGCATCAAAAAGAATTAAAAAATTATCCACTTTTGATGAATACATGGACGCATCAAATTGTTTGGCTTGAAAAGAGGGCAGTGTGTCCATCTTTTTGGCGGCACAGCCAAACAGGAAAATAAAGGCAAAAAGGGTTAATAAGCTTTTGGCTAATAGTTTCATTGATCTAATTCTCCTTATGAAAGTTAGTTAAGGAATTAATGATATATGATTTGCTGATGTAAACGTAACTTTAGATATTTTTACCGTAAAACGGCCCCAAAATCAACTCTTCTTTTCCCTGGAGATGCTTTTTATTAAGTAGGCATAGGTCAGCCGGATATCTCTTTTTTTAAAGCATGGGCAAGCTTTTTTAAGGTATACGGTTTTCTGATGTATTGGCCGGCCCCCAGATTCAATGTTTTTTTGACACGGTCATTTTCAGAAAATCCACTGGCAATAATGGCTTTTTGTCCCGGGTGATGCTCTGATATTCGCCTGTAGGTTTCAAGACCATCAATGCCCGGTTCCATTTTCATGTCTAAAAGAATCAGGTCAACCGGCTGTGTTTGGATAAAGGAAATCGCTTTTTCCCCACTGGCAACAGAAAAGGGATGATAGCCAAGTAACTCTAAAGAATCGGTGGCAATTTTTCTTTGTTCCTTAACATCATCGACGATCAGGATGGTTTCCCCGTTCCCGGTATATTCATCAATGGCAAAATCTTTTGTGACAGTGCCGTCATGTTTCCGGGTGGCCGGAAAAAAGACTTCGAAAACAGTTCCACGGCGTTTTGTACTTTTGACTTCTATATAGCCGTTATGGTCTTTGACACAATTCCATACCACTGAAAGGCCTAAGCCCGAGCCGCTTCTGCCCATCTGCTTTTTTGTGTAAAATGGTTCAAATATCCGGTTCAAATCCTTTTGATCAATACCATCGCCATTATCGGAAACCTTAAGGACAACATAATCGCCTTCTTTGATAGTGTCATAACTGCTTAGCGGCATGTCAATATATTGATTTCGGGTTTGAATCGTCACGATGCCGTTGTCCTTTATTGCCTCGGCAGCGTTGATGACCAGATTCATGATGATTTTGGAGATATGTGAAGGCGACCCGCAGATGTTTAACAGGTCCGGCTCAATGTCGATTGTAAAACGGGTGCCAAGACTGTTTTGTTCAAGCCTTCTGTGTGCGGCACAACTAAAGTATTCATGAACGGTATTATTTAAATTGATAATATCCCGGGCCATTACGCCTCTTCGTGTCAGTGCCAGAAGATCCTGAACAATGTCCGCCGCTCTTAAACCGGCATCGTGCATAAATGAAATAGGCTCTTTTAACGGACTCTCTTCGGGCAATTGCATTAACACCAGTTCCGGATAGCTGACCAGGCCGGAAAGGATATTGTTCAGATCATGGGCCACACCGCCGGCCATGGTGCCGATCAATTCCATTTTTTCGGCCCGGACCAGTTTGTCTTCAAGCTCTTTCAGCCGGCTGATATCCCTTAAGCATCCCAATACAGCCGGTTTGCCCTCCCACAGAATCCGAACAGCATTGATCTGTACCCAGATGATTTTTTTGTTTTTGTCGATCAGCCTGAACGGATAGGTGGATTGAAAATCTTCTCCTTTGAGCCGCCGAATATGATTTTGGGCGATCCATTCTCTGTCATCGGGATGGACCAGGTCAGAAAAATGAAGATCGGACATGGCATCTCTGTCATATCCGGTCATGGCCAGAGCCCGGGCATTGGCGAATTTGAATATACCGTCCTGGATGATATATATGGCGTCGTTGGAGCTTTCAACCAGGGTGCGGTACCTCTCTTTTTCATTCAGGCGCTCTTCCTCCAGGGAAAGGGCGGCAGCCAGGGTCTGGATGATATGAATTTCATCTTTGGTGAATTGTCTTTTTTTTGTATCCAAAATGCACAGAGATCCGATAACGGCGTTATTCAATCGTATGGGAAACCCCAGGTAGGATTTTAAACGATATTTTGCAACATAGGGATCAGATGTAAGATATGGTGTTTTGTCAAGATCCGGTAGAATAACCGGCTTGTTTTCACCTTTAATAGTCGCTTCCCAGCAGATGTGTCCGTGTCGTTGAAACTGGTTGTCAAAGTCTTCGGGTTTCTGGTGGCTGGCCCAGACAGTCAGGGATTTTGTTTTGTCGTCAACACGATTGTATAAAGAACACCGGCCATCAAGAATCCGGCATGTCTGCTCTACAATGATCCGGATATTTTCCCGGCAGTCTGTGCCCAGAAGGTGAAAAATTCTCGCCATCCCGGCCAGCTTGGTGTTGGAACCATCCTGATCGAACTGAGTCTTTGAATTGCTCATTTTATTCCCTTAATTAGGTTGGTATTAAGGTGTACCAATGGTTTTAGTGTGAAACATACTCAAGTTCAAGTCTTTTTTTCAGAAAGTAAAAAATCAGATGGATTTTTGCGTCACATCCGGGTTAATATCTTGCAATTTACCCTTAAGAATTATATACGATGGCACATTGTTTAGTGAATAAATCATAATAGGAAAAGCTGATAAAATATGGAATTACATCAGGGAATTATTCTTGGTATTTTACAGGGGTTGACAGAGTTTTTACCGGTCAGCAGTTCCGGTCACCTGGTTTTAGGTCAGACATATTTCGGTATGACACAGTCACAGCTTGTCTTTGATATCAGCGTTCATTTGGGAACGCTTCTGGCCGTTTTTGTGGTATATGCATCCGACATCAGGAGAATACTTGCGTCAGTGGCAAAACTGGTGTTTGGGTTTAAGGGCGTTCAAGGTGCCAGAAACCAGTACGCAGAGGATGAAAATCTAAGACTTGCCACAATTATTGTGCTTGGATCAATCCCCACGGCATTCATCGGGATTATTTTAAAACAATTTGAGCATTTCCTTTTTTCGTCGGCACTGCTTGTGGGCTGCACATTGATGTTTACCGGAAGTCTTTTGTGGGCATCCCGCCGTTATTATACCAGTGAAAAAAAGCCAACCGCATTAGGCGTGAAACAGGGCCTTGTGATTGGTATCAGCCAGGGTCTGGCAGTTATTCCGGGTATTTCCCGGTCAGGAACCACCATTGCCGTTGGTATGTTTTTAGGACTTTCCCGGCAAAAGGCGGCCACATTTTCTTTTTTACTGTCCATTCCGGCAATTATCGGAGCACAGATTATAAGTGTGAAAGATATGCTGGAAAAGGGCCTTGTTATTGATTCTGTTACCGTGTGGGCAACACTGGTCTCATTTTTAACGGGCCTGATCGCCCTGAAAATGTTAATCCGGCTGGTTCATGCGGGGAGGTTTCATCTGTTTGCCCCCTATTGCTGGCTGCTGGGTATTATAACAATTATATCACAGGTTTTTTAAGGTGATGATAGATATTCGGGCATAAAAAAAGGTCCCGGCAGGGGAATTAAACCCAATCATGATTAAAACGAATTATTAAGGAGATACCATAGGGTTTTAAATCTTACTCAGATGAGAATCTTATAGTTAAAATTTATGCAGTTATCAGTACAGCAGCAGGATGCAGTTGACCATACCGGCTCCCCCGCTTTGGTCGTTGCAGGAGCAGGCTCCGGTAAAACAAGGACATTGACAGCCAAATTTTCACACCTGGTCAGGCTGGGGCACGATCCCAAGCGGATCCTGGCGATCACGTTCACCAATAAAGCAGCCGACGAGATGAAGTCCCGCCTGATAGAGATGACCGGACTTTCCCATGAGTCATTTCAATGGGTGAGAACCTACCATTCGGCCTGCCTGATGATCTTGAAACGCCATTGTGAAAAACTGGGATATATCGCACCGATCCAGGTGATGGGTATCTATCAGCAGGACAAACTGGTTAAGGAACTTTGTGTTAAGAATAATATTGAAAAAAAGCAATCCAACAAGATCTTGTCAGCTATCTCACGGGCGAAAAACTTTGGGAATCCGGAAAAATATTTTGATTTGAAAACCTCTTTTTTCAGTATTAATATCCAGGATTTGTTCAATCAGTATGAAGCCCGGTTAAAGGAAATGAACAGCGTGGACTTTGACAATATCCTGCTAAAGGCCAGGGATCTTTTGCGGGATAACGAAGATGTCAAAACCTATTATCGAAAGTTTTTCACATATATCCTTGTGGATGAGTACCAGGACACCAACAACCTGCAGGAAGATTTGACAAACCTGCTTTTAGGCGAGCATAGAAACCTTTTCTGCGTGGGGGATGACTGGCAGGCCGTATATGGATTCAGGGGCTCCAATGTGAATCATTTTTTAGGATTTCCTGAAAAGTACCAGGATTCAAAAATTTTCCGTCTGGAAGAGAACTACCGGTCTGCTGATGAAATTGTTCAGGCTGCCAATGACCTGATTGACTACAATCCCGATAAAATGGATAAAAAATGCTTTTCAAACAAGAAGGGCGGCGTGGTTGAAATTTATGATTTTTTATCCGATTCCCATGAGGCGGAGTGGGTGGCAAGACGTATCAAGGGGCTGAATCGCCAGGGTCAGGGGATCAGGTATGATCAAATGGCGGTGGTCTACCGGACAAAATTTTGTTCCCTGCCCTTTGAAAAAATTTTCAGGTCCTACCGGATCCCTTACAGCATGAAAGGATCCCAGGGGTTTTTTGAGAGAATGGAAGTTCTGGATATCAATTCCTATTTGAGTGCTGCGTTTTTCCCCAATGATGATGTGTCGTTTGAACGGATCGTTAATACCCCTAAACGGGGTATCGGACCCTCAATGATAAAGAAAATGGCGGCCATCAGAACCGAAGAGACAAGCCTTCAGGATGCAGCAAGAATTATGGTCCGCGACCGGGTCCTGACCAAAAAGGTCCATGAAAACCTGTCTCAGGTACTCCAGATCCTGGACACCATTGTCGACCTGCCGCCGGCAGCTGCCATGGAATCGGTGATTGATCAGACCGGATACTTTGACTATCTGGAAAAAAAGCTAAAGACAAAAGAAGAATTTATTTCCAAGAAAGAAAATATTGAGCAGCTGATCTATACGGCAAGATCCAAAGACGATCTTTTGGAATATCTTGAAGAGGCTGCCCTGATCCGGGAAGATAAGAGTGATGATGAAAAGGAAACAGATTCATCCGGTGTGTCGCTTCTAACCATCCATTCCGCAAAAGGTCTGGAATATGATACGGTTTTCATTGTGGGGTGTGAGGAGCGTCTGTTTCCCCACTGGCGCTCAATAGATTCAGGAGATGCGGCTGTTTTTGAAGAGCGGAGACTGATGTACGTGGCTATGACACGGGCGGAACGGTTTTTATACCTGTCACATGCCAATTATCGGAAAGGAGATTTTTCTACCCGCAGTCGTTTTATCGACCAGGTTGAAGAGTATCTGGCATGATAGCGGTTAGCAGGTAGCAGTTCACTGGGCCGCTGAGATGTAAAGGCAGTAATCAACAGGGAGGTGAGGCAAAGATGGTGGTGAACTATTTTATTAATATCCTAAAAGCTGACACCTAAAGGCTAATAACTGAATATGTCTGAATTTTTTTCCATAAAAGAACCCTTGTCTCAGCTGATGACAAAACTGCTGAACAATGGAAAAGGGGTTATTCCTACGGAAAAAAAAGGTATTTTTGTTACCCTGTTTTTTGCGATTTTCTCAACGATTACCGGCGTGGGTATCGTTGTGCCGTTATTGCCGATTTATGCCAATGATCTGGGGGCCACAGGGATATATGTGGGGATGATTTTCGGATCATTTTCCATTTCAAGAACAATTCTGCTGCCTTTATTTGGAAGGCTTTCGGATCAAAAGGGAAGAAAGCCTTTTATCGTGACAGGCCTTTTCGCCTACACCCTGATATCATTTGCATTTGTCATTTCAAATAGCGTGGAAAGCCTGATCCTTTTAAGGTTTGTCCAGGGAGCCGCCTCTGCCATGATTATGCCGGTGGTACAGGCCTATGTCGGCGAAATTACCCCGGAAGGATCTGAAGGATATTCCATGGGCCTGTTTAATCTGTCGATGTTTTTAAGCCTCAGTTTAGGTCCCCTGATGGGTGGATCAATGATGCAGTGGTACTCGTTGAATACCGCTTTTGTCAGTATGGGGCTGCTTTCGGGATTCGGCCTGATACTGTGTATTGTTTTTCTGCCCGCAACTACCCGAGAAAAGATTTCTTCAAAAAATAACCGTGTAGCGCCCTGGGCAGTTTTACTGCGGGACAGGGCTCTGGTCTCCCTTTTTGTTTTCAGGTATGCATACACAGCCTGCATCGGAATTATCTGGTGTTTTCTGCCTCTGTTTGCCGATACCCAGTTCCATCTTTCAGGTTCACGGATCGGTGTCCTGGTGACCCTGGGCGTGTTCGTGTCCGGGCTGTTGCATCTGCCGTGCGGCTATCTGGCCGATCGTCTTGATAAAAAAAAGTTGATTATACTGGGGGGACTACTTTCTTCTGTCGGCATGGTCCTGCCCCTGTGGTCAACTTCTTTTTTTGATCTGGCGGTTGCCGTTACCGTGTTTGGTGTCGGGGGGGGGATTTCCATGCCCTCAATTATGGCCTGTGCGATCATTCAAGGAGATGAAAAAAAAGCAATGGGAACGGTCATCTCAATCATGACTGTGGCCCACAGCCTGGGGATGCTGACAGGTTCCATGGCTGCCGGTTTAGCCATGGATTTTTTAAGCCTGCGAATCTCTTTTCCGCTGGGCGCGCTCGTGATGGGAGTCAGCACCCTGATATTTCTATTTTTCGCAGACGGGGATCGGTTGCATTCAAAGGCGAAAGAGCTCTCTTCCTGAAAATATATTCATCTTTTTTTAATTGAGTAAACCGTTGAGGTGTACCCGTCTTCAAATTGATACTCCAGAAGGCATTTTAAGCTGCTGCCATCGAAATATTTTCCCAGAAGAATTATAAGTTCACTGAAAAAACGCACCTGGCCGGGATGAATACCGTACCAGAAGACAAAGCGTCCGCCCGGCACCAGTATCCTGGAGATATCTTCTACCGCCAATGAGATAAACCTGTGGTCTCTTGTAAAGGCTGCTTTAATACTACGGATGTCAGGTTCTTGATCCCTGATTCCGGACGGTATTGAAAAAACCACAATATCAGCAGACGCTTCAGGCTCCCTGTTGCAAAAAGACTGGACCTCAACACGATCAACACCGGATCTGAAATTGGGGTGTGATTTAATAAACTCAATATTGGGGTTAATATCCGTGTATAAAACCGATTTTGGCAATTTCTCAACAGCGGACAGCCCTATAACACCACTGCCGCACCCCAGGTCAACAAACCGGCTTCCGGCTACAGGCAACTCCCCTTTTAAAATAATATCGGTCAGCGATTTTGTTGAACGGGCGGCGACCGGATTGAAAATCGGCGCCGGGATAGTAATGTCGAAAAGCTACTTGTTTTGGTATACTACAGAAATTGTACGGGATTTAGAAGAAAGCAGCTCGTGGTAATCTTCAAGCGACATTTCTCCCCTTGGCACAGGATCTGCCATAACGAATTCTACATCTGTTGGATGTTCTGTTCTCATATAGTGTTCTCCTCCACACTAAAACCGGATCCAATATTTGAATAATATCGTTTGACTACCAGCACAATTTTACTTGGTTTCAGGCTGATTTTAGCGTATCCTATAGCACATATCAATATCAGTGTCTTGAAATGTTGCTCGTTTATTTGTTCAAAATCAATTAGCAATAAAATCAATTTATAAGTAAATTTTATTGTGATATCAATCTGCTATCTAAAAGGTGATCAAATGAAAACAAAAGTGACCATTATTGCCCTGGCAAAATGGGTGATACCGGTGCTGCTTTTTTTAATTTTAGGCGGACTGTCAAACTCAGTAATTGCGGAGAATCATTTGACACTGAAGCATATGGCGGGTCTGAACACCAAATATCCTCAGCAATTTGAACTGGATGAATTCGAACGGTTTACCGGTACAAAAACCATATTTTCAGAGAATTCGATTTTTCGGGAAAACGATAAATTTACTAACTTACCGCCGATTGAAAAGCGGTTACCAAAAGAGCCGCTGGTCGTGATCCCGGAGAATGAAATCGGAAGCTACGGGGGGACCATGGACGGAATCGCACTGTCCTACGAATCCGGAACATCAGAGATCATATCATGGCGCCTGGCAAATTTTGTCAGATTCAGTGATGATAACCGGACCATTGTTCCCAATGTTGCCAAATCCTGGAAATGGTCACATGACTATAAACAGATCACCTTTTTCCTGCGCAAAGGCCATCGCTGGTCAGATGGGGAGCCATTTACAGCCGATGACGTCCTGTTTTATCTGGATGACATCATATTGAATAAAGATATTCATTCGCAGACACCGACCCCCTGGCGTGATTTTAGCCCCAAGATTGAAAAAATCGATGATACCACTGTCCGGTTTACTTTCTCAAAGCCTTTTACGTCATTACTTTTCTATCTGGCTGGCAGCGGTTCCTATTATGATCCGTTTGCCCCCAAACATTTTTTAAAAAAATTGCATCTTAAGTACAATCCGGATGCAGACGAACAGGCAAAAATATTAGGATTTGAAGATTGGGTTCACCGCTTCAGGCAATATTGGAACAAATGGAAAGATGCAGTCGTGAACAAGGCATCCGGTCTTGAAGTGCCGACACTTGAAAGCCATGTGTTAAAAGACGTCCCCAATGAATCCCAACGCCTTTATGTTGCAAATCCATACTATTTCAAAGTGGATACAGCCGGCAACCAGCTTCCTTATATTACATTTCACCGGGAGCGGTTCCTGCCGAAAAGCCAATGGATAGATGAAATAATAAGCGGTAATGTGGGCCAGAAATCACAGAGTATGTCTTTGAACACTTACCCTGAACTAAAAGAAAATCAGTCAAAAGGGGACTACACGATACAAACACCGATTACGGGGCTGGGGCCCGTATTTGTTTTTAATAAGACACATAAGAATCCGGTGAAGAGAAAGATTTTTGAAAATCCCAAGTTTAACTGGGCCATTTCTCTGTCCATTGATCGTAAAGCAATTAATGATAAATTATTCTTAGGGCTTTGCCGTCCCGGGCAGGCATTGCCTCAGAATCTGGGCTTTGTCACACCCAAAGAGACACAGTTTATGACAGATTATGATCCAAAACAAGCGAACGAATACCTGGATGAGATAGGTCTCAAACGGGGTGCAGATGGATTTCGTATCGGACCGGACGGCGAACCGTTTGTTATTGAGTGGGAGTACTCCCTACAGTACGTGTGGTCTCATGAATTTCCTCTATTAATTAAAGAGTTTTTTCAAGCGCTTGGATTGAGAGTAACTTTGAAAGAGGTCTCTACAAAAGAAGCCAGGGCAAAGCAGCTGGCTAATGACCTGGATGTTTCCAATGAATGGACGGCGCCGTTTGAGCCGACATTGTTTGCAAATCCGATAATTTTTATGCCGCCTTTTGGCGAGGCTTATCCGGTCATGGGGATTCCATGGTGGGAGTGGAAAAAATCAGATGGGAAAAATGGAGAGGAGCCTCCCATATGGGTTAAGAACTTATGGCAATTGGGGGAGGAGTTTGTAACACTGGTTCCAGGATCTGACTGGTACAACGCTGTCGGAAAAAAGATAATTGACCTGAATCTGGTCAATCTGAACATCATTGGCACCCTGTCCAATGTACCGTTAATAACCATTGTGTCCAATAAATTGGATAATGTACCGAAATGGAAAGCCAATTCCTACTATTTTGGATATGCTTATCCATATCGGGCAGATCAGTGGTATTTCAAAAAGTAGGGAGATTAAAATTATTTGGGAGGGATAAGCCTTAAATATAAGTTTTTAATTCCAGCAGTACTTCTTTTAATCGCCGGTATGGGAACGGTTTCGATTGTCTCGCACATCAAATCAACCCAGGCATTAACCAAGGTGATTGTAGACGAAATTGACAATGTGGCACTTGCGACGGTCAATTCGATGTCCTCATGGATCAATGACCGGGTGCTTGATGTGGACAACTGGAGCAAGCAGGGCGTGTACCAGAAAGCGCTGCTCAGCTCTTTTCTGGGTATGACCACACGATCTTTTGCCAATGATCAGTTAAGCCGGATAAAAAAGGATTATGGATACTATGAGGATATCGTTCTGGCAGACAATTCAGGTGATATTGTCGCGGCATCCGATCCGGATGTTATCGGGAAAATTAATGTCAGTGACCGGGTATATTTTCAAAAGGCACTGGCAGGCAAACCATATGTGACCGAACATGTTTTAAAAAGCAAGATAGACGGCAAATTGGTCGCCATGGTGTCTGCACCGGTGATGGATAAAAACAATATTGTGGGTGTTCTTTTTGCCGTGTTTGATGTGAAATCCCTGGTCGGCAAGTTTATCGATTCCATCCGGATCGGGAACCACGGGTTTGCCTTTGTGTTTCTGGAAAAAGGATACATTGTCTGCAATAACACAAAACCCGAATTTTGCGGTGGTAATATCAGTGCATTCAAGTTTGGCGGGCAAATGATGAAAGAGCCGTCCGGCTCTCTTGATTATAATCTGGATGGAGTCAGGATGACCGCCTCCTTTAAGCGTTTGGAAAAAATGAAATGGACCATCGTGGTCTGCGCTGTCAAAGACGAATTATTCCTCCCTGTTAAAACGCTGGGACGGATAAATTCTTTTGTCACTTTCGTAGTGGCACTGGTCGTGGGGTTTGTTATCGTTCTAGTTACTTTAAGTATCTCCCGCCCCATCAAAGAGGTTGTCGAGGGGCTCAAGCAGATGGGCAAAGGTCACCTTGACTATCGGCTAACCATTAAAAACAAAGATGAGATAGGCCGTATCGGAGAGGCGCTTAACCGGATGGCCCGGAACCTGGAGGTCTCGGATAAGAAAATAAAAGAGCAGAATGAGTTGTTGACCCAGGCAAGGGATGAGCTGGAACAACGCGTTGAACAGAGAACCTGGGCGTTGAAACAAGCGGAAAATAAATATCGCGGAATATTTGAGAATGCGGTGGAAGGGATATTCCAGGCAACGCTTAATGGGCAGATTATCAATGCCAATCCTTCCCTGGCAAAAATTTTAGGGTATCCATCGGTGTCACAAATGTTTGCCAAAGACACGGCCTTTTTTTTTCCGGTATCCAAAAAAGAAGGGCAAAAAATAAAACAGGCCCTGGAAAAAGACGGTGAAGTTGTTGCCTGGGAAACACAGCTTAAACGAAAAGAGGGCAACCGGTTCTGGTGCTCTGTGTCCGCAAGCGTTATTTTAAATGAAAAGACCGGGACGAAATATTGCGAAGGGTTTGTCGTGGATATTTCAGAGCGTCGCGAAAAGGAACGGGCGCAAAGTGAGTACAAGGCCGCAAAGGCAGCCAGTCGTGCAAAATCGGAATTTCTGGCCAACATGAGCCATGAGATCAGGACGCCTTTAAATACACTTTTAGGATTTAGTGAGCTTTTGGCCGTGGATTTAAATGATCCAAAGCAGGAAAGCTATATTGAGGCCATGCGGGTTGCCGGAAACAGCCTTTTGACATTAATCAATGATATCCTTGATCTGTCAAAAATAGAAGCGGGAAAAATGGAGTTCAGGTATGAGCCGGTGAATTTCAAAACTCTGTGCTCTGAGATTTTATATATTTTTAAGGAAAAGATGGAAACAAAGGGTATTCGTCTGGATATCCTTATTTCGGAGCAGTTCCCGGATGCCGTGCTGCTGGATGAGACACGGATGCGGCAGGTTTTGTTGAATCTTGTGGGCAATGCCGTTAAATTCACCCAGGAAGGTTTCATCACACTGAAGGCAGAGTGTGTGAACACAGATGACAGCCGGTTTATCGATCTGATAATAACTGTTGAAGATACAGGGCCGGGTATTGACCCTGAATTTCAGGATGTCATATTTGAATCATTCAAGCAGGCCGACGGCCAGATAAACCGGAAGCATGGCGGTACAGGACTGGGGCTTGCCATATGCAAACGGCTGATCCAGGCCATGAACGGGGAAATTTCAGTAAAAAGCCGGCCCACTGAAGGCAGCGTCTTTACAGTATTGCTGAAAAATGTGGCTGGTGCTGAAGAAGGGGCGCTGCCGGGATCTGAATTTGTGCCCAAAGAAAAGAAAGGTCCGGCACGGTTTGAAAAGAATCGTGTTTTGATTGTGGATGATATTGCTTCTAACAGGATCATGTTAAAAGAACTACTGTTGCGGTTTAACCAGGATGTGTCAGAGGCCATGGACGGTATACAGGCGATTGAAATGGCAAAAACACAAAAGCCCGATTTAATCATTATGGATATCCGCATGCCGGTCATGGATGGCAATGATGCCACAAAGAAGTTGAAAGCGGACCCTGAGACCAAAATGATTCCTATAATTGCGTTCACAGGAGATGTGGTGGCCAAAACTAAAACCGGTGCCCTGAAAAAAGGGTATGACGGTTATTTAACCAAACCGGTGAAAATTGATGCGCTGACACGGGAGCTTGGAAAGCATATTACGCCGGAGGACCGACCGGGAAATACGACAGAAAAGAAGGCTGATTTTGACGGTCTCTCAAGAGAAGATGTAAAAGAGCCGGAGAAACTGCTATCTATATTGCAGGAAAAGATACTGCCGTCATCCAAATTTTACCAGAGCAGTATTGTCATTAACCAGGTTAAAGAGTTCAGCAATGAACTGAACCTGTTATCGAAAAATCATCAGGTAACTCCTTTAACGGTATTCAGTGAACAATTGATCCATGCTGTCAATCTTTTCGATATCACCCGTATCGAAAAGAAAATGGACGAGCTTCCCGGGCTTTTAGAGAAGCTGATTCAAAAATTGTAGCATAGGAGAAGATGGGAGAACCACATTTAGAAAATCAAATACGAACTGGTGTGCTTCTGGCAGCAGGCAGAGGCATTCGACTCTATCCCCTGACCCCAAAAAAACCCAAGTGTCTGGTAAAGGTGAATAATCAATCAATTCTAAAGCGGTTGACCCTGGCATCAGTTCCAGCACCTGATCGTGGTCTCCGGCTACAAGGGCCATTTGATTCGAAAGTTTTTTGAGAACGGAAAAACAGACTTTACCATTTCATATGTCCACAATAAGGACTACGATACAACAAATAATATCTATTCTCTGTTTCTGGCAAAAGATGTCATTGCTTCTGACTTCCTTTTAATGGAGAGTGATATTATTTTTGATTCCCATCTGATTGGAGAACTGATCTATCCGGACCGGATCCTTTAATTCAAAAGACAGTCAATTTTTACAGCTTTTCAATGAAATCCTGGAAACGGATCAAAAGACAGCTGACCCAGGATGTACTGGGCGGCTGTGTCAATGCCTATTATGAGAGAGTTTTTAAAACCATGGTAGAGAAAGGGACGCTCGATCTTCAAGGCGTGTCATTCGATTACGGCAACTGGTATGAAATCGATACGATTACCGATCTGGCAGCTGCTGAAAAATTATTTAATACAACCCGAGGAACGCTTCCGGATGGCAGCTTTATCGACCGGCATCCCAGCATTGTCTAATTTATGACTATTTCTGAATCTATTGACTTTAAATCCATTCAAACACTGTACGGCGGTTACCACCGCTATGATTTTGTGGATCATGCCTATCTGTACAACCTCTATTTTCCAGTGCCCCAAATTTTTAATTACCTTAAAAATCATATCAGCCAGCTGGTGGCAAACTATCCGGTAGGGCACACCGAACTGACCCGCCTGCTTGCCAATTGGACGGCAAAATGGTGCGGCGGAACTGATAAAGATTATCAGCGGTTCGATTGCCGGAAAATTGATCATCCCGGTGCCGAACTTTAATGAATATGTGAATGCCGCGCCATTGGGCCGGGTGGTAGAGTTTCCTCTTTTGGGGCCGTCTTTCCAACTGGATGTGGATGCATTTGCACAGGCGGCTGAAAAAGCCAATGCGGATATGGCCATTGTGGTTACCCCGAATAATCCCACATCCCTTCAGGTCCCCATACCGGAATTAAGAAGGCTTGCGGATATTCTCCAACCCCATGGCATTAAACTTATCATTGATGAATCTTTCATTGATTGTATTCATTCACGGGGTAACAGCATTGTTGTAAGCAATTGAAATTACATGG
>CAZLTD010000024.1:0-54291 GCA_964562385.1 uncultured Desulfobacula sp.
ATTCGACGCTGATTTTATTATGTAGGGGTCATTATTGCACGCTGATCAACACTCATTTGGACGTTTGTATTTGATTCATGCAGGTGATTTTCTGTGGTTCGGTTACCGACATAGCCTAAAATTTTCTAAATAGCTCCTGTTGAAATTTTTGGTTATGGATGACACCTTCAATTCCACTAATGCCCACTTTATAGATGCTACAGTCAATGCCATATTCTTCCAAAAGATGACCAATGTTGGGAAGCCGGGATATGATTTCTTTTATCCGCAGATTTGGATAGTCTTTCATTTTCAAATCTGCGATTCGGAAAATAGAGATGATTTATGATGTTCTCTATGTATTAAGAGCAGAACAGCGTGATAATAATCCGGACCATTCGGGAGACTTGATTATAGGATTTCGAAACCGAGTGGCTATAGACAGGATATCTCACAGCGAATATCTCTTGCTAATTCGTTGGTCTCTCTTTTGCACCGTTCAAATAAATGGATTTGGTTATACAAAGCAAAAAGACATCCTTTAGTGATTGAACCATAAGGATGTCTTTATCTCATTTAATAGGAGAAGGGCTGCACAGGTGTTCTTCCTCCATTGCCACACGTCCGCAACCATCGCAGGAAAATTTCATAGCTGCTAATTTATCTTTACACATATGAGTGTTATCCTGTTCAGGCGTACCACAAAAATTGCATTTTTCAGCGTCACCGCAGGGATTGCACAGATGACCAGGTGCATTTGCCACAGCTCCACAATTTGTACATGAATAAGACATAATGAAACTCCTTTATTAAATATATTGTATATTATCATGATGCCAGGGACCATGCGACATTATGTACATCATGTAAATGTAGTTTCAGCTTGTTTTTATCTCAGATCAATAGCGTTTCATATCTTTTCAGCTGTTGTGAATGGTTGGCCTTTATCATGAGGACCTTATTACATTAAAGAATACTGCCGAAATTTAAAATGTAAATATGTAAAAAAAATAGATGTCCCATGGATAGGAATGGATCTCAATCGAATAAAATTGGATTCCAGGAAATCTTTTTATTAAATAGTTCAAATCAGACAAGCCGGTTTAACTTCTTAAGTTAGATCACAAAAGTACCTGGCTTCATGTATGAGTATGATTCCCGTGTGGTTGATATCCAGTCAAAGGAACGGGAATCTCAGGTAAACAATTTTCATTTGCAAACAACACCCCTATTAGCCTCGCCTAACTTTTGCTTGCGTTTTCGATTAACAGTCTTATATTCTTGCTCAAATCCTCTAATAATTTTCTGAATTATAAAAGAGGTTCCACTATACTTAAAAAACTGCCAAAAGGAGATGATAATATTAGAACATAAACGTATTTCAGCTCCTGATGTCAAGGAAAAAGTAATGAATGAATCCTTACCATGAGGAGGAAGTTACCATGGAAAAAGAAAGAATTAATAAAAGAAAAATGGCGGCGGAATTATGCTCCTGTTTTGATGAAAATAAATCCAGCATGCATCTTGAATTTACTATACCTGGTGTTAAGAAAAAAAATATTGATCTCAAAATGAATAATGATGGTTTTAGTTTAAAGGCTGAAACAAATGATGTTGAATACGTTTCTACTGGGAATTTCTGCTGCCCTGTTGAAATCAGAGAAAGCGATGCCAACTATGAAAATGGGCTACTTATAATAGATATTCCACTAACTGACCGGTGGGAAAATGCCTATAATGTACCTATCCATTAACGATCTAATAAGACGCATTAACTAACCTAATTTGGGACACCTGATTAGACCAGAACAAACCTTGAAGTTCGAAGGTTGGTTATTGTAAAGACTGTAAAGAAAGAGCAGACCAAAATCCTTGAGATATAAGTCTGCTCTTTGACCTTGAAAGAATTCTATTCCTCCGTATAACTGTTATGATTATCAGATCCCAATATAGATTCCTTGGTTTAAATCAATTTAGTGTCTTTGTACCAGCGATAAGAGAGCATAAATATATACAAGAAGGGGGGAAAATGGAGAACCCCCAACCCGTCGTCACAAATGCGAACTGCCGCGGCGCCTCAATCCGGACATCTCATATGATCTATCCGTTTCTATTCAAAACAGCGCAAAACCTGCCGGATGCCGTTGCTAATAACAAAGGCGGTTCCGGCCGGTTTTACGCTGTTTTTTTCAGTGGTTTTCAGATTGAAGGCAGGTGACTGGTGGGCCGAAGATAAGCGGATACCGATATCGGTCAGGGGTGGCCAGGATGCGGTGATGCAGAAAACTCGCTATTTCGAAATCGTTTGAATAATTTGATCTACATCCTGTGCAAGTGTTTGGGACGACGTAACCAGACAGGGGTAGGTGCAGACCGTGGTGGCAAAACGCTCGTCTTCTTTGCTGCGCTGGTATGCTTTTGAAAGTTCTGTGGTTGTTTTTGCCAGCGCGGCTTGTTCCAATCCCTTTTGATCAGCGATTTTTTTCAAGTTAAACACCTCGCCGTCCTGAACCCAGGCAATACCGAATTGTTTGGGTGGTTTGCCGATAAACACATAGGTGGCATTGCCTGACGGGACGATTTCAAGTGAATCCTTGGCCTGCTGGGCCAGTCCTTCCAGGGGCTGCCGGATCTCATCCAGGTGTTGGGCAAGCGGGTTGCCAGGTTCAAGGGGGGTGTGCGTCTGACGCGCACCAAAAATTTTGTCGAAAATTCCCATGGGTCCTCCTTTCCTTTTTAAGCCGCCTTAAAAGAGTTGTCTGCTGCGTGCCGGCATTGAGAACTTCATCAGGATATAACCGGTTGAATAAAAGCGCGGGAGATCGGATTGGTGCTGTGCATCATCACTTGCTGATGGAAACTGTGTGTACCAGGGCAGATATCTTAAGACAGCCTGGTTGTTTTACGGTGAGCCTTTTTGTAAAGAATGCAGATGCAATACGTTTTATCTGTGTCGGGAAACAGGAGGCATCTGCATTTGCATCACCTTTAGAGTTCCTGTTACCGAACCTGATTGAATTTATGATTAAAACCGGATCATTGTCAAGAGAATAAATGATGGTTTTATTTAAAAAAAACCATGGGTTAACTGAGTGCATCGCCGCATGAAGCGATTTAAAGCTGCCTATCTGTCAAAGAGGTTTTAAAAGATGTTCAATAATGATGGGCAGAGCCGGTGGTTCCCGCTGGCTGGTTGTACTGATGTTTCGAATGATTGAAAGGTGGGTGCCCTGAACAATTCTCAACGGAACACCGGAAATGCGGGCAGAGTCAACTGAAACCAGGCCGTCACCGGCTTTGTTGGATGCTGAATCAAGCAAATCTGTCATTGTTTTCAGGGCACGCTGTGCACTCCCTTCCAGTTTGCCCTCCAGGGTAAGGGTGAGCGCCTCAAGTTGACTTTTCTGCACAGGGCTCATCACTCCGGCGATGACGATCATGTCAACATTTTTGGGGTGGGGTCTGCTGTTTAAATTTTCCAGGAACGGGCTGCCGGGAATCAAATCAAGCCCCGCTTCACCGGCACCGTCAAAAATTGACTGGAGCCAGTGATAGTTTTCATTAAAAAGGTTAATCACCTGATCACGGAGCTCTGTAAACGCACGAAACCGGGCCAGTTCTGATCCACTATTCGGGGTGCCCACCATGATCAGTTTTTCAATATGGGGAAGTTCTCCCTTCTGTACCTTTTTTGTGTAGGCTATTGCTGCATTGGTCAGCATGTCGCGGGCGACAAGGCCGCCCATGCTGTGTGCCACAATTGAGATGCTCTTTTTTTGTGATCCGTTGTGCTGTTTGAGTTGTTCCAGGAAAAAATAAGCCGATTCTGCTATGGGCTGGTCGTTGGGATATGTCATGATCCAGACGGAAAAGCCGTTTTTGACCAGGGCAGGGGCCAGATTCATCCAGACCTTCCCGGGTTCGTCTAACCCGTGAATCAAGATTACGTCACCTGCCTGCTTGAGATTTTCTGTTAGAGAATTGGAATTAGAAAAAAGTTTAAGACCGTAGGTGGACATAAATTGTTCGGCCTTTTTGGGGAATTTTTTCTTCAGGGTCGTACGAATATGCGTTCTTGTCTGCTGCTCTTTTTCGGTAAAAATGCTACGCATAAGCTGTGACACAACAATGAGCACAACAGCAAAGATGATGAGTATTAGCCACAATTTTTTTTGAGCGGTTTTCACTGTATTTTCCTGTAAAATTATAATGGGTGATACTGTATTACAGCCGGTCCATAATTTCAAATGCAATTGACAGGTCACGGGTCATTCGACTGTTCTGACGATTTTTGTTTGCAGGTTTTCGGATTTTGCATCCCAAAAAATAAAAGGCCTGAAAATTCAACTGTCTGTTCAACGATATAGTGACTATGGTGTTGAAATTTCCTTTTTATCATCGTATGGGAGTATAATAGTTTTTGGATTCAAGAATGAAAAAGATACCTAAAAAAATATGGATCCCCCTAGTGATCCTGGTGATCCTGGGGAGCCTATTCCATTATAACCGGCCATCTGTCCTGCAAAAAGCGGTTTTGATGTCAACACCACTGATTTTCCGGGATAAATTAACAATTCCCTATACAAAGCGTCCAAAGGACGTTCATCCCCCGGTTTTTGATATATTTTACGCAACCGACCGCCAGCCAACCGATATATCGATTATAAGCCCCCTTTATTATGGAAACAGCAGGAGTTTAAGCCTGACCCTGGGCAAAGCTTTTGTCCGATTTGGGGATGAGGATGCAAGCTGGCCGGAAATTGAAAAGCAAAGTTTTAAAAAAGAGCGCGCTCTGAAAATACCCATGAAAATAGCCGGGATTGAAGTTTTAAATAAAATTGGGGACGCTTCCCAGATAATTGACCACTCCACTGGAGAACAAAAGAAGCAATCAGATCGGTTTATAAATGACGTTAACAAACGGTTGGCAGCTTCAGATCGCAAATCAATCAATATATTTGTTCCCGGGTTTAAGGTGGATTTTTCATACCCTGTTCTGGTGGCGGCTGAACTCTGGTACTATATGGGGTGCCAGGGGGCGTTTATTGCCTACTCATGGCCTTCGGGTCAACGCGTGCGTGACTATCTTTCCGATGTTGAAACAACCACCTTTACCGCCCAGCATTTTCGAATGCTTCTCAAATATCTGGCAGAAAAAACCAATGCGGAGCATATCAATATTCTCAGCTACAGTGCAGGGGCAAGGATCGTCAGCCAGGCTGTTCACGAGTTAAGGCTTATGACATATGGGGCATCAAAATTCGGATTGGAAAAGGAATTTAAAATTAATCAGGTTATTTTTGCGGCACCGGATATTGATATGATGCTCTTTCAGGCAAGGTATCGCGATGGTTTTGAAGATGTTGTCAAGAACATCACCATTTATACCAATGCCAATGATACGGCTTTAAACTGGGCCTTAAGGTTTTTTGGGTGGCCCCGTCTGGGAGCGCCGGGTGAAATGGGTCTGGCCGCTGAAGATCTGCACGCCTTTAAAATTTTTAATAGAACACAAATTGTTGATGTCTCTGCCGCAGAGGAGGCAGCGTCGGGAAACGGGCACGGCTATTTTGTAAAAAGCCCCTGGGTGAGCACGGACCTTATTTTGATTTTAAAAAATAATGCCCCCCCTTTTGAACGTGGGTTATACAAAAGAGAAAACCAGAGGGTATGGAAATTCACACAAAAATATCCGCAAAGGCTCAGGCAGGCTGTTCAGGCATCACAATAACGCCAAACCCGTAACCATCTGTCAAAGAGGCTTTCAACGAATCGTTGAGACTCTTTTTTGATCTATATCTTTTTTGCCATACCATTGTTCCCGGGCGTTGAAACAGTCAGTATTTCCCAAAAAAAATACCGGATACGAACAATAAGGAATTTTCACAAATTTTCTTGATTCTTTCACCTTGACATTTAAAGGCAAATCGAATAGTCAAAAGAGGATATTGCCATAGAAAATTTGCAGTTTGAAGCTGACTTTAATTACGCGTTGAAATTGCGAACGGGCCATGAGTCGACCGATTATTCATTTGAAGGTGACGCGATACTCAATTGAACTCACTCGAACCCAATCGAATCAGGAGGGGACGAATCGATGAAACTGGACAGGCTGGCAGGATTAATTTTCCTAATTTGTTTTCTCTTTTCTTTTACACCGGTTCTGGCATCCGGCACTGCTGCCGACAAAGGTCATGATGCAACCGGTGCCGCAGTACAGGATGGCCATGGTGTTCAGCCGGAAGGTGCACACCATCAAGATACATCGCACGGCCATATTAACCTTGGCAAGGAGCTGCCGCTATGGTCTTGCATCCCTTTTGCCTGCATGCTTTTGTCCATTGCCTTGCTGCCTTTGGTAGCTTCCAACTTCTGGCATCATCATTTTGGTAAAATTTCCGCCTTCTGGGCAGCCTGCCTGGCGCTTCCGTTTATAGCTGTTTATAAAGGGCTGGCAGTCTATGAAATTCTCCATATTATTCTGGCCGATTATGTACCTTTTATCATTCTTTTATGGGCCCTGTTTACCGTGTCCGGGGGGATACTGTTAAAAGGATCGTTAAGAGGGACACCGACGGTTAATACCATTATAATACTGATCGGGACGCTTTTAGCCTCCTGGATGGGAACCACCGGTGCGGCCATGCTCATGATCCGTCCTTTTTTGCGGGCCAATGATTATCGTAAAAATAAAACCTTCATGGTGGTCTTTTTTATTTTTCTGGTGGCCAATATCGGCGGTGCACTCACGCCACTGGGAGATCCCCCGCTGTTTCTGGGATTTCTGCATGGGGTCAGCTTTTTCTGGACCATGAAAATACTGCCGCATATGGTGGTGGCCACCCTTATTTTGATCTGTGTCTATTTTGCATTGGATACATATCATTTTAAAAAAGAGGGGGCCGTGGTGCCCGATGACGGGGAGAAAAAACCGCTCAGGCTTGTGGGAACCTATAATTTTATATTCCTGGCAGGCGTTGTGGGGGCGGTATTGATGAGTGGTGTGGTTGACATGGGAGAAATTACAACCTTTGGTGTTCACCGGGCTACCCAGGACTGGCTGCGGGATATCCTGCTGATCCTACTGGGAGCGGGATCATTGTGGGCAACGCCGAAAAAGCTTCGGGAGGAAAATGAGTTTTCCTGGTTTCCCATCATAGAAGTAGCCTATCTGTTTATTGGTATTTTCGTTACCATGATTCCCTGTCTGCTGCTTTTAAAGGCCGGACCTGAAGGTGCGTTTGCTTTTTTAATCAACGCGGTCAAAGAACCGTTTCACTATTTCTGGGTCACAGGAGTGCTGTCAGCGTTCCTGGACAATGCCCCCACATATCTGACATTTTTTAATACCGCGCTTGGCAGTTTTTATGCCGGAATGGCGGAACACGACGCAGTGCCGCTTTTAATGAACGAAAAGGCCATTTATCTCCAGGCAATCTCAACCGGTGCTGTCTTTTTCGGGGCATGCAGCTATATCGGAAATGCCCCCAATTTCATGGTACGGTCCATTGCGGATGAGGCGGGTACGAAAATGCCCAGTTTCTTCGGGTATATTATAAAGTATTCGCTGGTGTTTCTGGTGCCGACCTTTATCATTGTAACCTTTATCTTCTTTTAATATACTGAAACCATCAGCAGTTAACGCCAATAACGGAGTCAGGGACTATGAACATAGATTTAAAAGGGTTAAAAATTGCCATCATCGGGGGGAATGATCCGTGCCGGCAGTTTCTGGAAATTCTGCTTGGCGAGGGATTTAAAGAGCAGGCACCCGAAGTGGTTCTGATGGCTGATCCACTTCACCTGACCGATGGTGTAAAGTATGCACAGGAAAAAGGGATCCCCACGACGACCAGCTATGACGATGTTTGTAACATGAAGGGGATAGATATCATTTTAAAGCTTAAAAATGATGAAATGCTCTCCTGTATCCTGGAAAAAGTCAACACCGAACGGGTCAGTATTATTGATCTGGATAAATATAAGGCCATGGCGTTTTTAAATTTTCTCAAAGCTGAAGAAGAGAAGATTAAAATTCAGCGCAAGATTGCAGCGGACAAGACAGATAAAAATGAGATCGCAACCCTGGTTGATTCATTTTCAAGACGTATTCAGAAAAATGCCCGTGAAGAGACACGATTTTTAGAACATGAGCGAGAAGACCTGATTGAAATGGAAAAGGAGCTGTCCCAGATCATCCAGGGCAGTATGATCCCCACCTTTATCATCAATAATGAACACATCATTACACACTGGAACCGGGCCTGTGAAAAACTGACAGGTCACAATGCCTATGAACTGGTCGGCACGGACCGGCAGTGGGTGCCGTTTCGTTCAGCAAAAAGACCGACTATGGCAGACGTTATTGTCGGCGGGATGTCAGAGGAAGATGTATCAAAATATTATGGTGGATCCTGGCGGAAATCGGGATTGATCAATGAAGCCTATGAAGCTGAAGAGTTCTTCCCCCATCTTGGTAAAGAGGGCAAATGGATCTTTTTTACCGCAGCCCCCATAAAATCTCCGGACGGCAAGGTGATCGGTGCCATTGAAACCCTCAAGGACATGACAGAGGATAAAAAAGCCCAGGAAGAACTGGAACTCCAGGACCGAGAGCTGTCTACGCTGTATGAAAAGTACAAAAAATCGGAAGAAAAATATCGTTCTCTGTTTAACAATAATCCCAATCCGATTTTTATTATTGATGAGCAGACCTTTGAGATTCTCGATGTTAATCACCGCGTTGAAGAGGGGTACGGGTATACAAAGGGCCAGCTGCTGGGTAAATTATTCACCGAAATCGGCGATAGTTCGGATGAGACCATCAAAGAAGGTCTTGAAAACATATCCGTTACCGGGTCGATTCTGTTTACCAAAAAGAAACATTTTAAAAAAGATAAATCCTCATTTTTTGTTAATATCAAAGTGGTCACTGCCACATACAGCCATCGGGATGTTTTGATTGCATCGGCCACCGATATAACGGAAAGCGTGGAAAAGGAAACCCAGCTGATCCAGGCCGGTAAGCTGGCCACACTCGGCACAATGGCTGCCGGGATGGCGCATGAAATCAACCAGCCGTTGAATGTGATTCAGATTTGTGCGGATCTTATTTTAAAAATGATCAAAAAGGGTCACACGATTCCAGAGGATGAACTGGTAATGATGTCCAAGGATATCATTGATAATGTGGCCAGAGCCTCCGGGGTGATCAAACATGTCCGGGATTTTGCAAGGCAGTCTGAACGGGATTTGAAAAAACTGTGTATCAATGAGCCCATTAACGATGTTTTCAAGGTGCTGGGCCATCAGCTTACTGTTCATTCGATCAAGGTTTCTCTTGATCTGGACGAAAATATTCCCCAGATCCGGGCGGAGCATAACCGGCTGGAGCAGGTGCTCATTAATCTTGTCACCAACGCCATTGACTCCATGGATGAAAGAGCACAAAAAGAAGAGGGAATGGTTGAAAAGAATTTGACCATCAAATCCTATGTTGATGATGATCTGGTCGTCATCCAGGTGTCTGATACCGGCATCGGTATGACAGAAGCGGTAAAAAGAAAAATATTTGAACCTTTTTTTACGACCAAAGATACGGGTAAGGGGACAGGACTTGGAACATCTATCAGTTTCGGCATTATAAAAGATTACAGCGGTACCATTGATATCAAAAGCGAATACGGTAAAGGTGCAACGTTTATTATCAAGTTTCCGGCAGTTGAATAAGGAATTCATTTATGTCAGTCAATAAAATTTTAATTGTTGATGATGAAGAGATCATTGTCCGTTTGCTTTCCATGTCGCTGAGAAGTGACGGTTATGAGACCGTGACGGCTTATAACGGAGAGCAGGGGCTTGAAGTCTTCCAGTCAGAATCCCCGGATATTGTTGTTACGGACATCAAGATGCCGGGAATGGACGGTCTTGAATTATTAAAAAAAATTAAAGAGATTGATTCTGAAAAAGAGGTGATCATAGTCACCGGTCACGGGGATATAGATTCAACCATCACGGCACTGCAATATGGCGCCAGTGATTTCATTAATAAACCGGTCAGGGATGAAGCACTTGCCATTGCCCTGGAACGTGCCAAAGCAAAGATAGCGATCCGGCTGCAGCTGGAAGAATATACGGAGAATCTGGAAATCAAGGTTGCAGAAGCCACCGAGGAGATTCGACGAAAATCCAATTTTCAGCGGATGCTGATCAAAAGCAGCAATGATGCGATTATTGCCTTTGATCATAAATGGAAGGTCGTGGTGTATAACCCTGAGGCGGCGCGGCTGTTTGGGGAGAAGGCCAAAGATGTCAGGATGAAAATGACCATTGATGATTTGTACACCCGTCAGGAAGCTGAATTTTTCAAAAATGAGGCCCAAAAGGCCAAGGATGCCAAGACACTTGCCTGGAAAGAGATCCTACTGAACACAAAGGATGGAAAAAAGATCCCGGTAAGGTATTCCAGCAATGTGTTGCATGAAAAAGGGAACTTTATGGGTACGGTCCATTTTTTTCAGGATCTGACCGAAATAAAACGCCTTGAAAAGGAACTGGTGCAATCGGAACGCCTGGCAGCCGTAGGCCAGACCGTCAGCGGTCTTGCCCACTATGTTAAAAATATTTTAATCGGTCTTAAAGGCGGCAGTTATGTCGTGGATGTGGGTATCAAAAAAAATAACACAGAGAAACTTAAAGGCGGATGGAAAACGATTAAAAGGAATATCAAACGCGTCGGTGATTTGACCCAGGATCTTCTGACCTATTCTAAAAATCGTGAACCTGAGTTTGAACTGTGCAACCCCAACACGATTGTCGAGGAACTGCATGACCTGATCGAGGAATTTGCTAAAAACAAGGATGTTGGGCTCTCAATCGATCTGGATAAAAATGTCGGGGAAATAATGGCCGATCCCCAGACAATTCACAGGTCGTTGCTCAATTTGATCAATAATGCCATTGATGCCTGCCTTGAAGACGAAAATACCAGCAAAAAGCATGGTGTAACCATTAAAACATATAAAACGGACAGCGCTGTCTGTTTTGACGTTTCAGATAACGGGTGCGGTATGGATGAAAATACCCGGGAACAATTATTTAATCCGATGTTCAGCTCTAAAGGTGGCAAAGGTACAGGGTTAGGGCTGCTTGTAACAGGAAAACTGATTGAAGAACATCAGGGCAGTATCAATATTGAAACCGAACCCGGTGCCGGTAGTACATTTACGATTCAACTTCCCTTAGATACCGAAAATCTGGTTGATATAAATTGACCAAGGAGGAAACGATATGAGCAAGAAGGTCCTTGTGGTAGATGATGATCAGGATGTCAGATCATTTGTTGTCACAGTCCTGGAAGAAAACGAATACTCGCCTCTGGTAGCAAAAGATGGAGTGGAGGGTCTGGAAGTCATTAAAAAAGAGAATCCGGATCTTGTGATTCTCGATGTCCTGATGCCCAGAGGCAGCGGTATGCGTTTGTACAGAAAGCTCAAAACAGATGAGCATCTTTCAAAAGTCCCCATTATCATGTTCACCGGTATTGCCCTGCGGTCTTTTTTGAAATCACAGAAAGCGCTCGACGAGTTCGGGGGCGGGGAAGTGCCCAAACCAGACATCTATCTTGAAAAACCGGTGGAACCGGAAGAACTGGTGCAGGCAATAAAACAAAAACTTGGGTAATCCTATGATATAGGGAGATATGGGAGAGATCTATGAAAATACACAAATTACTTTTTGTCACAAAATTTGAGGAACTGTGTTACGACGCCTTGAATTCTCTATTGCCACTGAGACAGTCCGGCCTTGATCATGTTGTTTTTTTAAACGTCATCGAAAGGGATAAGGTCTCCATGAAACGGGGCAGTGGTTACCTTAAAGAAGAAGGGGTGAAGCTTAAGGAGACGGCCAACATCCGGTTCATTGACTGGGCAGAGAACTTGTTTGAGCTTGGCATGGAGGTTGGGGCTTATATCGAAGTGTCCAGCCTGATTCCTGAGATACTCAAGGTGGTTGAAAAAGAGTCGCCGGATCTTATTGTGATTGGACGTTCCCACAAGGGGCGTTTGGAGCAGCTCTATGCCGGATCTGACGTGATGGAACTGGTCCGCAGAACCGAAGTACCGGTACTGGTTTTCAAACACATGATGGATGACAATATTGTACCTGAGAAAATTTTTGAACGGCCCCTGTTGGCTACGAACTGGAACCAGACCGGTGAAAAAGCCGTTGATTACATCAAGGGAATGAAAGATGTTATCGGTGAACTCCATGTCATGCATGTGGTAAAGGAGTCTGCCCTGAAAAGCTCGGATACGCATGAAGTTCAGAAAGTCAGAAAAAAGGAACGCAAACGCCTGGATGTCTTGAGCGATGATTTTGAAGATGTTGGCGTGGACACAAGACCCCACGTTTATGTCGGCGATCCTCAAAAGGAGATTGAAAAGGCGGCAAAAGAATACCAGGCAACGATGATTATTCTGGGTTCCAGTGATAAAGCGGCCCTTCTTGAACGATGGACGGGATCAATTTCAAAAAACATTGCAGATAATTCGATATTTCCCTGTCTTCTTATTCCTGGCAAAAAAAAAGTGAACCCCAATAAAACCCTTATGAATAAAGGCGACTTCCCTTAACATAGCTGAATCACACCTTTATTGAGGATTTGGTGTTGACTCGTATTTACCCTTCTGCTAATGATAGACGTTTATAGTTTGAAAAATTAGGGTCGGAATGAACGATATATTTTTGTAGAAAATTTTCAGTAAGGATATTATATGAAGCTTCTATTTATTGACGATGAACAGACTTTTTTAAAATACCTGGCCAAAAGGCTTGTTCTTGATGGATTTGAAGTCACTACCACCTTTTCGGGAGAAGAGGGGGTTGAGGCAGCCTCAAAAAAAGATTTTGATGTGGTTGTTGTGGATTTGCAGATGCCCGGGATTGACGGCATTGAAGTTCAAAAACGCCTGAAGGGTCTTCAACCGAATCTGCCCTGTATCGTTCTTACTGGACACGGCAGTGTAGAGAATGCTCTTGAGAGTGGTAAATATAATGCATTTAAGTTTTTATCAAAACCGGTTGATATGGATACATTGATCGAAACCATAAATGCGGCATATGCATTTAGATTGCAGCAGGAACAAAACTCCTCCGGAGGTACTGGAGAAGACTCTTCAAAAAAGAAGGGTCCCATTGCCAAAATGTATGGAAAATTTAAAAAGCTATATAGCGTTGACAAATAGCACTCTTTTTTAAATTTAATATAACCTGAGGAGAAACCATTGAGTACATCTACGAATGGTACTGCGTCACATAGCAGTCCACCACGATCAAATGCCGTTAAGTCCTTTCTGTCATTTTTCATCACCTTCATTTTAATGTTCGGCACCTGGATTGTACTGTCCGGGAAATTTTATCCCCTTCTGCTTGTGCTTGGCGGGGTATCCAGTTTTGTTGTTGCCTATTATTTCTATGACCTTCTGTTTCCTTCCCTGGAAAACCGATATGCCTATACTTTTTTACGATTCTGCAAATATACACCCTGGTTGATACTGGAAATAATAAAGGCCAATTTCCATTTGCTGAAACTGGTGTTTCATCCCAGGATGAAAGAGTTGATCAATCCCCACATTATAACCTTTAAAACAAATTTGAAGTCGGATATTGCCATTACCACCCTGGCCAATTCAATTACACTGACACCCGGAACCATCACTGTAACAGCCGACCGGGACGGTGTTTTTAAAGTCCATGCGATTGATAAGGCATCTGCTGACGCCTTGCCCGGCAAAATGCTGGATAAGGTCGCCAACATTTTTGGAGAAGAAATATGATAACATTTTTTTACAGCCTGGCACTGGGAATGTGTTTCCTGATGCTTTTTTCAATGTACCGTGCCATTTTCGGCCCCACGGTTCTGGACCGGTTAGTCGGTGTGAATGCCATTGGAAGCAAGACTGTTGTACTCTTACTTCTTATCGGTGTCCTGTATGAACGTGTCGATATGTTTGTGGATATTGCACTGGCATATGCCTTTTTAAACTTCGTTGCTGTGATTGCAGCCTCTCGTTACTTTCATAAAAGAAAAGGATTGTACGAAGAATCCTTCATGGATTGATCGTATAAACTTAGGGAAAATATGGATACTTTAGTCATCTTTTTTATGCTTACAGGGTTATTCTTTTTTCTGGGCGGTGCCATCGGTATTATGCGGATGCCTGATTTCTACAGCAGGCTTCACCCGGCCGGGAAACTGGACACATTGGGAATTTTTGCAATGGTGGCTGGCCTTGCAGTCTACAATTTTCATCATTTTTCATTTGAAACGCTTTTACTGTCAATAAAAATGTTTTTGATTGTATTCTTTGTCTTTTTGTCCAGCCCCACTGCCACACACTCAATTGTGGATGCCGGAATGCGGGCGGGATTAAGGCATTGGACCAATAAGAAAGGAAAGGGTTAATCATGCACGGAATTGATTTGATCGTATTAACCTTTGTCATCTTTTGTGCAATTGCTGCCATCACAGTGAAGGATCTGCTTGCCACTGCCATTTTGTTTGGAGCCTATTCGTTCATGATGTGTCTTTTATGGGCAGTTATGGGTGCTGTTGATGTTGCATTTACAGAAGCCTCGGTTGGCGCAGGCGTGAGTACGGTATTTTTTGTGGCCGCTGTATTCAGAACAAGCAGGAGGACAAAAGATTGAAGGTTTTAGGATTTATTATTGTCTGTTTAACAGGTGCGTTGTTACTTTACGGAACCAGTGAATTCCCGGCCTGGGGAGATCCTGCGTCTCCTGCGTCGGTTCACCTGTCCAACCACTATATTGAAAAAGCGGTTGACGAAACCGCGGTGCCGAATCTTGTAACAGCAGTTCTGGCGGATTACAGGGGCTATGACACCATGTTCGAGACAGCAGTTGTTTTCTGTGCCGGGCTTGCCTGCTTTTTGCTTTTAAGAGATTATCGCCCCAAAAAAGAACGCTATTACCGGCATAAGGCCACAGGTGTTATCCTTCATGTAAAAGATCCCAATAAAACCCTGACCGTGGGCAAGGAATTCGATTACATGGATAAGGACTGGGTGCCATCGGATATTATCATCAAATCGGTATGTCGAATCCTTATACCCTTTATTCAAATCTATGCATTGTATGTTGTGGCGCATGGTGATTATTCACCCGGCGGCGGATTCCAGGGGGGGGTTATTTTCGGATCCAGCCTGATTCTGATTGCCATCTCTTATGATCTTAAAACGCTGATGCACCGGGTAAAAGAAAAATTTTTGGGAATTTTCTCTGCCGTGGGGGTACTGGTCTATATTGGTATCGGTGTTCTCTGCATGCTGTTCGGGAAAAACTTTTTAGATTATTCCGCATTAAAAGGTATTGTGTGGGATCCCCATCATGTAAGGGGCCTGGGTATGCTCGGTGTTGAAATCGGTGTCGGATTTGCAGTGACCGCTGTTATGGTCATCATTTATATAAACATTGTCTCTGAAGGCAGACATGATGAAGGACTATAGGTAACGTTATGACTGATCTGTTATCCATTGTTGTGGCAAAGTATAACTACTGGCTGTTTGTGATCCTTATGATGATCGGTCTTTATGCCATGATTGCCAAAAACAATTTAATAAAGAAACTGGTGGGAATGAATATCTTTCAAACCGCCATTATTCTGTTTTATGTATCCATTGGATATAAAATGAATGCCACCATCCCCATTATCAAGAGCTCCGGCGGACACGACGGCGGACACGGGGGGCATGCTGCGGCCATTCATGCGGCTGATTATATTAACCCTCTGCCCCATGTGCTGATGCTCACAGCCATTGTGGTGTCTGTTGCAACGTTCGGCGTGGCAATGGCCCTTGCAGTCAGAGTATACCAGCGGTATCAGACACTGGAAGAAGATGAACTTAGGATGCGATTGTCGGAAAAATAAATTATGGATAATTACCCAGTACTTATTGTAGTAGCCCCTCTTGTAGCAGCTCTTTTTGCAGGGATGGCCTCATGGATCGAAGAACGGCTGACCTGGCCCATTGCCCTGATCGGTTTGTTTATCTCCTTGTTCTCATCAATCATGGTATTAATGCAGGTGATAGATACCGGTGTCATCCAGTATAAACTGGCCGGCTGGAACCCGCCCATGGGTATTGAACTGAGGATCGACCTTTTAAATGCCATGGTTCTGACGCTCATTACCGGTATCGCCTTTTTAAATCTGGTGGCCAGTTACAGTAATATCAAACAGGAAACCAATGATAGAGAAGGCGCATTTTATACGATTTACCTTTTGTTTGTAACCGGTCTTTTAGGGGTAACGGCAACCGGCGACCTTTTTAACCTCTATGTCCTCATTGAAATCACCTCTTTAACCAGTTATGCCATGGTGGCCTTAGGTGACAAGGACAGGGGTCCGTTAGCCAGTTTAAATTATGTTTTTATCGGTGTTATCGGAGCCAGTTTCTACCTGCTGGGCGTCGGGTACCTGTATTTAAAAACAGGTTCCCTGAATATGGTGGATGTCGCCAATATCCTGTCAAATACGCAGGATTCCTCCATCGTTCTGGTGGCCTTTATTTTATGCATGATCGGTGTCTGGATTAAAATGGCACTGTTTCCCATGCATGTCTGGCTGCCCAATGCATATTCCTATTCTCCGGTTGCCTTTGCCAGAGTTGTGGCCCCGCTGATGACCAAAGTAATGGTTTATGTCATGATACGCTTAATGGTTACGGTGTTTGGCATGGAGTATATATTTGAAACCCTGAATCTTGCCGATGCCGTTGTCTGGCTGGGAACGATTGCGATTCTTGCCGGCGGCATCATGGCCCTGTCCCAAAAGAACCTTAAAAAAATGCTCACCTATATTATTGTGTGTGAAATAGGATACATGGTGGGGGGCGCATGGCTGGGCAATGAGCTGGGAATGACCGGAGCGGTTCTGCATATATTAAATGATGCAATTATGACCTTTGCCCTGTTTTTGGCAGTTGGAAATATGGTTTTCAGGCTTGGAAAAGTCGATTTGCAAAACCTTCAGGGCCTGTTCGGGAAGATGCCATGGACCATGGGGGGATTTGTTCTGGCAGCTTTCAGCATTATTGGTGTGCCGCCCACGTGTGGGTTTTTCAGCAAATGGTATCTGCTTTTAGGAGCATTTGAAAAGGGTGCCTACCATTTTGCCGGTGCCCTGATAATTTCCAGTCTGCTCTGCGCTGTTTTGTTCTTCAAGGTGTTTGAAATCTGTTTTTTCGAGCCCATGCAGGAAGGGCACGGCCACGGGGATTCCCATCCGGCCGTCGCCATGGAAGAGGCCCCTGTCTCAATGCTGGTTGTTTCAGGCATTGTCGGCCTCTCTTTGATCATTGTCGGACTTTACTCAGGTACCATTGTCAACACAATAATTCTTCCCTTTTTAGGCTCATGAAAATATTAAAATCCACAAATACAGCGCAGAATTTTAATTCGTCTTCAAGGCGGGTCAATGGTGCCATATTGAAATATGGTTCTATTGACGCAACGACAAAGACGGATGAAAAGGAAAGCTGTATTGGGGATTTTACATTTTCGATGTGCCATAAAGTGAAGCTGAATAAGACTTAGATTTTAATAAGGCAAACCAAAACAAATGGAAACCATCATATCTATTAAACCGCTTTTAGCAGTACTTGTTACTCTTTTTGTCATACCGATTCTTGTCTCCGCTTCTCAAAAGCCAAATGTAAGAGAATCATGGATATTTATTGCCGGAGCCATAAAGCTTGTTCTGGTTCTTTCCATGCTGCCGACAGTCCTTGATGGCAAGCAGATTGTTTTAACGCTGTTTGAAATCGCACCGGGTGCGGACATTGCTTTCCGGGTGGACGGGCTGGGGATGCTGTTTGCACTAGTGGCTGCAAGTCTATATATCGTTACCTCCGTTTATTCCATCGGATATATGCGAGGGCTTAATGAACACGGCCAGACACGGTTTGTATCGTTTTTTGCGCTGGCGATATCGGCCACCATCGGGGCTGCTTTTTCCGCCAACCTGCTGACCTTGTATCTTTTTTATGAGATATTATCACTTGCAACATATCCTTTAGTGACACATCATCAGGACGCCAAATCAAGAATTTCAGGGCGCAGATACCTTACATTCATCCTGGGAACTTCCATCGGGCTTGTCCTGCCGGCCATGATCTATTGCTATTTTGTTACCGGAACCCTTGAGTTTTCAACGGCAGGCATTTTTGCAGGGCAATTATCAAAACCGGCTGCCCTGGTTCTTTTGCTCATGTTTGTATTCGGGTTTGCCAAAGCCGGGATAATGCCGTTTCACACCTGGCTGCCTGCTGCCATGGTAGCGCCGACTCCGGTCAGTGCACTGCTTCATGCGGTTGCGGTTGTGAAGGTCGGGGTGTTTTCCATTGTCAGGGTTATTACAGGTATCTTCGGTGTTAATTTATTAGCGGATTTTAATCTGGGGGTGGTGGTAATGACCATAGCATCGGTCACCATTCTTGTAGGCTCCTGCATTGCCCTGTCCCAGGATGAGCTCAAACGCAGGCTGGCCTTTTCAACCATCAGCCAGTTGTCCTACATCGTTTTTGGTGTGGCGCTCTTGACACCCCAGGGGTTGCTGGGAGGCGTTATTCATATTGCCATGCACGCCTTTGGAAAGATCACGCTGTTTTTCTGCGCCGGCGCCATCTATGTGGCCACCGGGAAAAAATACATCAGCCAGATGGGCGGTCTGGGACGCAAAATGCCGTTTACATTTGCCGCTTTCTTCATAGGGGCGCTGGGAGTTATCGGGCTGCCGCCCAGCGGCGGGTTTTATAGTAAGTGGAATTTGATTTTGGGTACGCTTGAGTCCCAGCAGACCATATTTATGCTGGTGCTGCTGCTCTCATCGTTCTTGAACGCATTCTATTTTTTGCCGATTATCTATAACGGTTTTTTCGGGGAAAGCCCGGACGAGGACAAAGAACCCGGCAAAATTCAAGAGGCCAATCTGTGCTGCGTGATCCCTCTTCTGATCACGGCATGTATATCAATTGTCTTGTTCTTTTTCCCCACGGTGTTTATCAATTTAATTAACATCGGCCTGGGGCTTAAATAAAGGAATTATTTGTATGGGACTTAAAAAGAAAAAATTTAACGGCGAGGAATTCGAGATTCTGGATCATGCTGAAGTACCGGGATTCAGAAAGGTATTTCATATCATTATCTGTGTGGCTGCGATTTATTTCATCTATGCTTTTATGACAAGCGGCGGTAGTGTACCACACTGATAATAAGGTTTCATTATCAAGGAGCAAAAATTTAAAATGAAAAAAGAATTAACCATTTTTGATAAGCCCGAAAATGTAAAGCGCCTTCGCACAGGTTTTTTTGTTGTGATCGTGCTGGTGCTGATCGCTGAATTATTTGTAGACAAAAGCCATGTTTACTTTGGCGTTGAACAAAAATTCGGATTCTATGCCGTTTATGGCTTTATCTCCTATGTCCTGCTGATATTCGTTGCCAAGGGGTTAAGAAAAATCATCATGCGGAAAGAGGATTATTATGACAAGTAACATGTACCCGCCTGCTCTTATTTTTATACTGGGTGCAGTATTGATACCTTTTCTGCGTGGAAAGTTCAAGGCTGCATATATGCTGGCTCTACCGGTGGTTGTGTTTGTAACTCTGCTGAACCTCTCCCTGGGAGAAACCTGGATAGTGAATTTCTGGGGATATAAACTGATTATGGGAAGGGTGGATAAGCTGTCCATGGCCTTTTCCTACGTATTCACCATCATGGCCTTTTTAGGCGTGTTATTTGCCCTTAAGGTGAAAGATAATCTACAGCATGTCTCAGGACTAATATATGCCGGCTCCACCCTGGGGGTTGTCCTGGCCGGTGATTTTTTGTCTCTTTATCTTTTCTGGGAAGTGATGGCGGTCAGTTCAACTTTTCTGATCATTGCCTCACGCACAAAGGAATCAAGGGAGGCCGGTTTTCGATATATCCTGGTCCATCTTGTGGGTGGATTGTTCCTTCTGGCCGGTATTGTCCTATATATTCAGAAAACAGGAACCATTGCCTTTGACTATATTGGGCTGACTGGACTTGATTCCTGGCTTATTTTTATCGGTATTGCTTTGAATGCTGCCGCTTTGCCGCTTCATGCGTGGCTGCCGGATGCGTATCCCATGGGCACGCCCACAAGTACTGTTTTTTTAAGCGCATTCACTACAAAATCGGCGGTCTACCTTCTTATCCGTACTTTTCCGGGTGAACCCATATTAATGTGGATCGGTGCGTTCATGGTATCTATACCGATATTTTATGCGGTGCTGGAAAATGATATACGAAGGGTGCTCTCTTATAGTCTGATGAACCAGGTCGGTTTCATGCTGGTAGGTATCGGCATTGGTACACATCTTGCCATAAACGGCGCAGTCGCTCATGCATTCTGTCATATCATTTACAAAGCCCTGCTCTTTATGGCTGCAGGCTCTGTACTGCAGATGACGGGTAAAATCAAATGTACCGAAATCGGGGGATTGTATAAAACCATGCCGCTGACCTGCCTGTTCTGTATGGTTGGCGCAGCTTCCATATCTGCATTCCCGTTCTTCTCAGGCTTTGTGTCCAAATCAATGATTGTCAGCGCATCCGGTTATGAACAAATTTATATCATATGGCTGGTTTTGATGTTCGCTTCCACAGGGGTTGTTGACCATGCCGGTATCAAGGTACCTTTCTTTACCTTTTTTGGTCATGACTCGTGTATTCGGGCTAAAGAACCTCCCTTGAATATGCTTCTTGCCATGGGGATTGCAGCCGCGCTTTGTATCGGATTAGGGGTTTTCTATCAGCCGCTTTATGATCTGTTGCCGCACCCGGTCAAATATGAACCTTATACCGGGCATCATGTCGTTGGTCAGCTGCAGCTGTTGTTGTTCGGTGCATTGGCTTTTACGCTCCTGATCTTGTCGGGTTACTATGTTCCTGAGGTGAAAAGCAAAAACCTGGATGCCGACTGGACCTATCGTAAGGCCGGCAAGTATGCCTACAGGCTGCTGGACAAAGGGCTGAACAAGCTCAATTTTGTCTGCGAGACGTATTTGATGGTATTGGTAAAAGGGGTGTCCGGGTTTTTCAACAAGGCGGCCGCCAACCTTGCGTTGTTTGCAATGGTAAATATCTGGCTGATTCAAGGCGTTGGAGAGAAACGGCTGCAAATCAAAAAAGAACGCTTGTATAACGACATCATGGAGAGCACCCTTCCCATAGGGATTGCTGCTTCGATTGCCATTACGTTTGTTTTTACAATATACGCGATAACTTAACATTAAGGTTTAAAGAAGGTTAAAATGGTAAAAATTGAGGATTTACGGCGGATTAATCTTTTAAAAGATGTTCCAGACCATTTACTTGAAATTATCGCCAAAGAGGCGCATCTGTCTATTTTCGGGGCGGATACGGAATTGATTTCGATCAATGAAGAGGTGAACACTTTTTTCATGTTAATCATGGGACAGGTGGCAATTAAACAGGAACTGGTCAAAGATATAGACGTCATTCTTGATTATATCCAGTCGGGTTCATCTTTTGGTTCCTCCTCAATTATTCAAGGTTCAAAAGCCACCTATACAGCTGTCTGCCAGGAAACCTGTGAGGTGATCACCATGTCCGGGCCGAGAATGATTCAACTGTTTGAAGAAAATCATGAGCTGGCCTACTGTGTGATGTCTGGCGTGGCCCATCAGTACAAACAGAATATGGATTCACGGGCAAAGATGATCATGACGACATTGGATGATCATCCGGAAATAAAAGATGAGATTAATGATATTGGAAATCTTACACTTACAATATAGCTCAGAACCGTATAAAATTTTATTAGGACCCGTGAATCATGGTTGAAAGTAAAATACTGAAACAGATCAATTTTCTTAAAGACGTACCGGAAAATGTGTTGGAAAAAGTGGGTGGTATTGCCCAGTTGGAAACATTTGATGAGGAGAGTATCCTCTTTCGGCAGAATCAGGAACAGACACTGTTGTACATGCTCGTATCCGGCAAAATTTTTTTGAACAGCCGGTCGCGGTCCGGCAGGTCGCTGACCCTGGATGAAGTAGGCCCTGGAAGAACATTTGGTGTTTCATCCATTCTTGGAGAGGCCTCCAGTACATTTACCGCTGTATGTGCGGAAAAAAGTGATATTATCACCATTTCAGGAGAGCAGATGCGCACCTTGTTTGAGGATGATTTTGAAATCGGCCATATACTGATGCTCAAAGTGGTGAAATTATTTAAAAGGCGGATGGAGATGCACACAGGACAGTTTTTGAAGTCACTGGCCTCCAATCCCGAGATTAATCCTGAGACAGCGGACGCATGACATATCCCATAAAAAGGATCTAAGACTTCTGGCAGTACAATCGGCACGTTGATATAGCCATGAACCAGAAGCGAACCTGAGCGTTATACCTTTGAACGCCGCCCGGGCAGGAAAGACACCCGGGGCGGCGTTTTTATTTTTAAATCACTCTATAATTTCAGACACCAGGTCCAACAGGTCAATCAACCTGATGATACCCACGACATTATCGTCTTTTACCACAAGTAACGACTGGTGGCATCCTAAAATAAACTGGTGAACCGCCTCGGCCACGGAAGAGTCTTCATTGACAAATTCCCCATTGCCCGGCGTATACATGACATCCTTAACTTTTTTCTTGGCTGCCTTTCTTACCAGTTCTTCTAAGGTCTCATCCCATAAATTGAAATTGTCCACCAAAGAATGAAGAAAACTCTCGTTAAACCCGAACCGTGACAGGCCGATGCTCTCCATGTTTTCGGAGTGCTCAAATTGTCTGTACTTAGGTTCAAGCGCTTTAAAGATAGAGCGGATACTCAATTTGCCGGTGATATTGTTGTCTTTGTCATAAGCAAGAACAGCCCTGTGCTTACGTGTGTATTTTGTGTCCTTTTGTGCCTCTGTAAGCTCCCTGATGGCATGCTCAAGGGTCTCATCTTCAGAAATCGTGGCATAATCGGACAAAGGGATCATTACTTCTTTAATTTTTTTTTCTTTCATGTCGGCTCATCCTTTTTGATAGTTATAGTTAAATAAAAATCAGTGAATACCTGCCATATTGTAGAAAGTGATTAAAGTTGAAAATAAGCTGCCAATCGACGATTTTCGTATACCTTTATTTTAGGCTGTGGATGTCAGTTGTCAATATCTTTGTTGGATTTGCAGGAATGTTTGTTTTTTTAAGGAATGATGCCACAAGAGTTTTGGATGAAAATTGAATTGATTTGTGAAATGGTGAAAGTGAGAACATTGAGGATGGAAGACATAAAAAAAGGGAAAACCCCTCTAATTGGAGGTTTTCCCTTTTTTTTAAAGAATACAGCTATTTAATCATAATATCCATGCCCATGATCGGCCAGATAATATAAACCGCGATCCCGGTTACGATCATCAATATGACACTCGCAGGAATACCATACCCGAAAAATTCTCCTGTGGTGAACTGTTTCGAGTCATAAGCAATAGCGTTTGGCGCAGCACCCACCAGCAGCAGGAACGGCATACCCGCCACAACAAGGGCGGAAAAGGTTATTACATCCGGTCCAACACCCAGGTAGGGGCCTATTACCAGTGCCACCGGCAGTACAATGGCGATGGCGGCCACGTTCATGATAAAATTGGTCAGCATCATGACTAAAAATGACATGCTCATGACAAAGACGAACCAGTTGGAATCCTTAAACATGGACAGCCAGTTAATGGCAATCCATTCTGCAGCACCGGTTTCCCACAGGCAGAAACCAATACTCATGGCACCGCCAAACAACAGGATGATGTTCCAGGGGATGGATTCAAGGTCTTTGATATCCAGAATTTTAATAACAAAAAACAGTACTGTAGACGTCAGGATGATGGCTGATTTGTCAATGGGTTTTAAAATATCAACATAAGGTCTGATCGACATCAAAGCGATACAACCGAAAATGATAGTTGCAGCGATGATTTCGTTTTTGGTGATGGGACCCATTGCTTTACTGAGTTTTTTAGCCTTTTCTCTTAAGCCGGGAATGGTTTTTTGTTCCGGTTTGAAAAAGACCATGAAAAATCCCCATAAAATGAAAGTCATAATCCATCCAATGGGGAACATATAGTAGGCCAATTGAAAGAATGTAATATCTGTACCAACAAGTTCTTTATAGAATCCAAGAGCCACAGCACCACGGGCAGCTCCGAGCAGTGTTACAATGGAACCGGCACCGGCTACATATGCCATACCAATAAACAGGCCTTTACCGAACCGGGTAGGGGTGGTGGGATCATCAGAGTACAGGCCGTAAACGGTGATCAAAAGAGGGAACATGGTGGCTGCAACCGCTGTATGGGCCATAATATGAGTCAATGCAGAGGTGACCACAAAGCAGCCCAGGTATATCATACTTGTTTTCTCTCCCACAATGGCCAGCATTTTATAGGCAAGGCGCCGTGTTAATCCTGTTTTGGTAAATACAATACCGATAACAAGTGAAGCAAAGATAAAGACGACCGAAGGGTCGAACATCTGCTGGAAAGCAGTTTTGGCGGGCCGAATCAGAAAAACAGCCTGTAAAATCCCCATGGTCAGACTGGTCACACCAATGGGAACAACCTCAAATACCCACCAGGTACCCCCTAACAGGAAGACAGCCAAAGCACCTTTTGCCTGGGCGCTTAGAACGAAATGCTTGCCTGTGGGATCAATGGCATCCGGCCATGGCGGACAGAAGTTAACGACCAAAAATAATATCACTCCAAGTGACATAAACCCAAGTCTTTTCCAGTCAAAATTGCTGCCGGAAACGGCATCAGTATTTGTACTCATGTTAAGAAAATCTCCTAAAAATTATTATCATCTTCTTAATAGCAAACAGCTATTTATTTTCACAAATTCGTTTTAAATAAGATGAGAAAAGGATTTTTGTCAAGAAAAGGTTGTGAAAAACAGCAAATATTTGAACCAAAAGCCAGGTGTGTCTTTATGGTTTGATGGGGATAATTAATTGATTTTACGAAGGATTTGGTAGGATACGGGCGGTTTGTCCGGATGAACACAAATATGCGTTAAACTGACTACAACGAATATAGAGGAGCAAAGTTTTTGCAAAGACAGCCCATTATCGCGCTGTCAGACTAGGTCAACCCGGAGATAAAAGGTGACATAATGCACCCATTATCTCCGGTTGCAATTGGATGACACTATCCGCCGTAACGCTGGAGAATGTCTTTTATTTTACTTTCAGTCTGTTTTTCAACCAGAAGCATCTTTTCAGTTTTTGCATTTTTTATTTTTTGGGTGAGTGCCTCAAGATCCGCAGGCTTTTCTAAGAAATCGGTGGCACCTATTTTCATGGCCTCTACGGTTTTTTCAACGGTCGCATAGCCGGTGAGCAGAATTACCTGGAGCTCAGGGTTCTTTTTCTTCATTGTTTTGAGGGCATCCATACCATCGATTTCCGGCATTTGAAAATCCATGACAATGGCATCAAAGGTCTCTTTTTCAAGAATGAGCAATGCAGCGGCTGCAGATTGAGCCGTGGTAACCTCCATGCCTCTTCCTGTCATACGTTCGGACATGATACTTAAGAAGTCTTCATCATCATCCACAAGCAATACTTTTTCAGACATAAACAGTCTCCTTTTATGGGCCTGCATCGGGTACAGGCAAATACAATTAATTTTGACTCGGCCAGACAAGGCCGAATCTATAATTATCGGATTCCACCTGCAGCGTTACATTGAGTTGCTCAATCAGCCGGATATCCGTTTTTGATTTAAATAGGTCATCCTCTTTGCCCTTTATCCGGTCAACGCAAAACCAGATAGACGGCGACGGTTCTTTCTTTAATTTAATGGATATGGTTTTATCCTCACCTGTAAGATTACAGGCAGTTTCAATGGCACGCCACAGAAGCGTTTCAAGGTAAAACAGATGCGTGTGAATCATCACCGGTCCGTTTTCTGTGGACAATTTCAGAGAAACTCCCATCATATCCAGTAATCGCGAAGACACATCGATTGTAAGCCTGATGGTATCTTCAAGATCAATCATTTGACTGTCCTTATCAACAGTGTGTGAGAAGCGGTTCAGCTTCTGTATCGTGTTGTCAGCCCGCATCACCTGTTGCTTTAGCGCTTGTGACAGTTTCAGCAGACGGTCTGGGGATAGGGAAGGACCGTCATTTTTGGAAAAAGTGACCAGGTCATTGAGCAGCCCTGCATTTTCATTAATGATCGCAAGGGAATTTTTCAATTCATGGGTTGCTGAAGCAGTCATTTTCCCGAAAAATTTCAAGCAGGTTCCGGCAAGCAAATTCGATTGATTATTTTTCATATGTCTCTTTTCCGGGGGCTGTTTTTACAGGCAGTGTTAAAATAAATTCAGATCCTTCTCCTTCACGGCTTTTTACGATAATATCGCCATCAATCTCCTGGACCAGGCCATATGTAATGGAAAGGCCGAGGCCGGTTTTCCACATATCTTTTTTGGAAGAATAAAAAGGTTCGAAAATTTTATGTTGTTCTTCTTTTGCTATGCCGGTTCCGGTATCAATAATTTTAACAATCAAGTTTTGGTCTTTAAAGAGTGCCCTGATTGACAGCTCGCCACCGTCCTTCATAGCATCAAACGCGTTTTCGATCAGGTTTAAAAAAATTTGCTGCAGACTGCCCTTGTCAGTTTCAAAGTCCGGAATCGAATCCGGGAAATCTATATTTATCTTGATTTTAAGCCGCTGCGCTTCCTTTTCATAAAAACTTAAGATCTGGCGGGCGATACTTTCAACACAGACAAGTTCAATGGATGGTTCCATGTGTCTTGCAAAGTCAAGAAGCCGCCGCGTAATTCGGCCGCCCCTTCGCACCGCACCTGTTACATCGCTGGCAAGGTTGATTAATCTTTGGCGATGCTCCCCATCGGGCTGCGCAGATATGATATCAAAAAGCAGTCCGTTTTTTTCGTTGATAATGGCCAGCGGGTTGTTTATTTCATGGGCAACGCCGGAGGCAAGTCTGCCGATGGCAGCCAGTTTGTTTGCAGATTCGGCATGGTGAAGTGCGTCCACTCTTTTTTTGTCTGCCTGGTGAATCCGGGAAACAAGATAGGTGGTGGTTCCCAGTATACTTAAAATGATCACAAGGATGCTGGCGATAAGGTAACCGACCAGCTTCATCCGGGGAGAAAAATACAGATTGGATATGTCTGTATCCGATTTGGCGAGGATGAGAAAGAAATCTGTCTTTCCAACAGCTGCATATACAGCCATGATATTTGATTCAATGGTTTTTAAACCCTGAATCATGCCGGCGTCACCATTCAATTGACGTGAAATTGTAATATCAATGCCATCGTCCTTCGGAAACAAAAACGACTTTGAAAGCCTGTGTCCGTTTTTATTAACCAGAAACAGATCCTGGCGGTTCGTGTTATTGACCCGGCTTAAAAAATGGTTCAAATGGGTTTTTTGTGCCTGTGTAAGTTGATTGTTTTGGATTCCTTTGATCTGTTGGGAAAGTGATTGGGCACAGATACGCACAAACTGTGACATGTTTTGTGTGGTCTGTTTTTCCAGTGTCTTAAGGCTGAGTCTGGCATCCACTGCCATCAAAACAAAAAGTGGTGTTAGAACCATAACGGTTGTGAAAAGAACCAACAGACGCCATTTACGTTTAAAATTAATGCCTGTCTGGGCGTCCGCCACAGCCGGGTTCAAAAAGCTGGGTTTAAAATTGAATAATTGCTTTTTTTCTCGGGATTTATCCAGAGAGTTGTCCTGCAATTTATTTGTATCTTTTGATTTTCTCATCTGCTGCTTTCAATGTCTGGTTTAAAAGATCAAAATCTACCGGTTTTTGTAAATAAGCAAATGCACCCAGAGACATGCAGGTTGATTTGTCCTGTTCAGAGCCGTGACCTGTTAAAACAATGACTTCAATTTCCGGCCGGGTCTGCTTAACTCTCCTAAGCACTTCGATACCGTCGATCCCCGGCATTTTCAGGTCAATGATCATGACCTCGGGATCGTCTTTTTCCACACATTCCAGGGCAGCCTCGCCATCATAGACAGCCTCTGATTCCATCTGCCGCATTTGCAGCCTCTCTGACAGGGTTTGTACAAACTCTCTCTCATCATCAACCAAAAGCAATCGGGAAAAAGGGGATGATGGATGGTTCGTTGTGGACAGCGGATCATTTTCGGACGGCTTAAATTGAATCGTGACCTGTTTAACAGCGGGTATGTTTTGCGTCAAAGAGCGTAGTTCATCTTCAAGCCGGGCACGCATGAGAACAGGTTTGTTAACAGAAATATTTACATGTCCGTTTCGTGAAGACACATCCACATTATGCCCGACCAGCACAAGTTTTGTCTGGATTACAGCTGATAATTCAAAATCACTGACACTGGCATGGATGCTGTTCTCGGAAATTCTGGATACCTGTGACACGGTATTCACGATAAAATCTGCTGCACTTTGAGGGGTGGTTTTATCCATCGGCAGAACCATATCATACAAGGACGGATTCCAGGGATCTGATGTGCCGTGCAGATACTGGGACCATGCCGCCTTGATCTCGTTGTCCGATACGATATGCGTAAGGGCATCTTTTTCAGTTGTTTGAAGCTGCTTTGTGGCTTGGGCTTGTCTGAAAGTGTTGTTCGCAATTAAACACACCTTTACGGCGTGTTTAATGTTTTTGGTGATCAACAGGCTTGTATGCCCGGATAGTATAAACGGAGCCTGGCTGAGAGAATCTGCAGTGGCCAGCCGCAGATAGGCAATGGATTTTTCCTTCTCGCTTGCGAATGAATTAAATTGGTTGTCATTGCCACAAAAGGCCTGGCGAATCTTATCTGCAGGCTCACCGGAAAGGGTGGCTGCTTTGTTTACAATATCCTCATCGGTCAGGTGTTGATAACCGGTTAGTTCCGTAAGAAGCGGTACTACTTGCTCCTCCAGACAGAAACTGCCGCTGAATATGGTAATAATAGCCATTTATGGTATAACCTCTCGGCCGGCTGTCAGCAGGCCAGCATCTTTCTGCATGATTGAATCATATCCTGGTATAAAGAACCGGCATGGTAAATATGATACGTGTTAAGTCGGGCAATTCCGTCCACCATGGCAAAAAGGATCATTGCGCTGTGCTGCGGTGATTCGGTTTCTATAGAACCGTCCCGGATACCGGCGGTAATCGCATTTTCAAATATTTGTAAGAGACTGTTGTAAACAGATTCAAGACATGCACTGCAGGCCGGATTGATCTTTGCCTTCTGGTAAGGGTAGTGTCGGTGAAGTAAAAGAAACTGATCTTCAAGAGTTTCGGAAAGATGAAGATAAAAGCGTAATAGTTCCTCTACTTTTTTAATGCCCGAGACATCGCCGGCATGCTGCTGCTGTTCAAAGGCATTGATGATATCATCTTTGCATTGCTCCATGACGTGCAGGAACAGATCTTCTTTGTTTTTAAAATGATGAAAAATTGTGCCGGAGGCAGCACCGGTTACACGACTGAGTTCCGACATGGACGTCTGTTCAAAACCACTGACGGAAAACAGGCGGGTTGCAGCAGCAAGTATTGCATTTCGTTTTGACATATGGTACCTGTATATTGTTTGCAACCAACCGAATGCTCGGTCGGTTTTTGAATAAATATAAAAAATGCTTTTGAAAGTCAAGGCCAAACATGGAAAATGCAATGCCAAAAAAAGAATCTTCGCCCGTGCTTCCTGATGAGGGTGGCATACCTGAAAAAGCCCGGCTTCTTGAAAAATTAAAAGAACATGGTTTCAAGGTTCCGGATTTTATTTTTGTTCCAGCCAGCAAATTTGAGGAAAAAGATTTTGACGCGCTGGAGTCTTTTTTGGAGAATCATCGCGAAAGCTATAAGGTCATTGCACGAAGTGCGCACCCGCTGGAGTCAAATTTTAAAGGCGGAACCTTTGACTCTCTTGAAACGTATGCTGATATTGGTGGCATACAGTATGCGAGAAATAAAATTATAAAAATTGCAAACACCTCTAAGAAGCTGTCTATCCTGCGGCAGCAAAGATTTGATTGCGCGCCGGAAATGGTCATGGATCAAATGGGTGTTATTGTAATGCCATTTATCAATGGTTCCAGTGTTATGGTAAAAATGCTATTGGACAGTTGGGAATTTGGATATAGCCGAAATAGAACCAGTAAAGTCCAGACAGAACCTTATATAACCCGGGTCCCACACGACAGACAGCTGTTGAAATTGTCTGAAAATATACAAAAAACATTGGGGTTCCGGTGTGAAATTGAATACATCATTTCCACAGACGGCGACATTTATGTGGTCCAGGCAAAAGATATCTCCAATATTGAAACATTAGAGGAAAAAGAGAGTGAAAGATCCATTGTGCTGGATGGTATCAGAAGAATTCGTAAACGTAGAAATTACAGGGAACGACCGGTTTATGTGATGGATAATAAAGCGTTTTATGTGGATATTATCAGCCGGTGTGAAGAGATTGTGCATGGCCATGAAGATGATGCTTATATTGATAAGATTATCGATAGCGTTGATGCGTATCAAAAAGAACTTGAAAATTTTGCCCTGCAGCACCAACGGTTTTTCCATTCAGGATTCCAGTGAGCTTTACCAGATAGCCAATCATTATCTTGATGATTACCCGGAACTGCAAAAAAAATTGTCAAAAGCCTTACATGCTCACCTGTATAAAATTGATATTTTCTTAGCCGAGGCAGATACGTTGATCGCTAAACGCAAGTTCAGAGTAAACCTTTGCAGCCATGATGCATACGGGATTGATACTGTTCGAAATCCGATATGGACAGTATACTGGCATGTCGAACGACACACTCAGGTTGTTAATGAGTTTTTACGGCTTGGATTTAAAACCGGTGATACCATAGGCATTGACATTGATGCAGAGGGACACCCCATTGTATCTCGTCATTAACATGCCAATGTATAAATTCGGGTAAATCGGCTCTGAACCAATCCTGGGGTAACAATAGATACTGTGCAAGACTGTTTCCACCGTATCTAATGCACCTCTGATGTTTCTAAAGACAATCCTCAATATCAATTTTGTTTGCTGAGTTGACTAATTTACGTTATTGGACAATTTGCTGCCGCCTGATTCAATACGCTCCTCTTTAAGGCCAAACTTGACAAAACATAATCCCCTCTTTATTATCGATAATTTGATTGAAATAAAGTACGGTTTCAATGCTTTTGGGCGTGAAATATACTTGGAACTTATAATGCTGATAGCTGTATGACATAAGGCTCTTGGTATGGATTAAATCAGATAACAACTAATTTATAATATTTTGTCGATGCGGCAAAAGATCGCGTTACAGGAGGGAAAAATGGTAAACATCATAGGTAATTTAGAAGGGCACAGCCCCACGTTTGAAGAAGAAATCAGTGTTGTTGATTCTACCCTGGTTGGCAATGTTAATGTAAATAACGGGACAAAACTGTCAAAGGTCACTGTTAGAGATGATGAGACAGGTTATGCCGGTATTCATCTTACCAATACCATAATGGGAGACCATTCCATGGTTCATTGTCATGCGCCCAGTAAAACTGATTTGGCAGTTAGAATTACAAATTCAAAGGCTGATAAAGGAGCGCTTTATCATGGCATTGTTGGAGACAATGTCAATCTGGGAGCCTTTGGGGTTATTGATCTTGCAAATGCAACCAATGTTACAGTGGGTTGCCGCGGTTATATCTGGCAAAAGGATATCAGCGATATCACTTTAAATGATGGTGATGTGCTCATTAAATTTGATGATTTTGAATTTCAGCATACCATTGCCGGTGGGGATTTGAATATTCTTGATCAATACAATGAAAAGCAGTTGGAACTTCGAGAGAAGTATCATTCTGTCTTGCATGAAGAAAACACCTGCACTTACCTGGAAACAGGTGATGATTGTCATGCAGATGATTATGCCTGTCTTGAGGGAGAAATTGGCGTGGGCCAAAACGCAAATATTACCCCCAACGCCGTTGTTATTAATTCCAAACTTGGCTTTGGTTCAAATGCCCAGGAAAACACAATTCTTATTAATACAACCTTTGGAGATCGTGTTATTGGTGCTCATGGGGCTACCGTTCTTAACGGAAACGTCGGAGACAGCAGCCTGATGATGTTTAATGTGTATTCTAATAATGCATCTTATGGTGCTCAGACTGTTCTTTGTGCAAATTCGATTCACGATTTTTCCGGATCTGATGAGCAGGTTGAGCTTGAAGGCGGAAGATTATATTTTGGATATGCAACAAACAAAGAGGAAGCAGTTCAAAATAGTGCTACATTTGATCAGATAAAATCAATGCCGGGTGGGCAAGCGTTCTTTGACGGTCTTGTAAACAGGATGAATAATAGCATTCTAAAAGGAAATGGGGCCGATTATGTACCTGGTGATGAACCTGGACTGGCGCAGAAATATAATGACCGTATAGAGTTTGAATGCCAGGACAATATATAATTTTAATCGTCCGTTGAGGTAGATAATTTGTATCTGCAAATGATGGAAAAAATGAAAGGATGCTTTTGTTCATCAAAAGCATCCTTTAAGCCCTGACGATTCCAAACACTTCAAAGGCCCTGGCACTCATCTGCCAGGGCTTTTTTTTTACAGCAGTTTTAAATTCCAGTTCCAAAGCCCCTGTCGTTTTTTCATCTTCAATCCTTTTGGAATGGTTTCTTTCATATCCACAAAGAGTGTATAACCGGCCTTAAGGAGAACGTCTTGTTTAGGGCCAAGATCCAGAGGCCAGTTGGGGAACAGGTAATAGTTGCTGTTTCGCTTGGTGATCCAGGCAGTTTCTCCCATAGGGCTTTGAAAGGCTTTATTCAGTTTCAGATCATCTGATATAATCCTGGAGATGCCCAAAGGCCAGTTGCCGGACAGAATAATGCCCAAGGGCAGGCGGCTTTTTGCTGGCAGGGCAAGGAAGGTGTCCTGATCCATTTCAGGGCTTACAATAACACCGGATACCCCTTTGTAGGCCAGAAGATTAATGGTTGCGCTGTTGGATATATTGCAAAATGGCCCGGCCCAGATATTGAGCTTGTCAGGGGATTTGAAAAAGGTCAACTGCCAGGGGGCATTGATAACAAAATTTTTACATCCTTTCTTTAGAGCCAGTTTAATGGCCTGATGACACAACGGTTCTTCTTCTGGAAAAACTAAGGGATCCAGCCATAACCAGTCTCTGGGAGACGGTTTTAGTCGATAGCCCTGGCTTGATATCCAGACACCTTTTTGTGATCTGTTATCAGGTTTCATGTTTCTTTGGCGTGACAGGGTCATCAAGGTGGTCTGTCGTTTTTTGGGAAGGGGAAATGTTTTTTGGGGCAGTTCGGTATGACCGGGGCGGACAGTCACCTTATTTATATGGTGCAGCTCCTTTTCAAGTGTTTGCAGCGCACGGGCAAGTTCATGCCCCCGTCGGTCTATCAGGTAAACCGGGGTGCCTTTTTTAATTTTCGATCTCTTCTTTTTGGGAAGGAAAAATTTTCCTTTTTTGGGAATGGCCCGGGTGACTTTGCAGATGTCATGAAAGGTATCCTCTTCATAGCCGATCCTTAGAAGATCTCCGGGGAAAAGTTCTTCCCGGGTGATAAAATAAGGTTCTGCCGGATTTTTTATTCTGCCGCCGAACAATCCCGAGCCGGTGTCGGACTGATGAGAAAGCGGGTTCATTTTTCTCTGGGTGAGCAGTTGATAGTGGGTGAATTCTCTGCCCATGGCATAATCAAGATATCTTAGGGCCTCTTTTTTCCGGGAGGGGTCATCTCTTAAAAGCCGGTAGGCTTTTGTTGTATAGTAAACATAGTGCGGGCTTTTTTTCCGGCCTTCGATTTTCCAGGTGGTGACTTTGGGGATCTGTTTTAAAACCTTGGCCAGTACGTCGGCTGAAAAATCAAGACAGGAAAAATGGCGCTTTTTTTGTCCCTGCTGCTCATACATCCGCCGGCAGGGCTGGACACATCGGCCGCGCAGGGCACTTTTTCCGCCGAACCATGAACTCCAATAGCACCGGCCGGAGATACTGTAACATAAGGCACCATGAATAAAGACCTCCAGCTCCAGGTTGGGTCCGGCACTGGCTGCCATGGCCTTGATGTCATCAATGGTGAATTCCCTGGGAAGTACTATTTTTTTAAATCCAAATGACTCTGCAGTTTTTAAACCTGCGGGAAAGGTGCAGTTGCCAAGTGTGGACAGATGAAATTCTTTTTTGAAACCGGCTTCTATGGCCAAAGGGATCAACGCCAGGTCCTGGACGATCAGGGCATCAAAATCCACATATCTGCACAGTTTTTGAAGGATTTTATAGACCTTATCCTGTTCCATGTCTTTAATAAGTGAATTAAAGGCCACATAGACAGCCACATTTTTTGATTTTGCAAGCTCTGTAAGACGGGACAGCTCTTCGATACTGAAGTTATCCGCTTCCATGCGGGCACTGAAGATTTTCAGCCCGCAGTAAATGGCATCGGCCCCGGCGGCAACGGCTGCTAAAAATGCCTTGGTATTGCCGGCAGGCGCAAGTATTTTCGGGTGTTTCAATTGATGGAACCTTTAAATAAATTTGGTTAAATGATGACGCAGTATTGCAATTTTGATGAAATTTGTCAAAATAGTGTGGTCGTGTATATGAAACCACTCAAAAAGGACATAAATAATGTTTTCTAAATTTGATCCAAATAACTTTTTATCACCCATTGACGGTATTAAAATGAAGACCTTTGTCCATGGTGAAAACAGTCTGTTGGCACGCTTTCACCTCAAAGGCGGTGCGCTTTTGCCAAAACACAGTCACCCGCATGAGCAGACCGGGTTTATGGTATCCGGAAAGATGAAGCTGTTTATTGACGGGGAAGAATTTGTGGCCCAGGCAGGGGATACCTGGTGTATTAAAGGCGATATTGAGCACTGGGCGCAAATTATAGAAGATTCTGTTGCCATAGAGGTGTTTTCACCGGTCAGAGAAGATTATCTGCCATAATAAGGGAGAATTATGCCTGAAACCGGAATAGAAAACATGAAAGCCTTGAACCCAGGGGATACCATTGGCATATGCGCACCATCGGCGATGTTTGATACGCAAAAGTTTGATAGCGGCATTGCCGTTCTATCGGACATGGGGTTTAAGACGATTGTGCCGGATGAGATTTATTCAACCAAAAGGTATCTGGCCGGCGATGACCCACTGCGTGCAAGGGTACTTGAGTCATTGTTCTCAGATTCTCAAATCGATGCTGTCCTCTGTGCCAGGGGGGGATTTGGTGCCATGCGGATGCTCTCGCAGATCAATTGGCAGGTGATAAAAAATAATCCCAAGCCCGTTATCGGGTTTTCCGACAATACAGCCTTGCTGCTGACTGTTTTTGAAAAAACCGGACAACCGGTGATTCACGGTCCCACACTGCTGTCACTGTCAAATGCCGAAGGCCGGACACGGACCTCTTTTTTACAGGCAATTACCGGTGAACAAAAAACAATTCATGCCCCGGGGGCCAAGGCTCTTTGTACCGGAAGATGCGAAGGTCTCCTGATGGGAGGAAATCTGGCAACGATTTCACATTTGGTGGGAACCCCATATCAACCTGTATTTAAAGAGAGGATACTTTTTTTGGAAGACATCGGGGAGCCGGCATACAAAATTGACAGGATGCTCACACAATTGAAAATGGCCGGGGTATTGGACGACGTGAAGGGGCTTATCACCGGAGAATTTATTGATTGTGCCAATGGGGAATATATTGATGAGATCCTTGTTGAAACGTTTCAAGACAGCGATATTCCGATTCTGACCCGCCTTAAGGCAGGACATGGCAGTATTAACCATTCACTGGTAATGGGCAAAAGGGTCGTTTTGGATACTTCACCCCCCGGCCTTTTCTGGATATAAGCCCATGGAATGGAATCCGGTCCGCCAAAAAATGGTACTGGGGATATCAGAAGGTGTCTTTCCCGGAGCCGTCCTTTTGTGTGCCAGGGGTAGCAATATCCTGTTCCATGAGGCATTCGGTCATGCCAATCTGTTTTCAAAAGCAAAGATGAAGAAAAACAGTATATTTGATCTGGCCTCATTGACAAAGCCCCTTGCCACGGCCCTTGCCATTGAACGGCTGTCACAGGGTTTTTCAGGTTTAATCCATCGCCGTCTCGGCACTGTTTTACAAGAATTTGACCGGCCGGACAAAAAACAGATCACCGTGGATATGCTGTTGCGGCATACGTCGGGCTATCCTGCCCATGAAAAATATTATGAGCAGATTGTCACATATAGGACAGATTCCAAAGCATTGCAAACAAGACTTCTTGTTGCACAGGCACTTGAAAATGGTGTCGGAACTACTCAAGTATATAGTGATCTTGGATTTATGGTGCTGGGAAAAATCATAGAAAAACTCTCCGGTATGCCGTTGGACCGCTTTGTTCAAGAGACGATTTATCAGCCGCTTGGCATAAAACAGTTGTTTTTTATCCCAAAAGAAAATAAAAAGGGCATCCTGGAACTGTATAAAGATTTGATTGTTGCCACCCAAAAGTGCCCGTGGCGTGACCGACTGCTTGTAGGAGAGGTCGATGATGAAAATGCATGGGCTGTAGGAGGCGTTGATGGCCATGCCGGTTTGTTCGGTGATGCTTATTCTGTTTTTCTGATATGCCGGGAAATTTTAAGCGCGCTTTTGGCAGCACCGACAAAACTTGTAAACAGCCAGGTGATTCAACAGATGGTTTTAAACAGGGCCGGACAGGAAAAGGTGGCAGGATTTGATACCCCGTCACAGGAAAATTCGTCATCCGGGCAATATTTCAGCCGGTCTGCCATCGGTCACCTGGGGTTTACCGGCACGTCCTTCTGGATTGATCCGGAAACGTCGTTAATCGTTATTTTGTTAACCAATCGGATTCATCCGTCGCGGTCCAATGAATTATTAAAAAAATTTAGGCCCCAGGTTCATGATCTGATTGCCGCAAAATTCTCACAAAATATTTGTTGATAAGCGTTTTGGGCTTGTAAAATTTTGTTAAGTTTGTTAGCAAATAAAATTTAATACGATCTTTTGTATTTGTAATACAATGACCACATAAATGTCTTGAAAGAGGTAAAATGAACTTTATAACCGACTCTTTGCTTGGCGCGTTTTCAAATGATCTGGCTATTGATCTTGGAACGGCTAACACACTTGTTTACGTTAAGGGAAAAGGAATTGTATTGAGTGAACCCTCAGTTGTTGCTGTCAGAACCGATAAGAGGGGAAAAGGCAAAGTCCTTGCAGTCGGGGTTGAAGCAAAAAGAATGCTGGGAAGGACACCGGGACATATTGTCGCCATAAGACCGATGCGTGATGGTGTTATTGCCGATTTTGAAGTCACGGAAGCCATGCTTAAGCATTTTATCCGAAAAGTTCATAATAATAGAAAAACACTGGTTCGTCCCAGAATCGTTATTGCCGTTCCCTCCGGGATTACCCAGGTTGAAAAAAGAGCGGTAAGAGAGTCTGCCGAGTCTGCCGGCGCCAGAGAAGTCTTTTTGATCGAAGAACCCATGGCAGCAGCCATTGGGGCCGGACTTCCCATTACCGAGCCGACCTGTAACATGGTCGTTGATATCGGTGGCGGAACCACGGAAGTAGCCGTTATTTCACTTGCCGGTGTGGTGTATACCCGCTCATTGAGAGTGGCCGGCGATAAAATGGACGCCTCTATCAGCCAGCATATTAAACGGAAATACAACCTGCTGATCGGGGAGAGGACATCTGAGATCATCAAAACAACCATTGGCAATGCCTACCCGGATACGGACAATCTTGAAACCATTGAGGTCAAAGGCCGCGATCTGGTCTCCGGTATTCCCAAAATTCTTGCCATAGATTCGGAAGAAGTACGAGTGGCTATTTCCGAACAGATTGATGCCATCGTTGAAACAGTGCGAATCGCTCTGGAACAGACACCACCGGAACTGGCAGCTGATATTGTGGATTCCGGTATTGTTCTTACCGGTGGCGGAGCGCTGTTAAAAAATCTGGATAAACTTCTTAAAAAGAAAAGCGGACTTCCTATTGTCGTAACCGATGACCCATTGTTAACCGTTGCCTTGGGGTGTGGAAAATCTTTAGACAGCATCGATATTTTAAAGGAAGTCGTTATTAGCTGATTGAATGTTTTCACGCAAACTATTTATTTTTGTCGGTGTTGCTCTGTTTATCGCGATCAATTTTACCGTAATAACCATGAGCAGCAGGGACGCTTTGCCTGTGGGCGGTGCTGAAAAGCTGTTTATTTCCCTGACCTCTCCCATCCAAAAAGCTGTTACCAATACTTTGACGTCTACCCGGAACGTATGGGTGACCTATTTTATGACGATACTGGCTTTAAAAGAGAATGTCGAACTCAGGCAGCAATTGTCCCAATCCAGGGAAATTGAAAATCGGTATGAAGAGCTGGAGCGTGAAAATCGCCGACTGAGAAAATTTGTCAATTTTACGGCGTCTGTTCCTGAAAATTACGTTGCGGCACAGATTATTGCAAGGGACCCGTCTCCCTGGTTTAAAACGATCATGATTGACAAGGGAGAGTCCCAGGGGCTTGCAAAAGGAAATCCGGTTCTTGTATCCGAAGGGATTGTGGGGCAGATAATCAAAGTATCCAAAAACTCATCCAGAATCCTGTTGATTACCGACAGGACCTCTGCGGTAGACGCACTGATTCAGAATTCCAGGGTCCGCGGAATCGTAAAGGGTGATAATGAGAATAATTGTCTGTTTGTCTATGCCCTTAGAAAAGATGAGGTTAAGCCGGGTGAAATGATTATATCTTCAGGCCTGGACCAGGTTTTTCCCAAAGGCCTGAAGATTGGAAAAATTCTCAAGGTTACAAAAGTACACTCCCAGCTTTTCCAGAATATCACCATTGAGACCAGTGTGGATTTTGACAAGATTGAAGAGGTTCTTGTGTTAAAAAATGAGCCATGAATATTTTTTTTTTCATCATTTTAACATTAACTCTGTTTATCCTTCAAACAGTTATACTGCCAAGTTTTTCCTGGTTTTACCAATGCTTTGACCTGCTGATTATTGTTGTACTTTATATCAGCCTTATTTCCAGACGTCACTCAGTGATGTTTGCCATTGTTTTTATTGGTGCACTGATGGATAGTACATCCGGCGTGCCTTTCTTTTTACACATTTTTTCATATTTGTGGATTTACCTGATTGTTCAGCTGGTTAAGCAGCTTTTATTCCAACGCAGTCTTGTCTTTATTTTAATTATCAGCGTTGTTTCCGTGGTTATCCAGCAGGGTCTGGTATTATTGTCAATATTTATCCAACAGGGCTCTCAGGCCTTTATGGATTTTAATTTTGGGCTGCTGATTCGTCAGGCCTTCTGGGGACTTCTTATTATAGGGCCTGCTGTCTGGCTGGTAAACATCGGCCGGATAAACTGGCTGATTGCTTCAAGAATTTTAAAAAAGCAGATGATTCGAAAATATAAAGGGGAACTTTGACACCATTCAATAACAATCCGGACAGAGAATGGATCAAGCAACGCCTGGTGATGGCAAGCGTCTGCATTTTATTTGTCTTTGCTTTATTGTTTTTGCGTCTTGTATATCTTCAGATCATTAAAGGGGAAGAGTACCGGGTATTGAGTGAAAAAAATGCGGTTCGCCTGAAAAGTATCAAGTCATCCAGGGGATTAATTTTTGACAGGAATAATAATCTTCTGGTGGATAACCGGCCGTCGTTTAATTTAAAAATTGTTCTGGAAGATGCAGGGGTGGTTGATGATACTTTGAAAAAGCTGTCGCAGATAATTGGTGTTGAAGTGGCTAAGTTCAAAGAGAATATTAAAAAGGCCGGTCGACGGGCATTTTATACTCCCGTGACCATTCAAAGCGATATTACAAGGGATCAGCTGGCTGTGGTTGAAGCACACAAATTTGATCTGCCCGGCATCCATATCGATATAGAGCCTACCCGTTACTATATACACAAAAAGTCAGCAGCGCATCTTCTGGGATATCTTGGGCAGATTAACAGCAAGGAACTTCAAAGCGGCAAATATCCACATGTTCGCTCCGGGGATTCCATCGGCAGATATGGTATTGAAAAAAGTTTTGAATTTTATCTTCAAGGCAAAAGAGGCGGCCGGCAGGTTGAGGTGGATGCCAATGGTCGTGTGATAAAGGTATTAAAAACAGTTGAGCCTGTTTCCGGTAATGACCTGCTGCTGACACTGGACTTAGATCTTCAACAGACCGCAGAGAAACTTTTGCAGGGAAAAGAGGGGGCTGTTGTGGCCATGGACCCTAACACCGGCGATGTCCTTGTAATGGCCAGCAACCCCAGTTTTGACCAAAATGATTTCATTGGCGGCATCAGCAGTAAAAAATGGAAAGCACTTATCGCACATCCGGGAAAACCAATGAACAACAAGGCCATTCAGGCTGAGTATCCCCCGGCCTCCACATATAAAATACTGACAACGATCGCTGCTCTTGAAGAAAAACACGTAGATCTGAATACAACCTCTTATTGTCAGGGATCTTTAATCTATGGAAACCGGACATATAAATGTTGGAGATGGAAACATGGTGGGCATGGTGAGGTGGATGTGATTGACGCACTGGCCCAGTCCTGCGATGTTTTTTACTACCAGGCCGGTGATAAAATCGGTGTGGATGCACTGGCCCAATATGCTATGGGGAGCGGATTCGGAAAAAAGACAGGTGTTATTCTTGAAAATGAACGTAAGGGGCTCATACCGACATCCAGCTGGAAAAGAAAAAGATTTAAAGAATCATGGCAGGGGGGGGAAACGCTTTCCATTGCCATCGGACAGGGATACAACCTGGTAACACCGCTGCAGTTAACGGTGTTTGCCGCTGCGGTTGGCAATGGCGGAACCTTGTACCGCCCCAGAATTGTTAAAACTATCACAAACAGCGAAAATCAGATTGTCCGAAAAATAGAACCTGAAATAACTGGAGGGCTGCCTGCCAGTCCTGAAACCCTTCAGACAGTTAAAAAAGCACTGTTAGAGGTAGTTCACGGTGATCGGGGTACCGCCAGAAATTATGCCAGGATTAAAGGGGTGGAGGTTGCCGGAAAAACCGGTACTGCACAGGTGTTCAGCCGAAAAAAGGGCGAAATCCTCAATATGGATAACCTGGCCTATGAATTAAGGGATCATGCCTGGTTCGTCTCCTATGCACCGGCAGACAAACCTGTGATTGCAGTTTCAGTGATAGTTGAGCATGGTGAACACGGGTCCAGTGGTGCGGCCCCTATTGCCAAGGCAGTAATGGAAAACTATCTGGGGCGCTTAGGACTGATCAACGAGGAGCTTGAAAAATGATGTTTGACAGACGATTGGTCGAAAATTTCGATTGGGGACTTGTTGTTGTCATTTTGTTGATCAGTTCAGTTGGTTTGGTTATTTTATACAGTGCTTTGACGGCGGGCATGGATACCCGAATTGTTCATGCACTTTTTAAAAAGCAGATTATCTGGATGAGTGCCGGGTTCATTATCATGATGATCTCTTTGATTATTGATTACCGTGAATTTGATAAGCTGAATCTTTTCATATATGCCATGTGTGTCGGGCTTTTAATCAGTGTACTGGTCTTCGGACAACTGGGCGGAGGATCCCGGCGGTGGCTGGTCATGGGGTTTGTCCGTATCCAGCCGTCCGAAGTAATGAAAATAGCACTGATTATCAGTCTTGCATCGGTATATTCCACTCCCGTGTCCCAGGATGGACTGAATTTTCGTAAATTGATCAAACCTGTCATACTCTGTCTGATCCCGTTTGCCTTGATCGTGAATCAGCCGGATCTGGGAACAGGACTTTTATTGTTGTTAATTGCAGGTTCAATTACCCTTTTTGTAAAGGTGGAGCGAAAAGTCTTTTTTTCTGCCTTTGGAACCTGTCTGGCTGCGGCCCCCTTAATCTGGTATACGCTTAAAGAGTATCAGAAATCCAGAATCCTGACATTTCTTAATCCGGACAGGGACCCTCTCGGGGCCGGGTACCATATTATCCAGTCAAAAATAGCCATCGGTTCCGGCATGTTAACCGGAAAAGGGTTTTTAAAAGGAACCCAGAATGCGTTGTCCTTTCTACCGGAGCAGCATACGGATTTTATTGTTTCTGTACTGGCGGAAGAGTGGGGCCTGGTGGGGTGCAGCATTCTTTTGATGCTCTATTTTATCCTGCTGTTCTGGGGGCTGAATATCGCTTACAATTGTCGGAATATGTTCGGATCTATTCTTGCTTTTGGTATTACAGCCATGATTTTCTGGCAGATTTTTATCAATATCGGCATGGTGATGGGGTTGATGCCGGTAGTGGGTGTTCCGCTGCCGCTGGTATCCTATGGCGGATCTTCTGTTGTCACCAATATGGTGGGATTTGGTATTTTACTGAATATCAGTATGCGTAAATTTTCGGCCAATTAAAATATTGGCAGGTCTTAATCACTATTATTAATAAGCGACAGATATTTTTTTTTAGAATTCACAGTAAACAAGCGCAACAATTGCTTGCCAATGAATTTTGTACAGGTTAAAGATGAGGTGCTTTTCCGGCAGATTGCCGGATTTTTTATATGATATTAGATATGAGGAGAAAACGATGAGTGATACCGGAGGGACCCAAGAAGGGCTTAACTTCATTATTGACAAAGAAAACCTATATAAAGAAGAATCAATTACAGATTTAAAAATAGGCAGCATCCAGGTGCTCACACCGATAAAAATCGATGGCGCCGAAGACGGCAGCCGTGACTGTATTTATCTGGGAAGAACCCAGTTGAATACACCTCAGGGCCCAATTCCAATCCAGGCCAAACTCGAAGCTGCCACATTATCCGAGGCAATTGATCTGTTTCCCAAAGCCATGGATGGGGAGACCCAGAAAGTGATGGAAAGTTTGCGAAGAATGCAGGAACAGCAGAAAAAAGCCAAGGATTCGAGAATCATTGTTCCGGGAATGAATAATTGATTATTTAAGTTTTCATAACTTAGGATCGGCTACAAAATTACTTAGGGGCAAAGCTGTGCATTGCCTTACCTGAATTTTTGTTTTTAAAACACCCAGTCTTTTAAGGGGTTTTGGAAACAATTTAGATCAAGTTGTTTTGTAACGATTCCTTACCGTATCCATTAAAACTATTTTTTGTGAAAAATTCCTGTTTTTTTGGCGTGCCCTAAAAGAGAATTTTTCTTCATTTTCCACGGTGTGTCAAGGATGCGGTGAACCCCTGTCAATCCTTGAAATATTTTCTTTTTCAATGTTGACAAATGAATGTCTGGATGGTACTCAAGTCTCGATTTGATTTAAATTTAGGCTGTTTTTGCGTAAAAACAGTCAGTAAGATATAAGTGGTTGATTTATTTATAATTTTTAACTGGCGGAGGGGATTTTATGATAACTGTGATTCCTGATATATCATTGGTATATCAGATGATCAATTTCCTGGTTCTGCTTTTTGTTCTCAATCTGGTTTTGTACAAACCAATCCGTAATGTGCTCATCGAAAGAAAGGCAAAAATTGAAGGCATGCGCAGTGGTGCGCAAAATGCTGCCAATGATATGGTTGCCGGCGAAGAGTCTTACAAAAGTGGTTTGAAACAGGCCAGATCTGAAGGCTTGACTCAAAAAGAAGCTTTCATAGAAGAGGCGTCAAAAGAAGAGCAGGAAATTATCGAGAGAATTAACAAAAAAGCTCAGGCCAATCTTGCTGAAATTAAAGAGCAGGTGGCAACAGAGACAGAGCAAGCCCGCAAATCACTGGATGGTGAGGTTGAGGCATTTGCCAAAGCCATTGGTGAAAAGATTTTAGGGAGGGCCTGCTAATGATGAACAGTAAAATGACCCAAAAAATGCTCCGGATGGCATCTCTTGTTGTGATGGTTTCCGTAGCTATGATCGGTGCTGCATGGGCCGCGTCCGACGGACATGGCGGGGTTCATAATTCATGGCTCACGATCGATACTTGGAAAGTATTGAACTTTGGCATTCTTGCATTAGGTGCGTTCATTGTAATTAAAAAGACCGTGCCTCCTCTTTTAAAGTCCCGTTCTCAGGGAATTGAAGAGGAGATCAATGAACTGGAAAAGAAAAAAGCAGATGCTGAAAAGAAACTTGCCGAATATCAGGCCAAGTTTAAAAATCTTGATCAGGAATCTAAACAGATTGTTGAAGATTACATTAAACAGGGTGAAGAAGCAAAAACACGTATTCTTGCTGAAGCTGAGGAGCAGGCTGGAAAGCTGGAAGATATGGCAAAACGCAATATCGAACAGGAGTTTAAAGCTGCCAAGGCTAAGTTACAGCAGGAAGTTGTTGAAAAAGCTATGGAAAAAGCTGAAGAAGTCATTAAGGCCTCCATCTCATCCGACGATCAGGATAAACTTGTTGATGACTATTTGAAAAAGGTGGTGGCATAATGAAAAATTTAGCAGTTTCAAGGCGTTATGCCAAAGCATTGATTCTTATTGGCCAGGAAGACGGCCAGGCAGAACAATATAATGCTGAACTTGAATCCATTGTCGGACTTTTTGAAACGCAAGAGGGATTCGAACAAGCATTGATCAATCCATTGTTTAATAAAAATGACAGAAAAAAGGTTTTGGAAGCCGTTTTGGCTGCAACAGATCTGTCGGCAATCATGAAGTCATTTATGATTCTTTTGTTTGATAAGGGAAGAATTGGTTTTATACGAGAAATTGCTTCTTTTTATAAAGATCTGGCGGATGAGCTCAAGGGCGTTGTCAAGGCCAGTATCGTATCCGCAACTGAGCTGTCCTCAGATGCAGTGGACAAAATCAAAGAAGCATTGTCCCAAAAGACCGGGAAAGATATTGTTCTGAATGTTGAGCAGGATCCAAGTCTCATTGGTGGTGTTGTTACAAAATTAGGGGATCTTGTTCTGGACGGCAGCGTAAAAACTCAGCTGATGAATATGAGAGAAACTTTAAAAAAAGGTGAGAGTGTCTAATGGAAATTAAAGCAGAAGAAATAAGCCAAATAATAAAAGACCAGATCAAAGGATTTGATGCAGAGGTCGACCTGAGCGAAACAGGTGTGGTTCTTTCCGCGGGTGACGGTATTGCTCGCGTATATGGTCTGGAAAAAGTAAAAGCCATGGAGCTTGTTGAATTCCCGGGCGGTATCTTGGGGTTGGCATTGAACCTTGAAGAAGACAATGTCGGTGTTGCGATTCTTGGTGATGATAAAGTCATCAAAGAGGGCGATGTCGTTAAAAGAACAGACCGTATTGCTTCCGTACCGGTTGGCGAAGCCCTTCTGGGACGTGTTGTAACGACAACTGGTGAGCCGGTTGACGGTAAAGGTCCGATCACTTCCGATACTTTCATGAACATGGAGCTGGTTGCTCCTGGTGTTATTGCCAGAAAAGGTGTTCATGAACCCTGTTACACAGGCGCCAAAGCGGTTGACGGCATGACTCCTGTTGGCCGTGGCCAGCGTGAGTTGATCATCGGTGACCGCCAGATCGGTAAAACAGCAGTTGCGGTTGATGCTATCCTTGCCCAGAAAGAAACGGACATGAAATGCATCTATGTTGCCTGCGGTCAGAAAAAATCTACAGTTGCCCAGGTTGTTGCAGCGCTTGAAGAGCACGGTGCAATGGACTACACAACTGTTGTTATTGCCTCTGCCTCCGAATCAGCAGCCATGCAGTACCTGGCACCTTACGCCGGTTGCGCCATGGGTGAATATTTCAGAGATAAAGGCGAGCATGCCCTGATTATTTATGATGACCTTTCAAAACAGGCTGCTGCCTATCGTCAGGTATCTTTGCTTCTTAGACGTCCGCCGGGACGTGAGGCTTTCCCTGGTGATATTTTTTACAACCATTCAAGACTTCTTGAAAGATCTGCAAAACTCAGTGATGCAGAAGGTGCAGGTTCTCTGACAGCCCTTCCGATTATTGAAACCCAGGAAGGTGACGTGTCTGCATTTATCCCGACAAACGTTATCTCCATTACAGACGGTCAGATCTTTTTGGACAAAGACCTTTTCTTTGCCGGTATCAGACCCGCTATCGATGTAGGACTTTCTGTATCCCGTGTTGGTGGTTCTGCTCAGGTAAAAGCCATGAGGCAGGTTGCAGGGACCTTGAGACTGGATCTTGCTCAGTTCCGTGAACTTGAAGCGTTTGCCGCATTCGGTTCCGATCTTGATGAAGCAACTCAGAAACAGCTGACCCGTGGTGAAAGACTGGTTGAATTGTTGAAACAACCCCAGTTTAAACCGCTGCCCATGGAAAAACAGGTAACAGCGCTGTATGCTGGTACCAAAGGATATATTGATAAATACCCCAGAGAAGCTGTTGATAAATATGAAGAAGGCCTTTACACGTTTGTTGAAAATCGTTTTCCTGAAATTTTTTCCGGTCTTAAAGAAAAAGAAGAGATCACCGATGAAATTGAAGGCAAGCTGAAACAAGCCCTGGAAGCCTATGACGAAGAATTCAAGGATACCATATAAGTAATATTGGAAGATATCGTGAATTTTTCACTCAACTTTAGGCTTGAAAGGTAAATCATATGGCAACTTTAAAAGAAGTACAATCGAAAATAGTCAGTGTTAAAAAGACTAAACAGATTACCTCTGCCATGAAAATGGTTGCCACTTCAAGACTGCGCGGTGCCCAGAATGCAATGGAGGCATTTAAACCTTATGCCGGCAAATTTGCAGAAGTTCTGGGAAGCATCGCCGGTAAATCCGGTGAGGATGCAAGCCCTTTGCTTGTACCCCGCGATGATGTTAAAAAAGTGGCGCTCATTCTCTGTACTTCGGACAGAGGACTTTGTGGCGGTTTTAATACAAATTTAATTACAAAAGCTGAGAAATTTATCGCTTCTGAGCTTGCAGGAAAAGATGTCTCTCTCATCTGCTTTGGTAAACGCGGAAGAGACTGGGCCAACAAACAACCCCAACCCATTGAAGATGAATTTATCGGTGTGGTTGGCGGAACTGTTGAGTTCGCCGTGGCATCGTCCTCGGGCCAGAAATTGATAGACAGTTTCCTTGAAGGGGCTGTTGATGAAGTATATCTGATTTATTCAGAATTTATCAGTGTGGCAAGACAGGATGCAACATTAAAACAGATCCTTCCCATTCCGTCTCTGGATGACATGGTTGAAGAAAAACAAGAAGATGCCGATGCCGGATTCCTTCCGGAACATATCTGCGAACCTTCTTCTGATGCGTTGCTCAGTGAAATGCTGCCCAAGAATATCTTTATTCAGATATATGATGCACTGCTCCAGACATCAACCAGTGAACATGCCGCTCGAATGAGAGCGATGGAGAACGCAACCAAGGCATGTGAGGATATGGTTGATGAACTTCAGACAATATTCAACAAAACAAGACAGGCAGGAATTACGGCCGATCTTATGGATATTGTTGGCGGTGCAGAGGCACTTAAGGGATAGAAAGATATACTTTAATATACAAACAGCTTTATAGGAGAGAAAAATGGCTGAAAATATAGGTAAAATAGCACAGGTACTCGGTGCTGTTGTTGATGTTGAATTTGAACCCGGAAACCTTCCTCCGGTTCTCACAGCTTTGACACTAACCAACCCTACAATCGGTGATATGGAAGACAACCTGGTTATCGAAGTTGCGCAGCATCTGGGTGACAATGTTGTCAGATGTATCGGTATGGACGTAACTGATGGTCTTCAAAGAGGAATGCCTGTAAAAGATACAGGTGCTCCGATTATGATGCCTGTTGGTGAAGCTTCTCTTGGCCGCGTTCTGAACGTTGTCGGACGTCCGGTTGACGGTCTTGGGGATATTTCTCAGGACAAAATGCTTCCCATCCACAGACATGCACCTGAGTTTACAGAGCAGGATACAACTGTAAGGGTTCTGGAAACCGGCGTTAAGGTTATCGATCTTCTGGTACCGTTTCCGCGTGGTGGTAAAATGGGTATGTTCGGTGGTGCAGGTGTTGGTAAAACCGTTATCATGATGGAAATGGTTAACAACATTGCCATGCAGCATGGTGGTATCTCCGTATTCGGTGGTGTTGGAGAACGAACTCGTGAAGGTAATGACCTTTACCATGAAATGAAAGATTCCGGCGTTCTTCCGAAATGTGCACTGGTTTACGGCCAGATGACAGAACCTCCGGGAGCCCGCGCAAGGGTTGCGCTTTCCGCATTGACCTGCGCAGAGTATTTCCGTGATGAAGAGGGCCAGGACGTGCTTCTCTTTGTTGATAATATCTTCCGTTTTACCCAGGCCGGTGCAGAAGTATCTGCAACCCTGGGTCGTATGCCTTCTGCTGTTGGTTACCAGCCGACACTTGCTGTTGACATGGGTGAGCTTCAGGAACGTATTACATCAACGGATAAAGGTTCAATCACCGCGGTACAGTGCGTTTACGTACCTGCCGATGACTTGACTGACCCGGCCCCTGCAACCACATTTGGTCATCTTGACGGAACCGTTGTTCTTTCCCGTCAGATTGCTGAGCTTGGTATTTATCCTGCGGTTGATCCACTTGACTCCTCTTCCAGAATCCTGGATGCGGCCTACATTGGTGAAGAACATTACAATGTTGCCCGTGTTGTACAGCAGACCTTGCAGAAATATAAAGAGCTCCAGGATATTATTGCAATTTTGGGTATGGACGAGCTGTCCGATGAAGATAAAATCACTGTACAGCGTGCCAGAAAGCTGCAGAGATTCTTGTCACAGCCTTTCCATGTAGCTGAGGTTTTCACAGGAATGCCTGGTAAATTTGTCAAGGTTGAAGACACAGTAAGATCATTTAAAGAAATTATTGAAGGAAAACACGATGATCTTCCTGAAAATGCATTTGCTTTTGTAGGCTCTATTGAAGAAGCCATTGAAAAGGCAAAAGCCTAATAAAGCACTCGGAGGGATATGATGGCTAAAGAATTATTTCTTGAAGTGGTCACACCGCAAAAGGCAGTTGTCAGCGAGGAAGCCCAACTGGTAGTTGCTCCCGGTTCCGAAGGTGAATTTGGTGTTTTAAAGGGACATACTACATTCCTGACATCTTTGAAAACGGGTATGCTGCGATACCAGGATACCAGCGGTAAAGACAGATATCTTTTTGTGAATGGCGGTTTTGCAGAAGTGTTACCGGATAAGGTAACGATACTTGCAGAGTCTGCTGAGCTTAAAAACGATATTGATGCCGCCCGTGCTGAACAGGCCAAAAAAAGAGCGGAAGGCCGGCTGGCCAGCCGGTCGGATGGTGTTGATGTGGCTAGAGCCGAAGCAGCACTTAAAAGAGCAATTTATAGATTAAATATTAAAAATATGTAATTTTTTAATTACTATTTTGTTCGGATTAAAAAGGGGATGTGTTGCTGAAACACATCCCCTTTTTTTAACTAAAATACAAAGACACTGAAAATCACAGGTTTATCAATGGGAAATCATAAAAGTGTTGCAGTCGTGATACTTGCCGCTGGCAAAGGGACACGGATGAAGTCGGATCTTGCCAAGGTTCTTCACAAAGTGGACGGGAAAAGTATGGTCGCTCATGTTGTAGGTTGTGCGGCACGCGTTGCAGGGGAAAATATTCACGTTGTTATCGGCCATCAGGCCGATCTGGTAAAAAATGAGGTGATTAAGGATTTTGATGTTCATTTTGCATTGCAGAAACAATTGCTTGGTACCGGAGATGCGGTTAAGGCGGCACTTCCTGATTTGAACCCTGAGGTTTCAGATGTGCTGGTGCTTTGCGGTGATGTGCCCCTGATTCAACCGGATACCCTGAACCGCCTGATTGACGGGCATCGAAAATCAAACGCAAAAGTGACGGTTTTGGCAACGAATATCGATGAACCAACCGGTTATGGCCGACTCATTGTTGATGACGATAACAATCTTGTTTGCATCCGTGAAGAAGCAGATGCCACTGAAGAGGAAAAAAAGATCAAAACAATTAATGCGGGTATTTATTGTTTTGATAAAAAAAGTCTTGTTTCAGCCATTGGCCAGCTTCGGCCTGACAACAATCAGGACGAATACTATTTAACGGATGTCATTGCCATTGCCAAAAAGAAAAATCAAAAATTATCTGTGGTGGTTGCGGATGATCCACGGCAGGTCATTGGGGTGAATACGCTTGAAGAGCTTGAGATGGCAGGGCGCTTGATTCATCAGCTTGACGGATGAATTGCCTTGACTTTATAAAAGATTTTGAATTATACTGGCGATCAATAAGCTTTGTGAGAATATGAAATTGGGTAATGACCTTTTACAAAAAAAGTTTGATGATATCGATGGTAAAATCGATTGGTTGATAGACCATTGCCGTTCTCTGCGATCGGAAAATCAAGAGCTTAAAGCAGCACTTGAAAGACATAAGGCGCAGATTGATCAATCTACTGCATCTGAAAAAAGGTTTTCAGAAAGGGAAACGGTTATACAATCAAAAATCGATGGGCTATTGGGAAAGCTAAACCAGTTTTCAGATAGTTAGCCAGGACAGTTGCCATCAAACAAATGAACCGAGATGGTTTTCAGGAAAAAGGGATTTTTTTGGATGAAATTGTAATAATCGATCTATTTGGGGAGGAGTTTAGGTTTAAACCGGACGATAAGGTTGAAAACCCGGAGCAGGTTGCACAATATTTGAAGAAATACATTAAGGATGCCGAGCAATTGTTCCCGAATAAAACAAGTGCTAAGAGTAAGCTTGCCATATTGCTGTTGGCTGCCATGAATCTGTCAAAAGATTATCATGAACTCAAAGTACAGCACGCAAAACTTGAAAGTCAGATCGATACAAGAATTTCTTCCATGGTACAAAAAATTGAAAAAGGAATAGGATAGCGGTTGAATTTAAGATATTACCCCTGCATTGTGCGTGATTGTATGACAGTCTTTGTCCTAACGCATAGTAAAAAGGGAGTCCACACTGTTACTGGTGAGCTAGGTTCCTCTTTGTAAGGAAAAGCCTAAAGGTATTACTGGACAGCCCACCTTTTGAACCTTTGGTTCAAAGCCTAAACCAGCAACACGGCAGTTTGTGGGGGTAACGCAACACGCATATCAAGACTTTGCCTTCCAAAGATCATACCCCATTTTACATTTTTATTAAGCCTCCTGTTATAACAGGATAATAATGAACGATTACAACACGATATGTTGATGTTAATATAATTTTAGGAGATTATCTGAATGGAATATACGGTCTTGCTCTCATCAGTTGTGGTAGTCTTGATTGGTTTGGGAGTTGTTGCCTTTCTCATTCTGAAGAAAAAAATGGTTCAGGAGAACCTGGACGTTGAAGATGAACAGGCCAGGATACTCGAAGAGGCAAAAAACAAGGCAGCTAGCTTACTGAAAGAAGCGCAGCTTGAAGCCAAATCGAGGCTTCTTGAAATGAAAAGTGATTTCGATGCTGAAACTGAAGAGACCCGAGCTGAACTGAAAAAGGAAGAACGCAGACTCTCTAAGAAAACTGAGAAATTAGACCGTCATGAAGACCAGTTGGGCAAAAGAGAACAGAATGTACAGCGTAAAGAGTCAGAGGTTCAGCGAAAGCTTGATTCTGCCAGCAAAAAGGAAGAAAAGTTTTCTCACCTTCTTGAGGAGACTAAAAAAGAGCTTGAAAAAGTATCCGGACTGACCCTGGATGAAGCAAAAGAACTCCTGCTCAGAGCTATGGAGGATGAAGCAAAGCATGAAGGCGCCAAGCTGATTAAGAAGATTACCAGCGAGGCCAAAGAAAACGCGGGTAAAGAAGCTAAAAAGATAATTTCTACTTCTATTCAAAGATATGCGGGTGAATATGTTGCCGAACGAACCGTATCGGTGGTTCACCTGCCAGGCGATGAGATGAAAGGCAGAATCATTGGCCGGGAGGGAAGAAACATCCGCGCATTAGAAGCTGCAACCGGAATTGATTTGATCATTGATGATACGCCTGAGGCTGTGATCTTGTCCGGGTTTAATCCTGTTCGAAGAGAAGTGGCCAGGATTGCGCTTGAAAAGCTGATATCTGATGGCAGGATTCACCCTGCCAGGATTGAAGATGTTGTTGAACGCGCCACTGAAGAGGTGGACGCTACCATTAAAGAAGCGGGTGAACAGGCAGCATTTGATTTGGGAGTCCATGGAATTGATCCCGAACTTATCAAGGTTCTTGGTAAACTCAAGTTCAGGACCAGTTATGCTCAAAATGTGCTGCAACACTCCGTTGAGGTTGCATTTTTGTCTGGTGCGATCGCTGCAGAATTGGGACTTGATGTGAAATTAGCCAAAAGGATGGGGTTGCTTCATGATATCGGTAAAGCCGTGGACCATGAAGTTGATGGGGCCCATGCGATTATTGGCGCCAAACTGGCCAAAAAATATGGTGAGAAAACAAATGTTGTGCATGCAATTGCGGCACATCATGAAGACCAAATGCCGGAATCTGTCTACGACTACATTGTGCAGGCGGCTGATGCCTTATCCGGCGCCCGTCCGGGGGCCAGGAAAGAAAGTCTTGAGAACTATATTAAACGCCTGGAAGATCTGGAAAACATTGCAAACGCTTTTGACGGCGTCACCAATACTTATGCCATTCAGGCAGGAAGAGAGATTCGTGTTATTACGGAAAGTGAAAAAATTACCGATGAAAGTGCGATGCTTTTATCCCGTGATATAGCCAGGCAGATAGAAGAAAATCTTACATTCCCGGGACAGGTGAAGGTCGTGGTTATCAGGGAAACCAGAGCAGTGGAATATACTAAAAAATAATCCCAGAAGAAGGGCAGTATTGCAATGAGTGTTTTGTCGGTTTTGAAAGAACGCGGATATATTGAAGACCTCACACATACCAGTGAGTTGGAAGAATATTTGGAAAATAATCGGGCAACCTGCTATATCGGTTTTGACCCGACGGCTTCAAGTCTCCATGTTGGCAGCCTTGTCTGTATCATGGCGCTGGCGCATATGCAGAGAGCCGGGCACAGGCCGATCGCGCTGGTTGGCGGTGGGACCGGTCTGATTGGTGATCCATCCGGCAAGACCGAACTGCGTAAAATTATTACCCATGAACAAATTGAAGAAAATAAGAAGGGTCTTAGAAGTCAGCTTTCCCGTTTTTTAGATTTTAATGACGATAAAGCCTTGCTGCTGGACAATGCAGAGTGGCTCACAAAATTGGAATATATCCCATTTTTAAGAGATATTGGCAGGCATTTCAGTGTTAACCGTATGGTTAAGGCTGAAAGCTATAAAGCGCGCATGGACTCAGAAGACGGGCTGACCTTTATTGAGTTTAATTATATGCTGCTGCAATCCTATGATTTTATGCAGCTTGCCCAATCCCATGACTGTCTGCTACAGATGGGCGGGTCCGATCAATGGGGCAATATTGTTGCCGGTATTGATCTGGTTCGAAGGACATTAAAGAAACAGGCCTTTGGTATGACATTTCCTTTAATTGCCACGGCCAGTGGTATTAAGATGGGAAAGACCCATAAAGGGGCTGTCTGGCTGGATGCAGACCGGTTTGCTCCGTATGAGTATTACCAATTCTGGGTCAATTCTGATGACGCCGATGTTGGTCGTTTCTTAAAGTTGTTCACTTTTCTGCCAATGGATCAGATAGCACGGGTTGAAAAACTTCAAGGAGCTGACCTGAACAAGGCCAAAGCCATTCTGGCCTATGAGGCTACAAAAATCTGTCATGGCGAAGAAGAAGCTCAAAAAGCACTCAAAGCAACCGTTTCTGTTTTTGGTGGTATTAATATCCCGGAAGACCTGTTAAAGGATAGTACGATTCCCCGTGGCAGCCATTCAGCTGTCACTGATGATTCAGTGCCATCATCGTCCTATAATAAGGATACCTTTGTGAATGCCATGCAGGCTGCTGATCTGTTTTGTGAAATCGGGTTGTGTAAATCCAAGTCCGATGCCAGGCGGTTGATAAAACAGGGCGGGGCTTACATTGATGGCGAGCGGGTGGCAAGTTTTGATCAAGTGGTATCAGGTGGTGCTGCTGTTGGAGATGAAATTTTGCTGCGGGCCGGCAAGAAAAAATATCATAAAATAATTTTCAATTAATTAGAAAAACTAATTGACAAGAAACACGGTCGCGTGTATATTACTCTGGTTTTTGCCGATAGCCAGAAGCAACAAAACAACCATCGGTTTGATGTTTGAAAATTGTTCAGTGAGAAATCGACAG
>CAZLTD010000025.1:0-53407 GCA_964562385.1 uncultured Desulfobacula sp.
AGCTTGAAAATCTCACTCACCTCACCGGCATCCATCTCGGTTTAAGGTACCGGATTGTCCACAGGATTATTTTTATGATGAAATAAATGACACTGTAGCCAGTAGTGCTCACCTTGTTAAAAGAGTTGACTTATAGACAAAATCCGCTCCAAATTCCTAATTTAAAAACCTTTGAAAATAAGAAATATCGGACAGGTTATTTTGAATACAATGTGTCGCTGCTAAATTTCGGTTAGAACTAAGAGCTGGAGGAAGTAGTCAACGCCTTTCCAGGCAATGCTTTTATCCAGGGATACTGGTAGAGTATGGTATTTTTACTGACTATTTGCGGCAAAATGATAGGCAGGAATAACAGAACAAAGCAACGCTCAGAGAAAACCTTGAAAATCTAAGCTGAGATAGATTTACGCCTGCTATCATTTGATCGTACTAATTGAACTTGTTTTACACTCTGTTTTCAGCAGCATAGAAAGTCGGATTTTCCTGCTTACCGGTGTTATATTTTTAATGATAGTAAGTGAGTTACCGGTTTTCCCACTCTGTGGTGGTTTTATTCAAAAAGGCTTTAATGCCGTTCTGGGCGTCCTTGGACGTGTTGTTCATGACAATGGTGTGTTTGGCATAGTGCAATGCCTGGGCATCGGTCATATCTGCTTGGGCATAAAGGCCCTGTTTGCCGATAGCCAAAGCGAAACCGCTGGCTTGAGATATCTGCTCGGCCAATTTCATGGCTTCGGCATCCAGTTCTTCCAGGGGCACAACCCGGTTGATTAAGCCCAGTTCTTTAGCTTCGGCTGCGGAAAAATATCGACCTGTCAACAGCATTTCCATTGCCGCCTTTCTGCCGATGGCCCGGGTGATCGCCACCATCGGGGTTGTACAGAACAGGCCTATCTTAACCCCCGGTGTCGAGAATCGGGCATTCTCAGCAGCCACGACCAGATCGCACCAGGCAGCTAATTGGCAGCCTGCAGCTGTTGCAATTCCCTGTACCACACCTATTACCGGCTGGGGGATTTCGTGGAGCATCATCATCATCCGGGTGCATTGGTCAAAGATGAATTTGTACTCTTTGGTCCCCTGGTCAACCATTTCAGCCAGATCATGACCGGCGCAGAAGTGGTTGCCGCTGGCCTTTAAAACTAACACTTTGACTGATTCATCAGTGGCAACTTTTTCCAGAACATGGATCATTTCCCGGATCATCGGCAGGGAGAGGGCATTTATCTTTTCAGGAGTGTTCAGTGTCAAGATACCAACGGCACTGGTTTGAGAAAAGATGATTCCTTTGTAATCCATTTAGCGTCTCCTGGATTTTTGGGGCAAAATATCAGGCATCGACTGCCGGAACAATTGACCCCTCTGAAAATCGAACAAAGACCAAAAGGGTATAGACAAAATATTTTCCCCAATTTTAAATAAATTCAGTTAGTTTTTCAGTCCAGCATATAGATTCAGGTCTGCTTCAATTTCAGGTGAGATATCCGGCTTTTCATATGCACCAATCCGTTCCTTCACTTTTTGGGTAGCCAGCTCATGAATGGCTTTTTTGCCTGAATTTACCCATGCTTCGTGGCTTTGACGGCGAGTCAGACCGGATACATAATACTCTTTTCTGAAATGCTTAAAGGTGGTGGGGTGGGTCAGATACTCATTGCCAATACCCACTGACTGAATGGTCTCGAGATTAATTTGCTCATCGGAAAAATCCAGTGGTTTGAACATTCTCAAGATCCTGGCCAGAATTTCTTCGTCCATGATGAATTTTTCATAGGACATCATCAGATAAGCACTGAGAATCCCGGCGGACTGGATGATAAAATTACTGCCGCTTCTCAATGTTGTCATCAAAGCCATTGCAGACTCCATAGCGGCCTGTCCATCGGGTATGAAACCATCGGAAATTCCACCACTGCCCCGACAAGGGAGATTGTAGTATTTTGCGACCTGGACCTGGGCATTCTGGAGGATCATCTGCTCAGGAGCACCCACTAAAGGTAGCCCGGTTCTCATATCTGTTATTGTGCTGGTTCCGCCATATACACATGGGGCTCCTGGGTGTGTAAGCTGTGCCAGAACGACTCCCGACAAAAATTCTGCATTCTGGAGCACAACGGTGCCCGGTAACTGAACAGGTCCTGTGGCTCCTGCCATAACCATCCCCCCAAGCATGTTTGCCTGGCCGTTTTTAGCATATTCAATAATAGCTCCCGCCATTTCAGATGAATACTGGAGCGGGGAAAGAGAGTTGATGATGGCAATCATAACCGCCCTGTCTTTTAGTTGGTCGGTGCCTCCCCATGCCATTCCGGCCATGTGGAAAGAATCCCGGGCAGCCTCACGGGAAACCGAACTGCCGAAAAAGGGTTTGTCACACAGTAGAATATTTGACCGAATCATATAGCGATGTGACTTCAGGGGATCTATATCACGGGGGTCTACCATCAAACATCCGTTCATATTCAGTATTTTCGATGTATGAACCAATTTGCAGAAATTATCATAATCCTCACAGGTGGGGTCTCTCATTTCACCCGAAGCTGTCAGGATGTGACAGCTCCCGTATCCAGGGGCCAGGGCCATATGATCTCCTCCGATGGTTACGCTTTTTGACGGTTCCCGCCCCTCCAGAGTAAACTGGGAGGGGGCTGATTCAAGAGCGTTTTCCAGGGTCTTTGAATCGATAAACACCACATCTTGATCCGTTTTAACCCCATGGCGTTTGAAAATTTCCACAGCTTCCTCATCCTGGAATCGGACACCGGTTTCCCTGAAAACAGTCAAAGTGGCATCATGAATCTTGGTCAGTTCCGATTGGTCTAACGTCTGCATTCTTCCGTTCATTTCAGTGGAGACTCCTTTTATTTATCCTGATTTGAGATTGGATCAGCTGTTGTAGTTTTTCAATTATGACAATGGTATCCGCACCGATATTGTACTCTTCCGGGATATTCCATTTAAAATTATCGTAGACTTCCTGATACGTTTTCCCAGTAAACATACATCCCTCCTGTTGAAAGAATTCGGGCGGTGACCAGTACGGCATCCCTTGTTTTGGCGCGGTTAGTTTCAAGCTGTGCAGGTTCATTTAAATTACTGGCTAACTGGACAGTAGCACCCTAAAATTTTAAACGAAAGATAGAAAAAAGAGAGGGTAATGATTGTTTTTACCCGTCAATAACGCCATGCAGATAAAATATTTGCCTTTTTACAGAGCGGTTGATATTTTTTTTAGACCATTTTCTTTAAAACCGGACGGCAAGGAAAGACGATAATATGAATATCTACAATGCAGCCCTGTCAGGATCCAATGACGAAATGAACAAATTAAAACAGCGAATCGCTGAATTAGAACAGGAATTGTCCCTATCGCAAAAAGCACTGGAACAAAGCCGTAAAGAATTTCAATATGCATTTAAAGACCCGGCCATCGGGATGATGCGGACCAGTCCTGACGGCCATATCCTGGCAGCCAATGCTTATGTTTGTAGGATGATGGAATATACCGAGGACGAGTTAAAGCAGAAACATTATAAAGACATCACCCACCCCGATGATATAAAAGCCAGTGAATTGTCCGAGTACAAAATCCTTAACCGGGAACTGAGATTTGATCATCTTGAAACACGATACATCAAAAAAACCGGAGAGCTTGTGTGGATCCTTTTGAGTTATTCCATGCTATTTGACAGACATGAGCAGCCCATGTATTACGTATGCCATCTTCAGGATATTACCGAAAGAAAAAAGATTGAGCAGGATCTGAAGGCCAGTGAAAAACGGTTTACTCTTTTCATGGATAACTTTCCCGGGGCTGCCTCCATCATGGATTATGACGGTCATTATATTTACGTCAACGCGTTTTTATTAAACCACTATGTCAAAGACCATCCAGAAGGCATTATGGGATTAACCGACCAGGATCTTTATCCCCCGGATTACAGCCAACAGTATGGAAAAAATTCTGATCTCACCAAATTCGAGGGCCGCCCCATGACATTTGTGGAGACCACACCGGGTGGCGACCGGAAGAACTTTTGGCTCACCTGCCGGTTTCCGATACTGTTAAAAGGCAAATCCCCTCTGCTTGGGTGTGTCCGGCTGGACACCTCCGATCTGATCCGGACTGAAAAAAAATTAAAACTAAAGGAGAAAGAACTGGAGAAACATGCTGAACGTATAAATGAAGCCAATACAGCATTGAAAGTACTGCTGGATCACCGTGAACAGGAAAAAATTCAATTGGAAAAAAATATATTCGCCAACCTTAAGAAACTGGTTTCACCGTATTTGGAAAAACTTGAAAACAAGCCCCTTGACAGAACCCAAAAGGCCTTTTTAGAAATAGCCCTTTCCAATCTTGACAATATCACATCTCCCTTGGCTACAAAGTTACTCTCTTGGGAAGCCAGGTTGACCCCCACAGAGTTTGATATTGCAGATTTGATCCGCCACGGCAAAACAACCGATGCCATATCCGAATTGTTGAATATCTCCTCAACCACCGTAGCATTTCATCGCCGCAATATCCGGCTAAAGCTTGGGTTGAGGAACAAGAAAATCAACCTGATGACCTACCTTAGAACAATTTCGTGAACGGTTTATCTTCTATACCCCAAATACGCATTGCTGTATGGTTGATGACTTCTTATTCAGACAACTGTTTTAACGATTCTGAAACATGAAGTACTGGTGGAAGTATTGTCGGGGGATAATCGATGATCCTCGGTGACTATTTTAACCTGTATCATGGGGTTTACAATTCCTGCCAATTCGAATTTTCTTGGGGTGTTCGATCATGGTATAGGTGCTCAGGATTGTCAGGTGAAAAATACCGAGTACTTTGTCTATACTTCCACTCCCCAAACGACTGAATTAAAAACCCGGACTATTATTAAAAGTCCTGGAATTACTAAAATGTACCCTAACGCTTTTCGGTCGGCTTTATGAAATTTTAGCCATCGATAGCGGTTATGACTCATTTATTTCCCGGGAAAGATTTTATGTTGCGAACAGTTGTCTTTCAGCAGAAATGCAAAAGCTTTTTGAAACCAATGCTCCGAAATGAAGCAGTTGAAAGATAAAATGACAGGGGCCGCGGATTACAAAATGGTCTCCTTCCTCCATTATCCATTATAAATTTTCAATTATCAATTCCCTACAGCCTATTAATAGGAACATTGGCCAGCTGCTCTTCCAGATAATCATCCATCAGCTCTTTGTATTTGTCTTCCGGGTATCTTGTGCTACAGGACCTGCAGCGAAAATAGACCTTGGTTCAGGTCCGCTGGATGTAGAGTTTCCCGCCGCAGTTGAGGCATTTTTCATTTATGTCGGTCACTATTTTATCCTTTATCTTTTACATGGGTGAAGATAAAATAAGGGCAAATTGATCAAATGTCAAAATGCAGCATGGGTTTGATAAAAAAAATAACAGGAGCACAGCCAGATATGGAAGACAATAAAGAGCGGTATAAGAGAAGTTATCCGATTTCATGGGAACAATTGCACAGGGATGCCAAAGCCCTTTCCTGGCGGCTGCATGATAAAAATGAAAACTGGAAAGGGATCGTTGCCATCACCCGCGGCGGTCTTGTCCCGGCGGCCGTGATCGCACGGGAACTTGGGATTCACATGATCGATACAGTCTGCATCACAAGCTATGACTGGAAAAATCAGGGGAAGCCCCAGGTCCTCAAGTCGGTTGAGGGAACCGGAAAGGATCTTCTGATCATTGATGATCTCGTGGATACGGGAACCACTGCCAAAGTGGTTCGGAAGATGCTGCCGGATGCATATTTTGCCACGATATACGCCAAACCTGCGGGTAAACCCCTGGTGGACGCCTACATCACCGAGGTGAGCCAGGATACCTGGATACTGTTCCCCTGGGATTCGGAATCTCAGTTTGTGGAACCCATTGCGGGAAACTGAAAGAGCAATGGATAATTAAAAATTAAGGAAGTAAACCGCTTGTAACGTCAATGCTGAAAGGTGCTGAGAATATGCCCTATTAAATTATTGCCACTGACCATGAATCTAAAGATGAACTTCGTGAAAAATGCAGGGGACGCCATCGGGAACACCTCAGGACAGCTGGGAAATCCTTGCTGGGCTCTGGCGCACTTTTAAGTGAAGATGGCAGTAAAATTATCGGCGGGCTCTCGATACTGGACACGGAAGACAAGAATGAGGCGATTCAGTTTGCCGTTGAGGATCCGTATCAAAAAGTGGGTATAAGAATGAATACACCAGTTTTTCGATGGCGGAGACGTTGGCTGAATGGCAAGTTTTTAGGCGATGGCGACCTGTTGTCTGACTCTGGAAACTAAACAGGATTTGCCCATCCCGCCAATAATCTTTTTTTGTTCCGATTTCTCTGCTTTTAGCTCAAAATAAAATCCTAATTTTTAGAGGCCCCTTTCTTTTATTATCAACTAGTCCCTTAACCCGGCTGGTGAACCAGGCAGGTATTTCAGCTAAATCCTTCCGGACGTCCTGTCCTCCAGGAAGCGGAAACAGCCGCTTATCGCGTCCTGCGGCCGCGGCTGTTTGACGCCGCCTCAACACCTACCTGATCCCCCTGCCTAACCGTCCTGGAGTTTCAATTGTGTTGCATTTGATTGAGATATTATTCGGCTTTTTGGTGTTAAAAAATAATTAGACATTCATTGAAGTTTTTCCGTTTAAAGCTGGAAGGCCGAAGTGGCGGTGACCCGTTGTCCGGCGTAGATCGAAGTGGAGGCAGGGCGCCGGAACGCCCGATCTCCCGCTGTGAGCCGGACAGGATGTTCGGCGAGGTTTAGGACAAGGGGTTGCCGGTGCGCAGGTCCCATCGGTTATTTCGGGCTCCGCATATAAATGATCCCCTTCCTTAATAAGTGTCCATCCATAAATTGGATTTTGGATGGAAGCTATCAGCCCTTAGTCTTTAGCTGTTAGGATAATGAAGACTGTTTTCAACCAGTTGTTGCAAATCGCACCAATACGTTCCGATACGCGGGTATGATTTTCAATCACTCAAAATTTAAAGCCCGCTGAGTTACAATCGATCTGCCTTTAGGTGATTTTTTTCTTATATGACTTTTTTTAGGAATATATTTTTGAGAATCACTATAGCTAACACCTAACAGCTAACTGCTATTAGATCCATTTGGACAAAAAAAAAGGACCTGATAACCACCTATTGGTTACAGACCCTTTTTTTTACACATCCTTTTTTTAGGAGGATGGAGGATGACTAATTGTTTTTGTCCAGGATGTTCCTGTGCGCCATTAACCTAATGGCGTTGATTTTAATAAATCCTTCGGCGTCTTCCTGGTTGTAGCCGCCTTCAATATCCATGGAGGACAGATCCTGGTTGTAAAGCGATGACGGGCTTGTCCGGGCCACAGGATAGGCGCAGCCTTTGTAAAGTTTTAAAGTAACCTCGCCGTCGATGACCTCCTGGCTTTTATCCATGGCCACCATGAGGAAATCCATTTCCGGGCTGAACCAGAAGCCGTAGTAAACCAGCTCTGCAAACTTGGCCGACAGCATATCACGAAGACGCATGACCTCGCGGTCCATGGCAATGCCTTCAATATCCTTGTGTGCTTCGTGGAGGATGGCACCGCCGGGTGTTTCATAGACACCGCGGGACTTGATGCCGACAAACCGGTTTTCCACCATGTCCAGGCGGCCGATCCCGTTTTCTTTTCCCATCTGGTTCAGGTATTCAAACAGTTCCAGGGCATCGGTTTTGACGGTATTGTCATCAAGGTTGGTGACCTTGACCGGGATGCCGTCTTTAAACTCTATCTTGATCTTTGTGGGGGTGTCCGGCGCATCTTCCGGGGACACGGTATGGGAATAGATGCTATCTTCACATTCATGTCCCGGATCTTCTAAAATTCCTGCTTCATGGGAGATGTGCAGAAGGTTGTCGTCTTCACTGTACGGCTTGGACGCGGTCTGTTTTGTGGGGATGCCGTGTTTTTCAGCATACTCCAGAAGATCGGTCCGGCCTTTAAAGGTATCTAAAAACTCTTTGTTTTTCCAGGGGGCAATCACCTTGATAGAAGGGTTGAGGGCATAATAGGACAGCTCAAAGCGTACCTGGTCGTTGCCCTTGCCGGTGGCGCCATGGGAGACATACTGGGCCCCTGTTTCCTTGGCGATTTCAATCTGTTTTTTGGCAATAATGGGCCGGGCAATGGCGGTTCCTAAAAGATAGCGGCCTTCATAAATGGTATTGGCTTTGTACACCGGGAAAATATAGTCGGTGACAAACTCTTTTCTCATGTCTTCAATGAATACCTGGGAGGCGCCAATTTTTAATGCTTTTTCTTTGGCAGTTTCAAAATCCTCTTCCTGGCCGATATTGGCCATATAGGCGATGACTTCATATCCTTTTTCCAGAAGCCATTTAAGTATCACGGATGTATCAAGTCCCCCGGAGTAGGCTAGGACAACTTTTTCTTTGGACATTACAACTCCTTAAATTAAAAACAAAAATATTGGTTCTCGCAGTTCATTTTCTCTATTAATGAAGAAAAATAGATCAATAGTCAAGCTTTTTTGTATAAAATGCGCATATTTTATTTTATTGTTGCATAAATATGCATTTAGAGGTATGAAACCGCCATGACCATTGCATCGAAACTACATAAGTTGTTGTCACAGGGGATGTCCGGGAACCAGACCCGGCTGGTTGAAATCCTGGCCCGTCACGGGGTCAAGACCACGCAGTCCAGCGTCTCCCGTGCCTTGAAAAAAATAAATGCCGTCAAAGGAGTGGATGACAGCGGCAATGCGATCTATTCTCTGCCCCGGCAGGATCCGCTGCCGTCCCAGGGCCCCTATTTTGAGTCCCTGGCCCATAAGATTGAGCACAACGGCATCCTGATTGTTATCCATACCCGCCCGGGCACCGCAAATACCGTTGCCAAGTTCATTGACGACAATCCTATTGAAAACGTGATGGGAACAGTGGCCGGGGATGATACCATTCTCATCATTCCCAGGGATTCGGCAAAAACCGCAGCCCTTGCCATGCAGATTGAGACTTACCTAAAACAGATCGGTGTGTTTTAACCCCAGGCGGGTCAACAGTTTGAACTTCAATATCAGCCGGTTTGAATATGTCATCGGGGACGGGGTACCCCGGCAGCGGCCGGCCAGTGCTTTGTCAGGGTCAAAGAAAAGATCCAGGACATGGAAGGCATCAGCTTTCCTGTCAAATCTTGCCGTGCATCCGGCACAATAGCATGCTGTTTTTTGATTGTTAAAATCCTTCAGGCGCCGATCTGTCCAGTCGTCGGCAAAGGGCGGGGATAAAAATCCCACAGCACCTCCCTCTCCACAGCACAGGGTCTTTTCCCGGTTATCAGGCAGTTCTTCAACGCGGATCCCTTTTTTTTTCACAAGGGTTCTGATGGAATGGTGCACAACAGGATCAAACCGTGCCTGGCAGGCGTCATGAATCACAACAGACTGTGATCTTTGTTCTACAGCATCACTTTGACGGGCGCTTAAAATTTCATACGCTGTTTGAACATCCATGCCGTGGGCATAGGTTTTGAACGTGGCAAGGCAGCTTGGGCAGGTGACAATGAGGCGCCGGATCCCCTGCTTTTTGAGCCGGGATAAAAAAAGCTGCATTTTGCGCATAAAAAAATCCTGGCGCCCGAGATCATGGGACGGTTTGATACAGCAGTCAAGTATGATCCCAAGACGGGGGTGGATTTGCTGCAGCGCTTTAAAGGTTTTTTCCACAAGCTTTGGACGGGTGCCGGCAAGGGCGCATCCCGGGAAAAAAACGCTTCGGCAGTCCGGTGGAAGATAATAGAATCGAAATCCTTTGGACATGCCCATCTTTTCATAATCAAGCAGGGGCTTGTATCTCTTAAAATCCACCAGATCATTCTTAACGGCTTTCCTTCGGAATTCAAGGAACATTTGTGCCGGGGCGTACTTTCTGGGGCAGACAGCAGTGCATCGCCCGCACAGGCTGCACAAAAAGGCAATTTTCTGCCATTTTATCGGATCATTTAAATAGGCCTTGCGAATAATGCCGGGAGATCCGTAGGTCTGGAGAAACAGGCATTTTTGCCGGCAGATGACACACCTGCGGCACTCTTTTACAAGGTGTGAAAAATTATTGTCTTCAAAAGGCTTTTGACGTGAAATGTTTTTTTCCGGCTGCATGGCAATTGTTAGTTAAAGTATTATAAATCCAGGAAAGAAAGGTATCCCAGTATCCTGGCAGGGTCAAGCCCATAATTGGGCATTGCCATGATCCGGGGCACAAAGACAGGGCGTGCCGTGGGGAGAAATAGTGAGCCCAAATCCACCACCTAATAAATTTGGACTTTTCGTTTTTTTCTGGCCACCATCAAGGTGTCAGATGCAAGACGCAGGGCGTGCAGCTGTAGTCCGCTACCGCAAACGACCTGCAACGAAGCAGGTGGAACCTTGATGGTGGATCAGAGGTGAAACAATGGTCTTTATTTTCAGGATCTCCTGGGGTACACTGTGGCCTAAAATTGTGTGGAAAGAAAGATCCGGCGGTAAAAAAGACCCATTGGCAGCAACGATTAGCAAAAGGAGCGCACATGGTCATCCAGAAACCCGAAGAAAAACCCAAGAAAAAAGCGTTGAAAATCATATTGCCCGAGGAGCTGGTGGCATCCTATATGAAAGCCAAGGCCCTGGCCAAAAAAAAAGGTCTGGTCTTTGATGTCAGGCCCGACGTGATTGAGGCCATTAAAAAGGCCACGGATGAGGCATTAAAGGAACTTGGGGGGTAATGTAAAATATGACGCAGACCACAGATGTTTTTCAGCGCCTTGCCGCCCACCTGTCCATGACGGGAATGCCGTTAACCGATGCGCTTGTAACGCTTTTAAAAGAGACCTTTACCCAAAAGCAGGCGCAGGTCGCACTGCACCTGACCCCCTGGCCCACCCCTTTAAAAACCCAGACCATTGACGAGATTGCAGAACATTGTGGCATAGCGCAGGATACCATTCGAGAGACCCTTGATGAGCTGGTGGGCAAAAATTTAATTTTCTGCACTACCGGTGTTGATGGACAGAAATCCTATGGCTTTCATCACGCAGGTTTCGGATTTCCCCAGTCTTTTTTCTGGGACGGCAGCCAGTCGGAAACTGCCCGGAAAATGACAAAACTGGTGCTCAAATATTTCAACCGGGACACCACAAAAAAAGCCTTTGGCGGGACCGACACCAAACCGTACCGGTACATCCCCATCCATCACTCCCTGGAACCCGAACAGCAGGCCGTACTGCCCCATGACCAGATGCAGACCATTATCGATAATGCCGACACCATTGCCGTGGCCCACTGCCCCTGCCGGGTGCAGGCAAAGCTGTGGGGCCGGGGCTGTAATCACTCCCTTGAGGTTTGCCTCAAGTTTGATGAGCTGGCAGACTATTTGATAGCGCAGAAACTGGGACGGCCGATTACCAAAAAAGAGGCCGCCGATATTATTGATCAGGCCGCACAAGAGGGGCTGGTCCACTTTGTGGACAATGTAACATCAAAGGTTAAACACAATTGCAACTGCTGCGGCTGTGCCTGCTGGAATGTGGGCAGCATAAGAAGACGGCGGATTCCACGGGACGAGCTTATGGCGGTCTATTTTCTGCGCAACATTGATCCGGATAACTGCACCGGCTGTGAAAACTGCGTTGATATCTGTCCGGTGGCAGCCATTGAGATGGAAGACGACATTGCCGTGGTGGATACCGACTGGTGCATCGGCTGCGGGGTCTGCGCCACACAATGTGATTTTGATGCCGTACATATCACATACAGAGATGAGACACCGTCACTTTTGCCGGATATCTCGTCACTATACAGACAAATTGCAAATCAAAGGGAATCATCAAAATAAGTATGGCAGATTTATCCGATCCAAAAACAGATGTCTTCAGAAAACTTCAGCAGCACCTGGACAGCCAGCCCATAGGGTTTCCGTCAGCGCCTGACAGATCCGATATCCGGGTTTTAAAACATATTTTTTCCCCCAAAGAAGCCAGGCTGGCCACCTGTCTGAGCCATAAAGCCCGGTCCCTTGATGATATTTTCAAGCGTGTTCAAAGCTTTATCCCTTCAAAAGAGGAGCTTGAGAAGACACTTGAAAACAGTGTTATCAAGGGCGGGATAGAAAGCGGCCATGAAAAGAGCGGGGAGAAGGGCACTAAATGGTACCGCAATGCCCCGCTGGTTGTGGGAATGTATGAGTACCAGCTTGCCCGGCTCAACCATGATTTCATCAAAGACTTTAACGACTATACTTCCCACCGCAAATTCGGGGTCAATTTTCTAAGCGCCAAACTGCCCCAGATGCGGACCATCCCCATTGAAAAAAGTATCCGGGTTCAGGCACAGCCTGCGGCGTTTGATTCCGTAAGAGATCTGCTTGAAGCGTCAGAAGGCCCCTTTGCCATATGCGAGTGCATCTGCCGGAAAAAACAGGGTATGCAGGGGAATGCCTGCGCGGCCACGGACCGGAAAGAGACCTGCCTTGCCGTGGGACACCTGGCCCAGACAGCGGTAAAGATTGGCATGGGAAAGGCGGTCAACCTTGAGCAGACACTTTCAATCCTTGAAAAAAACCAGGAAGAGGGGCTGGTGCTTCAGCCCTCCAATACCCGGGATGTTGATTTTATCTGCTCCTGTTGCGGCTGCTGCTGCGGTATGTTAAGGATGCATAAAAAACTGCCCCGGCCCCTTGATTTCTGGGTGGCCAATTTTTTTGCAGCCATTGATGCAGACCTCTGTACCGGCTGCGGGCTGTGTGCGAAAAAGTGCCAAATTGAGGCGATAACCCGCCGGAAAGATCAGGATGATTTTACGGTGTCGCAGCAGCGATGCATTGGATGTGGGAACTGCGTGACCGCCTGCCCGGTGCAGGCTGTATCTTTGATAAAAAAAGATCAGTCCGCCCGTCCGCCCAAAACACGGGATCAGCTGCTGGACATTATTGAATCCGGAAAAAAAGGTCGGATAGGACAGATGGCGCTGACCGGCAAATTAATAAAGGACGCACTGGTCACCGGCCGGACCCAGATACTTAAAAGCGACTAAGGGTTTACTCAATAATTAATTACCAATTTTGCGAGTTGAGTCGTCTGCTCAGCAAGGCATGGAAACTAAGACATATCAAGATATGTCGTGTTTTCACAACGCTGGTGAGCAGGATGAATCGGCTCTCAAAATGTAAAGTTATTTTTGAGTGAGCCCTAACTGCCATGAGGCACACCTGGTAGGTTTAGCCAACGGTGTACCTCACAACAAATGATGAAAGAATTTCAAACACTTTGGATGTTCTTTCATATAAATTTCTATCAACAATGGGTGCCTGGAGGAATAACGACAGGTACAGTGGGCACAAGGATTATATGAAACTTCTTCACACATCGGACTGGCATATCGGCAGCAGGCTTTACGGCCGGAAACGGTATGAAGAGTTTTCCCGGTTTCTGGACTGGCTGGCAGATCTGATCACGGATCAGAACGTGGATGTCCTGCTGGTGAGCGGAGATATCTTTGATACCACCACCCCCAGCAACCGGTCCCAGCAGCTCTATTACCAGTTTTTGTTTAAAATAAGTGCTTCGGCCTGCCGCCATGTGGTGATCACCGGGGGCAACCACGACTCACCTTCATTTTTAAACGCTCCGAAAACGCTGCTTAAGGCGGTTAATATCCATGTGGTGGGGGCAATGACAGATCCATTGGAAGATGAAATCATCTGTCTTAAAGATGAAGAGGAAGGCCTTAAGGCCGTTGTCTGCGCTGTCCCCTATTTAAGGGATCGGGACATCAGAAGTGTTAAGGCGGGGGAAAGCCTGGATGATAAGGCCGCAGGTCTGATTCAAGGGATCAAGGACCACTACAGCCGGGTAATCAATCATGTTGAAAAAATGATGCAGGACAGTCCGTTAGTTCCGGTTATCGGCATGGGGCATCTGTTTGCCGCAGGGGGGAAAACCGTGGACGGAGATGGTGTCAGAACACTTCATGTGGGGTCACTGTCCCAGGTGGGGGCCGATGTGTTCGGCAATAGTTTCGACTATGTTGCGCTAGGACATCTTCACATCCCTCAGACTGTGAATAAAAAAGAACATATCCGGTATTCAGGCTCTCCCATCCCCATGGGGTTCGGGGAGGCAGACCAGAAAAAGCAGGTAGTGGAGGTCCGGTTTGACGGCAAAACCCCTGAAATTGAAATGATAGAGGTCCCCTGTTTTCAGTCCTTGAAACGGATCTCAGGAGACATTCTTAAAATTCTTGACCACATTAATGTGTTGAAACAGAGAGAAAGCCGCGCCTGGCTGGAAATTGAATACACCGGAGATTCAATGGTTCCGGATCTCAAACAACAGGTAGAGGAGGCTGTGAAAGACTCTTTCCTGCAGATCGGTCGGATTCGCAATAAAAGCCTGGTCCTTCGGATGGCGAAACATGACAGCAAAGTCCAAACCCTGGAAGAGCTTTCTGTGCACGACCTGTTTTCAAGATTGCTGGATGTCAATAAAATTGCAGGGGAAGAGCGGGATGTGCTTACAGCCACATACAACGAAGCGGTGAATGCTGTTCAGGAGGATGATCCTCTGGCCCAATGACAGGTATCAACAGGATGATGATTCCATGAGATTAATTTCACTTCGTTTTGAAAATTTAAATTCATTGACACGGGAGTGGCAGATTAATTTTGGTGCCCCCGAATTTGTCAGTGACGGTATCTTTGCCATCACAGGTCCCACGGGTGCCGGCAAATCCACGTTGCTGGATGCGGTCTGCCTGGCACTCTACGGCAAGACTCCCCGGTTAAAGGTGATTTCAACGTCAACCAACGAGATCATGTCCCGCCGGGCCGGGGAATGCTTTTCCGAGGTGGTCTTTGAGACCGGCAATGGCCGGTACCGGTGCCACTGGGGCCAGCGGCGTGCCCGCAAGAATCCCTCCGGCAGGCTTCAGGATGCCTCACATGAGATCAGCGATGTTGTCTCGGGTAAAATTTTAGAGTCTAAAAAGAGTCTGGTGACCAAGGTGGTGGAAAAGGTAACCGGCATGGATTTTGACCGGTTTACACGTTCCATGATGCTGGCTCAGGGAGAGTTTGCCGCTTTTCTCGGTGCAGGAGAGGACAAGCGGGCCCCCATATTGGAGCAGATTACAGGCACCCGGATTTACAGCGATATTTCAGTGAAGGTGCATGAAATCTGCCGGGAGAAAAAAGAGGCGTTAACACTATCTCAAACAGTGCTTGGCAATATCAATCTGCTGTCCGAAGAAGAGCGAATGGATATTGATAAAGCCCTGTTGCAGGGCATGGAAAGAGAAAACAGACTGCAGCAGGAGCTACAGGTTTTCACCGAAAAGATGCAGTGGTGCACGGCGGTTGAACAGGTAAAAAAAGATCTTATCCGGATTAAACAGGACTTTAAAGCGGCGGTGTCGGATAATAAGGCTTTTGAGCTGGACAGGAAAAGATTAGAGCAGGCACAAAAAGCCGCTTGCCTTGACGGTGAGTATGCCAAAATTGTCCAGCTGCGCAGCCAGCAGGAAAAAGATGGGGTTACAAAGGCCCAGGCGGAACTGATACTACCGGATCTTACCGCAGATCTATTAAAAAAGCAGGACCAGAAGAAAGCTGCCAAAAGTATCCTGAATGAGGCAGAACAGCGTTTTAATCAGGAGAAGCCTTTGTTGATAAAGGTGCGGGCCCTGGATGTCCGGATAGCGGATATGGCAAAAACGCTGTTGGCACAACAAAAAGATAAGGATGCCCTGGACCGGCCGTTGAAATCAAAACAAAAGCGGCTTGAGGCCATAATCTCACAGAAAAAAACAGCAGATCAGGCGCTTGAGAAACTGAACGAATACTTTAAGGAGCATGCTGTCCATGAATCCCTGGTTACCGGTTTCACCGGGATAAGAGAACAGATCCATGCGTTTGAAAAGCGGGGCCGGCAGATTTCAAAACTTGAGAAACAGCTTGAGGATTTTCGTGCCGATCTTGTCCGCAGGGCTGAGAAAGAAGCAGGTGCGGCCGGAGCGGTTAAAGCGATTGCAGGGCAGGTGCAAACGGTCCAGAAAGAGGGCAAAACTATTGTTGCAAAACAAGAACTGCTGTTAAAGGGCATAACCCTTCGAGAATACCGCAAGGATCACACAGCTCTTTTGCGCGAGCGCGCATACCTTGAAAGGATTATGAGCCTGGAAGAACAGCGTCGTCTTCTTGAAAAAGGGGAGGCATGTCCCCTTTGCGGGGCAATTGAACATCCGTTTAGCGATGCGCAGGTGCCTGAATCCGCTCCGGTGGAAAATAAAATCCGGGATCTGGAGCAATTGATGGAGAAGGCAGAGACCCTGGAAAGCAAAATAGCAGACAACCGGGAAAGACAAAACAGTCTGGCAAGATCTCTGGCTGATGAGCAAAAAAAGCTAAGCCTTGCAGCCCAGGTTGTAAAACAGGGCAAAGATCAGTGTGAACAGATGAAAAAGGAAATTGAGTCTGCGCAAAAGGAAATAGCAGATTCAAAAAAAGCGTTGTCCTTGGCGCTTGCCCCATACGGTCTGAAGGCGGATGACAATATGGTCGGCAGCCGTCTTATCCGGGAGCTTGAAAAGATCCTGACACTCTTTAGGGACAACCGGGAGAAAAAAGCAGTCATTGAAAGGGATATTGCAGCATTGCTGTCGGATAAGCGTGAGCTGTCAGCTGTTATCGAGGCTCTGGAAAATGAAGTTGCGGCAAAAAACAGCATTCTTGAGAAAAGCAGGGAAGCGGTTGATGCTCTGAAAACAGAGAGAAAAGAGTTTTACCGGGACAAGGATCCGGACAGCGAAGAAAGGCGTCTTGAAAAATTAAAGGCAGATGCACTGCACAAAGTATCAAACACTGAAAAATCCATGGGGGCTGCCCAGCGTCTGCTTGATGAAACCCGGCAAAGGATCAGCAGTCTTGAAAAATCCTTAGAAGACAGGCAAACGGAGCTGGACGGCATCCTGCCGCTGCTGGAAGAGCAGCTGACCTCAATGGGATTTGAAGATGAAAAGGCCTTTGCAGCCGTTAGAATGTCCTCTGAAGCGCGGCAGGCCCTGGACCGGCGGGCCACCGACCTGGATAACCACATGCTGGCGCTTCAAACCCGGAAAAAAGATAGGGAAAAAAAGTTGGACCAGCTGCGTGGTGACCCCAAAACAACCCGGGATATTGACGCTTTAAAAACAGGACTCGATTCAGTGAAGATATCGCTGAAAGCGTCCGGGGAAAAAACAGGGGCGTTAAAACAGCAGCTTCTTGATGATGACAACGCCAAAAGAAAAGCCGCCCAAAAGATCGATAAGATCAATGATCTGAAAACTAATTTGGGACAATGGGAAAAACTGCATGGTCTGATCGGGTCGGCAGACGGGAAAAAATACCGCAATTTCGCCCAGGGGGTTACCTTTGATTTTATGGTAAAACTGGCCAACCGCCAATTGTCAAAGATGACGGACCGCTACCTTTTGGTGCGCGATGACAACCACCCCCTTGAATTGAATATCATGGACAACTACCAGGCCGGAGAGATCCGCTCCACCAAGAACCTGTCCGGCGGAGAAAGTTTTTTAGTCAGCCTCTGCCTTGCCCTGGGACTGTCCAATATGGCCGGCCGGAACATCAGTGTGGATTCCCTGTTTTTAGATGAAGGGTTCGGAACCCTGGATGAAGGTGCGCTTGAAACCGCGCTGGAGGTCCTGGCAGGCCTTCAGCAGGAGGGCAAGCTGATCGGTATCATTTCCCATGTACCGGCTATTAAAGAGAGGATCGTCACGCAGATAACGGTGACACCGGTATCAGGCGGCAATTCCGTTATCTCAGGACCCGGATGCCAAAGGGTGGGAGCCCGGAATCATTCGTGAAAAAAAGGAAGTTGTCTTAAATGAAGCACAGCATACTGCCGTTAAAGCAAAATGATACTATTGGATTTTTTTCACCGTCCACCCCCATTACCGCCTTTTGCCCGAAACGGTTTGAAAGGGCTGCCTCTTTTCTTGAAGAAAAAGGGTTTGTACTCAAACCCGGTGCCCTGACCGGTAAAAAAGACGCCTACCGATCCGGGAGTATCACTGACCGTGCCGCAGAACTCAATGCGCTGATCCGTGACCCTCAGGTAAGGTGCATTATTTCCACCATCGGCGGCACCAATTCCAACTCTTTATTGCCCTATATTGATTACCATGCCTTTAAAAAAGATCCCAAGATTATCATCGGCCATTCAGATGTGACCGCCATTTTACTGGGGCTTTATGCCAAAACAGGAATCCCCACCTTTTACGGACCTGCTCTCGTGCCCTCTTTCGGGGGAGCTGGAACCCTACAATGAGCTGACCTGGTCATACTTTGCCGATATCTGTGTGGATCATCTAAACCTGCCCCATGAGTTCATACGGCCGGATTTCTGGACCCAGGAGGATATCCCGTGGGAGACACAGGCACGGGCCAAAAATAAGAATGAGAACCTGTGGATCACCTGCCAAAAGGGAAGTGCCACAGGCAGGCTTGTCATCGGGAATCTGAACACCATTTCCAGTATCTGGGCAAGCCCCTATATGCCTGATATCAAAAAAGGGGACATCCTGTTCATCGAAGATACACAGAAAACCGCTGCCATGATGGAACGCCTGTTCTCATTTTTAAAAATCAACAATGTGTTTGATCTGATCGGCGGGCTGATTCTGGGCAAGCATGAACGCTTTGATGACCAGGGAACCGGCAGAAAGGTTCATGAGATTTTAATGGAAGTCCTTCAATCCTGTGACTTTCCTTTTCTGGCAGATGTGGACTGTAGCCACACCCATCCCATGTTTACGATGCCGGTGGGTGCGAAAATTAAGCTGGATGCCACACAACAGCGCATCACGCTTCTGGGCCTTCAGGCATGACAGTGTTAACTTTTAAAATCTGTGGTGGGAAAAAATGAAATTGATTGCCGATAATTTGAGAATTACACAACCGGACATTCAAAATGCTTTGAAAAACAGGGATCCCGTGCCTATTCAGGATATGGTGAAAAAGTGCGAAAATAATCATCCCTGGGCCATTGACGTGAATACCGGTCCCCTGGGGCGGTCGCCAAAAAGGGATATGCGTTTTTTTATCGAAACGGTCCAGGCGGTGACCAGGCTTCCTCTGGTGATTGACACCTCCAACCCCATTGCCATGAAAACCGGGCTTGAAACGGCAGAAAACACGGTGATCATCAACGGGTTTTCCCTGGAACCCCGAAAAGTTGAAAAAATATTGCCCCTGGCAAAGGAGCATGATGCCGATATCGTGGGGTTTTTATTGACCCGACAGTCCCAGGTGCCGAAAACCGCTGCCCGACGGTTTGAGGTTGCACTGGATCTTTTTGAGGCTGTCGACAGGGCCGGGGTAGAAAAGGAACGGGTCATCATTGACCCGGTGATACCGCCTCTGGCCTGGGAGGACGGGATTGTCCAGGCAAGGGAGGTCCTTGAGGTGATCAGAACCCTTCCGGATCTTCTGGGATTTCCGGTGCGGACCATTGGCGGGATATCCAATCTGGCTACAGGTTCGCAAGGCCCGGATAAAAAGCGCCTTATAACCCGGACCTATCTTTCCATGCTGGCATCTGCCGGACTGGACTACGCATTGATGGATATCCTGGATGAACCATTGACCCGGACAGCCCTGGCTGCCGGAATTTTGGCAAGCGAAAATTTGTTTGCCTGGGAGATGGTACCGGGGGGATAGGTATCAGCTTTTAGGTGTCGGCTGACTGCTAACTCCTGATCGCTAACCGCTAATACCGAAAAAATCGGAGGCGTTTTTAAACAGGATATGATCCAGCTTTTTTTTAAGACCCGCATTGACCAATGCCTTTAACTCTTTGTCCCATTCAAAGGGGATATTGGGAAAATCGGACCCGTACATGACCCTGTCCAGTCGGTATTGTGACAGATCAATGGGCTTTTTTAAGGGAAAGTAATCGCAGATAACCATGGCGGTGTCGGTCCAGAGCGTATCATATTTTTCTATCAAACGCCGGTATTCATCTGTTTCATCAAATCCCAGGTGGGGCACACAAACCTTCAGGTCTGGAAAATTTTTCAGGATGGATTCAAGTTTTCCGGCATCACACAGGGTATAGGGATCACAAAGGTAGGCCTCACTTTTGGGCTCTTTTCCCACATGCATGACAATGGGCTTTTTTGCATCACAGCAGGCCTGGTAGATCTCGTCCATAAACGGCGCATTCATGTCAAAACACTGGACATGGGCGTGCAGCTTGACCCCGGACAGCCCCATGGCAAACCCCTTTTTTAAAATTTCGGCAGCCCCTTCTTCTCCGGGGAATACCGTTGCCATGCCCGATACACTGCCCTTGAAAGGGGCGATCTTGCCTGCCAGGTACTGGTTGAGCAGTTCTGAAATGCCCGGTTTGTGGGCATATTGAAATGCCACAACATGGGAAATCCCCTTGTCCAGTAGAAATTCAAATATTTTTTGGGTGTCAAACCGGTACCGGATCTGCCATGCATGGGTGTCAAACCAGTCCCATATGGCGCCAAATATTTTGCCGGGGAATACATGGACATGGGCATCAATGACACGGTCGAAGCCTTGCGGGATTGTGTTCCCCTCGGGGGCGTCAGAATATGGGAGTTCAGGTTTCAGCATAAGGGGCACCTTTGCATGTTTATTATTTAAAATCAATGGATGCACACTATACTCTCCTTCAGTTGACAATGCAACCGACAGAGGCTATAGTTTAAGTTGCATTGTCAACTGAAAGGAAATCTATATGCATGAAACATTTGCCAAAGAGTCGGTGGGTAAGAAGGTCAATATCCTTTTCCGGCTCTGCATGATGTATATTCGAAACGAGATGAAAAAAATGGGGTTCGGGGCCGGGGATTATCCTTTTCTGGCGCTTTTGTACCTTGAAGAGGGGCTCAGCCAGGATGAACTGTCCCAAAGAATGCGGGTGGATAAATCCTATACCGCCCGGGCGCTGGCCAAACTTGAAAAAATGGGAATGATAGAACGGCGGCCGGACCCGGACGAGCACCGGACAAAAAGGGTGTTTTTAAGCCGGAAATCCAAAGATCTTGAAGATGAATTTTTCAGCATGCTTAAAAACTGGCAAAAGACCCTGACCCGGGGCATAGACCCAGAGCAACTGGCCGTCATCCAGGCGGGAGTGGATCAAATGATTGAAAATGCAGAAGACTTTTTAGGTCTTGAAAAAATAGAGAAATAAATACAGGAAGACATTATGAAAATTGTAAAAAAGTTACTCATCATTATCCCGGTGATCTTCGGGATTGCCCTGTTTGCCATATTAAAAACCCATAAAAAACCACCAGTCAGACAAGACAACAAAGAGCGCCTCCAGGCGGTACGGGTCATTACCATTCAAAAAACCCGCGTGGTTCCACAGGTCGTCTCCTACGGATATGTCCAGCCGGACCGGACCTGGCAGGCGATCCCCGAAGTCGGCGGCAAAGTGGTCTATATGAATGAAAACCTGAAAAAGGGCCATTTTATCAGAAAAGGAGAGGTGCTTTTCAAGATCGATACCACCTCTTACGGGCTTGCCGAAAGCCGGGGTGTGGCCGACCTGATGAACGTGGATGCCAGGCTTGTGGAACTCTCTCAGCAGAAAAAGAATACAAAGCGGCTGCTGGCCATTGAAAAACAATCCCTTGAAAGTGCGGGCCAGGAACTGAAACGCAAGCAGAAATTGTTCAAAAACGGGTATATTTCCACATCGGACCTTCAAAAAGAGGAGCGCAGTTTTTTGACTCACCAGACATCGGTGAACAACCTTCAAAATGCACTGGACCTGATACCTGCCCAGGAAAAGGCACTTTTAGCCCAGAAGAAATCCGGTGAATCAACCGTGACACAGCAGCGGCTCGACGTGGAGAAAACCCAGGTTCGCGCCCCGTTTAACTGTCGTCTTTCGTCGGTGGATATTGAGCTGGACCAGTTTGCCGCAGCCGGCAGCGTGCTGGCCCGTGCCATCAGCATCGACAGGGCCGAGATCCCGGTCCCATTGACCCCTAAAAATTTTTTCACCCTGCTGCCCAAAGATCACACAAAAAAGATCGGTCAGACACCGGATATGGAAGCGCTTCGAAAAGTGGCAGGAATTATGGCCAAGGTGCGTCTTCCCATGGATCTGCATCATACCATTGAATGGGAGGGCCGTTTTTCAAGAACCAGCGATGCCATGGATTTGAAGACCGGGGCGATCACCGCCTATATTATCGTGGAAAACCCTTATGAAAATGCCGTGCCGGGCAAACGTCCCCCACTGGTGACCAACATGTATGTTGAAGTACTCCTGCAGGGAAAACCCCTGGCAGACCGTTTTGTGATCCCCCGGTCCGCCGTGCACGATGGCAGTGTTTATATATCCGATCCAAAGGACCGGCTTGAGATCCGGAGAGTGGAAGTGGAATTTTTCATGGGGGATATCGCTGTTTTGTCACAGGGGCTTGCGCCCGGTGAAAAGCTGGTACTCTCGGACCTGGTTCCGGCCATTGAAGGGATGAAACTCAAGCCGGCAGATGACCCAGAAACAAAAGCCTCACTCATCCGTCAGGCAGTGGGGGAGACCAGACAAGATGAGACCAGATAAAATGAACCCTTTAAAGAAAATCATATCGTACATGTGCGCCCATCCCACGGCCGCCAATTTGTTGATGCTGCTCTTTCTGGCCCTGGGCACCATCTCTATTTTTGATTTAAAAAGAGAAACCTTCCCCGATTTTACCATTGATGCGGTACAGATCACAGTGGCTTACCCCGGTGCCACAGCCGAGGATGTGGAAGCATCGGTCTGCAAGAGGATCGAGGATGCCATCGACAGTGTCACCAATATTGCCGAGGTCAGGGCCACAGCCATGGAAAACAGGGCCTCCATTATCGTGGAGATGGTCGAAGGCTCGGACATGATCTCATTTTTCAATGACATTAAAACCGAAGTTGAGGCCATCAACGATTTCCCGGCCCAGGTGGAGGATGTGATTGTAAAAAGGGTCAACCAGACCGACCAGGTGGTCTCGGTGGCGGTTACAGGCCCCATGAGCCCTGTCCACCTCAAGCTATACTGTGAAGATCTAAAGGACCGCCTGCGTCGGCTGGACAGGATTTCCCAGGTGGAGGTCCTTGGGTTTTCCGATCATGAGTTTCTCATTGAAATCGACTTTTACACCATGATGCGCCTGGGGCTGTCAATCTCGGACATTGAAGCCATCGTGGCCGCCCAGAACCTGGACCTTCCGGCCGGCAGCATTGAATCAAAGGACGCGGATATTCTGATTCGGTTTTCCGAAGAACGCAAAAGTGTTGCTGAACTTGAAGACCTGATCGTTGTGTCATCATCATCCGGCGCGGAGATACGCCTGGGCGACATTGCCAGGATAACCGACCGGTTCATGGAGGATGAAGACAAGATCCTGTTTGACGGGAAACGGGCCGGGATTCTCCAGATCAACAAGACCAAGGCGGAAGATGCTTTAAGGATCATGGACACGGTCACGGCATTTTTAGAAGATGAACAGGCCAAGGCCCCGCCGGGGGTCTCTTTTTCCATAACCCAGAATGTGTCCAAAATTGTCAGGGACCGGCTCCGAATGCTGGTGAAGAACGGGCTGGCAGGCCTGCTGCTCGTGTTTCTGGCCATGCTGCTGTTTTTCCCGTTTAAATTCTCCTTCTGGGTGGCCATGGGGCTGCCGGTGTCGTTTTTTCTCACCTTTTTTTTCATGAAGCACCTGGGGCTGTCCATCAATATGCTCTCCATGGTCGGGCTTCTCATCGGGCTGGGGCTGCTCATGGATGACGCCATTGTTATTGCCGAGAATATCGCCGCCCACCTGGAAAAGGGAAAGAACGCCTTTGACGCCACTGTGGACGGAATATCGGAAGTTGCCGCCGGTGTTTTTTCCTCTTTTTTAACCACGTTGTTTATTTTCGGTGCCCTGGCATTGAGCATGGCCGGGGATATCGGCAAGGTGCTCTATGTCATTCCGGTCATTTTGATTCTCACCCTGTCGGTCAGCCTTGTGGAGGCTTTTTTGATCCTTCCCCACCACCTGTCCCACTCCATAGCCCATCGAAAAAAAGGCGCCCAAAAGAACAGGTTCCGGGACGGGATGGACCGGGCGTTGAACTGGGCCCGGGAAAGACTGCTGGGTCCCGTTGTCGATACGGCCATCAATTTCAGATATCTTTTTATCGGGCTGGTGATTTTTCTGTTTATTGCCTCCGTGGCCATGATCGCCGGGGGAAAACTCAAGGTCCAGGCCTTTCCGGACATTGAAGGGGATGTGCTCCAGGCAAGAGTGCTGTTTCCCCAGGGAACCCCCCTTGAAAAGACACAGCATTATGTGGATATTCTTTTGGATGCCGCCCAAAAGATGAATGAACAGTTCAAGCCGCTTCAGCCCGGCAGTATGGATCTTGTCCAGCATACCAGCGTGCTTTACAGCACCAATGTGGATGCCGGAGAAACAGGGCCGCACGTGGCCACGATCTCCCTGGATATCTTAAGCGCTGAACAGCGCAATGCCATGATGGATGATATTATCACCCTGTGGCGGGATCTGGCAGGGGAGATCCCCGACGCCATTGCCGTAGCGTTTAAGGAGCCGGTGATCGGTCCCGGCGGCCTTCCCATTGAGATCCGTCTCAAAGGCCGGGATCTTGATGAGCTAAAGCATGCGGCCACCGATTTGATCAACTGGTTTTACGCCTATGACGGGGTGTCGGACCTTTATGATGACCTGCGGCCGGGCAAGCCCGAGATCAAGGTGCAGCTCAAACAGGGTGCCAAAAAGCGCGGGTTTGATGCCCGGATGGTTTCTAAACAGATCCGGGCGGCATTTTACGGGGCCACTGCCAGTGAGATCATCGTCAAGGACGAATCCTACGAGGTGAATCTTAAAATGGCTCTGGATGACCGCAACAGCATTGCAGGTCTTGAGAATTTTTTCCTGATCAACGGATCCGGGGAACGGGTGCCGCTGCACACGGTGGCGTCTATCACACAAGTCCGTGGATATGCCGGTATCAAGCGGGTGGACACGGACCGGACCGTCACGGTCACAGGGGATGTGGATACACGGTTTGCCAATGCCGCCGATATTATTTCTGATACCAGGAATAATTTTCTGCCCAAACTGCTGGCAAAGTACCCCGGTGTGGCCATTGACACACAGGGCCAGGCAAAGGAGATGAAATCTTCCCTGGGCGGGATGATAAAAGCCCTTTTAATCGGTATTTTCGGGGTGTTCTGCCTTTTGAGCTTCCAGTTTCACTCCTACCAGGAACCCTTTGTTATCATGGTCACCATCCCCTTTGCCTTTATCGGGGTGATCTGGGGTCACATCATCATGGGGCTTGATCTGAGCATGCCCAGCATCATGGGGTTTGTCTCCCTGGCCGGGATCGTGGTCAATGACTCCATCCTTCTGGTCAGTTTTGTCAAAATACATACCGCCGCCGGCAAAGCGGTTAGCGAGGCCGGAAAACTGGCCTCCCGGGAACGCTTCAGGGCGGTGATGCTGACAAGTGTCACCACCATAGCCGGGCTGATGCCGCTGTTAAGCGAAAAATCCCTGCAGGCCCAGGTGCTGATCCCCCTGGCAAGCTCCATCGTGTTCGGGTTGCTGATGTCCACCATCCTGGTGCTGCTCGTGGTACCGTGCCTGTATACGATTTTGGCGGATTTCGGGCTGGTGAAGTCGACAAAGGCATAGCGGATAATCGTTTTTGGATTTAAAACCCGCTGAAAATTGTGCTCAGACGCGAACGGATTGCCCGGGCCGTGAAGGGTTGTTTTCCATAAAGGTGAATTTAAAAAAACAACTTGGGAAAACATGCATTGCAGGTTCTTAGGTAGTTGTAGGGACGCCCCTTGTGGGTGTCCGCGTTAGATCCTGTAAAGATGTTTTTTTGTGGGGGAATAATGAAATTTGAACATCTGATGTTTAATAACCGCGGATGGGCACAAGGCCCATCCCAACATATCTCAACATCCAGGTTGTTTCTAAGGATGAATTATCAAGACAATTACATGGTTGTTCGATTAAATAATATGCAGTTTCTAAATCCGGCCCATGAGATTTTACGCATCTGTTTGTTCAATAATTTACAAAAATTTACTTTGACGGCTGTTTTTGCTAATATAAATAAACATGTTCTTCAGTTTTCATGTGATTCTTCTATCTGATACGGTTCTTGGCATGTTTTTTTCAAAACCACAGACTTACTAAAAACCCTATCTGCTTCTAAACCTCTACCGCCATTTGAATTGATAACGCATCAGTTTGTTAGAAGTTCTAACTATTTAAAAAAGGAGGGGCGCATGTCAAACAAGGTCATTATTCCTTATAATTTTACCGTCAATGATGAAAAATCAATTGATTTTGTCATCGAGAGGTATCGCGATGTAAAAGATGTTTCTCTAACCCTGTTTCATATCTACCGAGAGGTTCCGGAAGTATACAGCAAGTCCGATCCGCTTATGGAGAAAATGAACCGGGCAGGCTCTTTTTTCCGCCAGCAGCTTCATGAGCATGAAAAAGGGTTGGAAGTCATTAAAGAACGTTTGGTATTATCAGGATTTAACAGCAATAATGTCCAGTGCCTGTTTTCGGCATTAAAGGACGATATTGCCACGGACCTGATCGGCCAGATTAAAAAAGACAACTATGATACCGTAGTACTGAATCATAATCCGGGCAATATAATCAATTTTTTCACCCGAAGCGTCTCAAAACGGGTTTTCCAGATTCTGAAATCCCGGGTCAGTATCCATATCGTCAATTAATGAAGATTTTTTCAGAATTTGATTGGTCATGGATATGACTTTATCGAATGAGAAGGAGGGAAAACATGTCACAGACAGATAAAATAGATCTTGCAACATTTAAGCTGATCGTTGAAACTGTTTTGGATGCCAGGAACGCGGAAACCTTGGGGGCTCAACTGACCAGTCTTCTGGTCGGCATCATGGAAATCAAAGGAGCCACTCTTTTTATTGTCAACCCGGTAAAAGAAGAGCTTGAGATTCTTGCCACTGAAGGATTAAGTCCGGAATATAAAAACAAGGGTCCGATTCTTGTTGATAAGAGCATAACCCTTGAGTCAAACATAGAACCTGTGATTATTGAAGATGTCGGAAAAAGTAACAAGCTGCAATATCCTGAAAAGGCTGAACGTGAAGGCATCAAATCAATTGTGTCATTTCCATTAAAAATGCAGGGAAAAGTTATCGGAGCACTCAGGATTTACCATTATCAAGCCTGGGCAGTTACGGAGCAGGAAATCAGTTATTTACAAATATTGACCAAAACCCTGTCCATGGCTTTAAAATCGTTCCGGTTATCCTCAACAATTCTTGCAACAAGAGAAAGTCTGGAGGAAATTCATCCGATCTGGCTTTAAAAACCGGGGCACCATATCTGTTTTCCCAGAGGGTGCCTTCCCTTGTCTTTCTCACATTATATTCTCCACCTGTCCGGCCGGCAATAAGCTGGATATGATTTGATGTTACAGCAAAATTGAGAAAGCTGTTGTGGGGTCAAAAACGCTCGGATACGTCGATTTTCAGGATGCTTTTTCAGGGCTAATTTACTATTTTCAGCTTGTCGGTTTGGTTGGGCAAAAATATCATTCTCAGACAAAAAAAAGGAGGAGAGGCTTGCAGGCTCAGGAACAAAAGAACTATACGGCCCTTGTTTTATTTCTCTTGCCACTGTTCATTGCGTTTGGTGCCATGTATTTCAATTCTAAGAATAATGTCGACGCCTCAGAAGCAGGCAGAGATATCATTCTGAATTCGCCCGTATATGAAAAAGTTCAATCTCAAAATCCCAAAACCCATGTTGTCCTGCCAAAAGGGTATAAAATTTTCATAGAAAATACCTGCCTGGTCTATAAAGGGATGTCCAATGGTAAGATCAATATGGATTTTTACCTTCTTGAACTTGATCGGGATATATCCTATCCCATGAATTTCACCAAAGAATCCGGCCGTGACGGTATCTGGCTTGGCAATGTATTGTACAAGCTTGTCAAAGTTAAAAAACACACCCTGCGCTTAAAGATAATAAAGGTATGGGATTCAGGCTGACTTCAAAGCCTTTAATAGGATCAGCTGTTAACGCCAAGGCTTACAGGTGCCAGCCTTGAAGCGCAACGTAGAGGTTGGCATCCTTGAACAGCCGTTTGTTAGCGGACCTGGTTAGCATAATTAATCTTTGAATATGCTGCGGACGTAGTTAATAAAAGCACTACAAGCTACCAACATAAATTTGGCCTCCTCGAAGCTGACAGAATCTTCATCACTTAAAGCGTGTCGAATTCCATTTGCGTCTGATGTATAGCCGTAGAGAGTTTTAAATGCACCTACAAGAGCAGGATGAATAGCCTGTGTACGTGAAAGCTCTTTCAGTAGTGCTCCAAGCGTTCCTTTTTCAGAGCCGCAGATCGACTTCACAAGTGCTTCAACGGCTGAAATTGACTCCTTAACAGAGTTTCTATAATCAGGATCTTTCCGGTCTGAAAATAGTTCAATAGCTCTTTTTATATGATCACTGACCGGATTTTTTTTTCCATCAGACATTGCATTTTCAATTGGCTGTATTTCCTCTTCAGCTGTTATTTGAACAATATTGCCTTCAACGAATCGATATCCACCATTTCCTGACTGGATGTCATGTCAAAATGAAGATTATCCAATCTTGATATCCCTGATGATCGATGAATTTGTAATTATAAGTCCTCATACCTATATCGCGCAAATGGCGATATTACAATAGGTAAGAATCCCTATTTTTGTATGATTTAAGATCCTTACCAACAGGGCATTTTAATCAAAGAGAGATCAGTCTTTTTGAATGCTATCAGTTGGCGATATTGTCGAGATTCAAAATGTTCAACCAGCGCTGGTAAAGTGAATACACTGGAACGGGTGCTATAGCAAATCGCAGAAATACGTTCCGATACTCGAATACGATTTTCTATCACTCAAATTTTAAAACCCGTTAAGTGACAATCGATTTACCTTTAGGTGATTCTTTTTTTATATGTTTTTTTAAGATCACTATAACCAGAACATCATCCGTTTGTTGACCGGACGATGCCTGTGGTTAAAAAAACTAATGATTGGTTAATTCTGCCATTGTTGTGAAAAATGTAATGGTCATCAAAATATAGTATAGCTGGTAAGGTACTGAAAAACAAGGAAAATATATGGTCTGTGTGCTGGCATGCAACTTGCTCCTTGTTCTTAGCAATCATCATGATCCAGATGGTTAAAAGTCTCTATAATTAATCGAGAAGTGCGGGAGCAATAAAATGAATAGTGCCACATCAGACAGAAGATATGAATTCGACTGGATTCGCATCATGGCAATCCTGGTAGTTTTTTTCTATCACAGCACACGTTTTTTTAACCTGGGTGACTGGCATGTTAAAAATATTAACACATATGCCTGGGTGGAAATCTGGAATTATTTTGCCGTTATCTGGATGATGCCCCTGTTTTTTGTTATTTCCGGGGCAGGCCTGTTTTTTGCCCTGCAAAAGCCAATGGGGTTTAAACGATTTTACAATACAAAGTTCTCACGGCTGATGATCCCGGTGCTTTTCGCTGTGATCACCCACAGTATCTTTCAGATATACCTTGAACGGATCACCCACAGCCAGTTTTCCGGCTCTTTTCTTGCCTTTATCCCCCACTATTTTTCCGGCCTGTATCTGGAGATCGGCGGTGGCGGGAATTTTGCCTTTCACGGGATGCATTTATGGTACCTGCTGTTCCTGTTTTTGTTCAGCATTTTGTGCTATGGCCCTTTTGTGTGGCTGATAGGGAAGGGGCGGTCGTTTTTAAATTGGATCACAAATATAGCTGCCCTTCCGGGGCTGATCTACCTTTGTTTCCCGGTTCCAATGCTTTTGATGAAACTGCTGCTGCCCCATTCAATCTTGAGCGTGGGCAACGGGGGCTGGGGGTTTTTATATTATCTGTGGTTCCTGATCGCGGGCTTTATAATTGTCACAAATGAGAAACTTTTAGCGCAGATTAAAGACAAACGGTATCTGTCCCTTCTCCTGGCGGTTATATCCACGTTTTTTTACCTTTATCAGGCTTTCAGTGATCCGTCATTTAGTTCTGGGGGTATCGTACTGCCGGCAACGCTTCTGCCATGGCTGCAATCGGGTTTTCGCTATATGAGCGCCTGGTGCTGGCTGTTTGCGATCCTGGGATTTGGCATGAAACATCTGGCCTTTGACCGTCCCGTTTTAAAGCCTCTCAATGAAGGTGTGCTGCCGTTTTATATTCTTCACCAGACCGTACTCTTGGGGGTGGGGTATTATGTCATGCAGATGGAGGGTCATGATCTTTTAAAATGGGTGATTGTGACCGGTGGTTCATTTGTCATTATCATCGGGCTCTATCTTTTCCTGGTTCGAAAATTTGATCTGGTTCGGTTTTTGTTTGGGATGAAGACATCTCATTCTTTGTGCGACAGAGTTCAAGGATGGAAAACGGTCACGATTTTTCATCTTTTTTATGCCGGCCTGATCGTTATTTCAATTGTGAATGCAGGATACAACAGCAATAGGTCTCCTATGCCCATGGTATTTGACGCACAAAAAGACATTGTTTTAGACAGCAGATCGATTGTTGAACAATCCACGACTGGTATCAGGCTGACAGGGGAGACAAAGGCAAAAACAGGTCAGGCCATTGAGTTCTTGTCCGGTGCCCGGGCAAAACCCATGTCCGATCCCAAGGTCTATATTGATATGCGGTTTTTTGCACCTGCCGGCAGCTATATGGTCTGGCTGCGGGGCAAAAGTGATGTACAAAATGAATTCACCGATTCAATCTGGCTGCAGACTGACAATCAGGTGGGCACACAAAGCGGCCGGATGCTTGGCAACTGGCTCAACGTGCATCCTGCCGGGACCTGGGCCTGGGCCGGCAACGGTGCAGAACCTGTCAGGATCGTGTTAAAGTATACAGGTGAGCACACGATCCGGATTCAACCGAGGCAGACACCCCATCAAATTGATCAGATCTGGCTGAGCCGCTCACAGTACCGGATACCCAATTCGCCGCAGCCCTTCATAAAAAAAGAGGATACGGCAATATTGACGTATTGGACAAATTACCCTGTATCGAGAATGTTAAGTTATTGTATTCTGGATATTTCTTTACAGGTGGAGAGTATCCTGTTAGAAAGTACCCAATCACTTCGAACACTATTTTGCGCACAAATACAGGGGTCTGTACCATAAACCTTAACGTTGCATAAAAATATGACAAAAGTAAGAGAATATATTGAAATCTAACAATATTAACCCAGCTAAACTTAAATATCAGGAACACACGTTTGGTGAATTCCTGAAAGACGATATTTTTTTTATGCAACGATAAGGTGAAAAACCGATCTTGAGGCAGGGAAATGGACGAAAGGGAAGGCAAACGAAAACTTGCGGCGATTTTCAGCGCTGACGCAAAAGATTACAGCCGGCTGATGCAGGATGATGAACAGGAAACTGTGGCCACCATCACCCGGTATCGTGACATTATGTCCACACTGATTTTGCAGCATCACGGCCGTGTTGTTGATTCCCCCGGGGATAATCTTCTGGCGGAATTTTCAAGCGTTGTTGATGCCGTACAGGGGGCAGTCTCCATCCAGAAGGAACTGAGATCCCATAACGATCAGCTGCCTAAGCATCGGAAAATGCAATTTCGGATCGGGATCAATCTTGGAGATGTGATTGTAAAAGACGACAGGCTGTATGGGGATGGTGTTAATATCGCCTCACGGCTTGAAACTATATCTGATGCCGGCGGGATCTGTATCTCCCGAACCGCCTATGATCAGATAGAGGACAAGCTGCCGTTCGGATATGAGTTTTTAGGGGAGAAAACCGTTAAAAATCTGAATAAGCCGCTTCTTGCCTATAAAGTGAATATCTGGCCGGAAAACCATCATTCCAACCCGGCCCCGGCGGATCTGTTTAAAAAAGGGATTGAATATCCTAAAAAAATTTATTCCCGCTTAAAGCGGGAAAAATCCCCTGAACAGGCAGCAGCAAAACTGAGTCAGAAAAAAATCAGACAAAAAAAACGTTTTCATGCCCATCTTAAAAGTTATCTGGGCGTGATCGGCTTTTTGATGATCATCAATATCCTGACTTACAGCGGCACCGTCTGGTTTCACTGGCCGGCACTGGGGTGGGGCCTTATCATATACCTGCACTGGGTTAAAAAATCCCATGCCATAAAAAAAGATGAGTAAGCTCCTGGGTAAGTTCTAAAATCCTGATTTTTTTTTAGGTTTAAATATTTCAGGCCGGCAATGGGTCCCTTTCTTAATTGTCCACTTTTAATTCAAAATTATCCATTGCCCTTTTACGCGGTTTCAACCTGGGCATCTGCCTGCCGGTCCAAAAGGGCTGTGGCATGTTCCCGCAGCTTGTATTTCTGGACTTTGCCTGAGGCTGTGGTGGGGTACTCTTCCGTTATAAAGAAAAATGCCGGTATCTTGTGAAAGGCGATACTGCCGTTGCAATAGGCGAAAAAATCTTCTGCGTCGGCTGTTTCGGATTCTTTTAGCTGAATATAGGCGGCCACCTCTTCCCCGTATTTAACACTGGGGATTCCCACCACCTGGACATCCCTGACCTGGGGATGAGTGTACAAAAATTCTTCGATTTCCCGTGGATAGATGTTTTCTCCGCCCCGGATAATCATGTCCTTGATCCGGCCGGTGATTTTGCAATAACCTTTTTCATTCATGACCGCCAGATCACCGGTGTGCAGCCAGCCATCTTCATCAACGGCCTTTGCCGTGGCTTCTTGATTTTTATAGTAACCTTTCATGACATGATAGCCCCGGGTGCACAGCTCTCCTTGTACACCGGACGCGGCATCCATACCGGTGATTGTGTCAACGATTTTAACCTCAATGTTTTCAAGGGATCTGCCCACTGTGGTGACCCTAAGATCAAGGGTGTCATCGGGCCGGGTCTGGGTGATCACGGGCGATGCTTCAGTCTGGCCGTAGGCAATGGTCATCTGATCGGCGCCCATTTTTCCCACCACTTTTTTCATCACTTCGATGGGGCAGGGGGAACCTGCCATGATCCCGGTCCTAAGATTTGAGGTGTCATAGGCCTGGTTTTCCATCTCTTCAAGCAGGGCAATAAACATGGTGGGCACCCCGTGAAGGGCGGTGCATTTATGGGCCTGGACGGTTTCAAGAACCGTGTCCGGCTTGAACTGGGTCACCGGCGACATGGCCGCCCCGCATACCACACAGGTCAAGGTGCCCAAAACGCATCCGAAACAGTGGAAAAAGGGCACCGGGATGCACAGATTGTCTTCACAGGTCAGGTTCATGCACTCGCCAATGCTTTTGGCATTGCCGATAATATTGGTGTGGGTGAGCATGACACCCTTGGGGAAACCTGTGGTGCCTGATGTGTACTGCATATTGATGACATCATCCGGGCTCAGGCTCTGCTGGCGTTTTAAAAGCCTTTCATCTGAGCCGGATTTACCAAGGGCCATGATTTCGTCCCAGTGAAACATGCCGGACATCATATCTTCGGTATCTCCGATATAAACCACATTTTTAAGCTTGGGCAGCCGTTTTGATTCCAGCTGTCCGGGGCGGCAGTGGTTCAGCTCGGGACAGAGTTTTTCCATTACTTTGATATACTCATCCGATTCCCGGACGCCGCCGATCATCACCAGTGTTTCGGCATCAGACTGGTTCATCAGATACTCGAGTTCAAACTGCCGGTAGCTTGTGTTGACGGTGACCAGCACGGCCCCCATTTTCCCGGTACCGAACTGGGAGTAAAGCCACTGGGGGACATTGCCGGCCCAGATAGCGATCTTGTCGCCGGCCTGTATATCAAGGGCCATGTACGCCTTTGCCACATCATTGCAGATGGCCTGAAATTGTTCCCACGTATGTTCGATGCCGTATTCATAATATTCAACCGCTTTGCGGTGGCCGAACTGTTCGGCAACTATGTCGACGAGCTGTCCGATCGTGGTATCACCCACGGTAAATTGCGGTTTTTTCATGCCTGCCTCCCAGGTAATTAAAAATTGTCCAACCCCGTTGCTGCATTGAAAATGAAGGCAATATGGGCAGGTTACAGTCAATGTAAGAAATGAACATCGGGTTGGCAATCGGTGTAATTGCTAAAATGGATGTAGGTTGATGCACCTACAAAGGGTGAAAACGATGACAGGGAATGAACGCTAAAAAGGGGAAGCAGGCACGCTCCCCCTTTTTTAAGTATGGGGTTTGTAAGTTAAAGGCACCCTGAAAATCAGGAGATTTTAAATCGGCTGACAAGCTCGTTTAACTGCCCTGCAAACTCTTTTAAGGTTTCGACATTCTGGGTGACTTTCTGGCTGCTGTCAGCCACCCGGGTAGAGTTTTCATTTACATTTTCAATATCTGCGGCAATACTTTCCGATGCAATGGAGGATTCGGAGATATGGCTGTTGGTTTCGTGGATGCCTTCAGCGGCCTGGGTAATATTTTTTGCAATTTCCTTGGCCGTAATAGACTGCTCCTCAATGGCCGATGCAATGGATGATACGATTTCATTTACATCGTTAATGACCGCTGAGATATCTTCGATCTGATGGACAGTACCCTGGGTGGAATCCTGAATCCGGTCAATTTTCGTTTTAATGTTTTTAGCCGCATCCGCTGTCTGGTTGGCCAGATCCTTAATCTCGTTGGCAACAACGGCAAACCCTTTTCCGGCTTCCCCGGCCCGGGCTGCTTCAATGGTGGCATTTAAGGCCAGAAGATTGGTCTGCTCGGAGATTTCTCCGATCACATCGGTGACCTGGCCGATCTCTTTGGCATCGTCCCCAAGTTCATTCACTTTTTCAGAGGTGCTTTTTGCTTTTTCAACGGCCGTGCCGGTGATGGCCCTGGCATTGCCGGTGTTTTTGGCAATTTCGTTCACAGTGGCGTTCATCTCTTCAATGGCTGAAGACACCGTGTCCAGGTTTGACGCGGATTCCTCTGACAGCTGTGCCACCGACGTCAGCCGCTGGTCCATGTCCCGTGCAGACCCTGCCACGGTCTCGGATTTGTCGGACATCTGGCTGGCATGGGAGATCAGGTCTTTGGAGACGCCGGACAGTTCAGAAGAGCTTTGTGTGAGCGTTACCACGCCCTGGGTGATATTTTTAAAAATACCGGAAAGGCTTTTCACCATTTTATTCATGGATTCCGCCATGGTGCCGATCTCATCTTTTTGCGTGATATCCAGGGTGCCGGTGAAATCCCCATCCGCAACAGACTGGGTGAATTTCGAGGCACTTACCACGGGTTTTGATACAATACCGGAAAATACAGCGCCTAAAATTACGGCCACTACAATACCTGCCAGGGTCGCGATCAAAGTGATTTGAGCCGCCATGCTGCGGGTTTTACCGGCATCGGATTGTGCCTTGATAATAACGTCGCGGGCAAGCTTTTCAACTTTGGTCAGCTCTTTTTCCAGTTGGTTCCCAAGGGCAATGGTTTTTTCATCAATGGTATCTAAAAGATCATAATCATAATTTTCCGCAGACAGTTTCTTATACATCAACTCATAGATGGTTTTGAAACTGGGGACAAAATCGTTCTGGTGAAATTTGCCAGAAGAGGTCACAATGCTGCGCAGTTTTTCGTCCTTGGCAGGATAGACCTTGACGCTGCCGGACGTCATGCCGTTTAACACAGCGTTTTGATACATTGAAAATCTTTTTGAGAACGATTCATGTTCTTTAAAGGCGATATCGAGTTCATCCGTATCCAGGGCCGCCATCAGTTTGAACACGCTCATCAGATCCTGGCTCACGGCCAGTTTCATGTTGGCGGCGGATTCAATCAACGGAGCGGATTCAATGACTTCATTGAATTTAGCATTGAGTTTTTTCATGCCGATAAAGCCGGTGGCCCCGACAATCGCTGTGATTAATGCGATACACAAAAAGGCAGCCATGTTTTTAGAACGAAGGGTCAAAAATGAGTGCATGATTACTCCACATTTTAAAATGTTAACTATCCGCCCCTCCTGTCCACGGCAGACGGATAAAAACCAAAAAATTCACACCCATTTCACACAGCTTCTATATGAAATGGGGTTTAAAGTCAATAATTTGATATTTTCAAGGACCGGCCAAAGTGCTATCGTATTCGGGCAAAAGTCACACGGCCCACAGCCATAGATTATGAATATAAAATAAAAGGTTCGCATTAAAAAGAAAACATGAAAATAGTTTTAACAACCTGCGGTTCCAGGGGCGATGTCCAGCCCATGATCGCTTTAACCCTGGCCCTTATGAAAAAAGGACATACCTGTCTTCTGGCAGGCCCGCCGGAAAAGGCGGCCTGGGCAGCAGAGCTTGGGTGCCCGTATCTTTGTTTTGGCAGTGATGTGACAGCTTTTATTGATTCCATGGAGAATGTTTTGTCCGTGAAAAGCGCTGTTGGCTTTGTCCGGCTGGTGCGACAATCCCTTATGTACCAGCTCCGGCACTTGCCACAAATTTTTAGAGACGCCGACATGGTGATTGCCTCTTCACTGGTGTTCGGGGCATCCACCATTGCCGAAAAAATGGGGATCTGTTATCGGTACATCGCATTCACACCCCAGCTTTTTCCATCCAGGGCTCACCCGTTCCCGGTGATTCAAAGCCAGAACCTGCCCCAGGCTTTAAACCGGCTCTCCTGGACAGCGGCGCACTGGCTGGACAGGGGCAATATTACCTGGGTTTTAAACCGGTTCAGACGCAGCTGCGGCCTTGACCCGGTGGCCGATGCCTGGGAGCATGTGTTTGGGGAATTCCCCATTGTTGCCTGTGATAAAGCGGTTGCAAAAATCCCCGAAGATGTGGCACAAGAGGTCACCCAGACAGGGTATCTTCATCTGGAGCGCCATCCTTGTCTGGATAAAAATATCCAGCGGTTTATCCGGGACGGCAGCCCGCCTTTGTATGCCGGGTTCGGCAGTATGCCGTCCATGGACCAGAAAAAGAGTGTTCCTTTGTTAATAAAGGCCGGCAGACACCTTGGACGCAGAATGGTGATTTCCGCATTCTGGCAGAAAGAAATGCATAAACAATATGACCTGGATCTGCTGTTTGTCCGGCAGGCGCCCCACACACGGCTTTTCCCCCAAATGGATCTGATTATCCACCACGGCGGGGCGGGCACCACGGCCACGGCCACAGCATCCGGGGTTCCCCAGGTGATTGTTCCCCACATCCTGGACCAGTATTATCATGGGCAGAAAATTTTTGAGGCAGGACTTGGGCCAATGCCCGTGCGGCGGTCGCATTTAAACTCACGCAGCCTGATCCGGGCAATAGATGCAGCTTTGACAAATCCTGATATTCGCGCCAAAGCCCAACAGGCCGGGCAGTCCATTGATTGGAAAAAATCACTTGAGCTGACGGTTCAGGCAATAGAAGAGGCTGTTTAGTAGATAATTGATAATTGGGGAAGGGCACCCAATTCACGGTAATGAGCCTATACTGTAATCAAATATTGATTTACTCTTTTGTTCTTAATTGCCGGCCGGTTTATGGAAAGATCGTGTCTGCTTTATGAAAAAATGGTTAACAAGGCTCCTGCCAAGGCCAGGGCAATTGCCAGGCTCTTGTTCACAGTAATCTTTTCTTTTAAAAACAGTGCTGCCAGGATAAAAATAAAGATGGTGGACATCTGGTTTAAAATTGCCGCCTGGGAGGCCGTGGTGTATTTCATGCCCCCGACCCAGCACAAAAGAGCCAGATAATTGCCGCACACCGAAGCGGGAAGCGCAACAAGCCATGCCTTTGACAGCTTTAATTCATTAAAATACTGTTGGCGTTTGGGGTGGAACAGGATAATGATCAAAAGGGACAGAGTCCCGGCCACCACACGGACCATGGTTGCCCAGAACACGTCGGTCTGTTCCAGCAGCTCCTTGATAATGACAATACCGCTGGCGATGAAGATCATGGACAGACAACCGTAAACAATCCCGGAAATGCTGGTTTTTTGTTCAAGGGCGGTGTTTTTAAGCTCTTTTTTCTTTAAGGTGCCCAAAGCCACGGCAGCCAGCACCAGGATGCCGCCGATAATCGCCCCGGTCTTTAAACTTTCGCCCAAAAGGATAAAAGAAAAGAATATAACGCTGGGAAGATAGAGACATTCCACAATGGCCATCAGGCTGGCACCAAGGCGGTTTAGGGCCATGAAAAAAAACAGGTCTGCCAGGGTGATTCCCAGGAAACCGGACAGGGCCAGCAGCAGCCAGTCATTTATGGGTTTGTCCGGGAAAAATGGGGTGTCCAGGACCAGCATGGTTACAGCGACCAGGATCAGGGCCACAAAGCTTTTGTAAATATTCAGAGAAATCGGGGAAAATACCTCTCCGCTTTTTTTAAATAAAATAACGGCACTGGCCCAGAAAAAGGCCGCGCTAAGTGATAGTACGGAACCCAGCATTTGTTAATGTCCTTTAGGTATTTGTGAAGAGCTGTCCTTTTAGGTGGGGCAGTCCTTTTTTGTCATCGCGAAGTTCGAACCCGATGGTCTTTTGTCCTTGTTCGTCTATATGCGTTTCATACCCCAATGCCGTTGTCGCCGGCATGAAAACCGGCAGTTTAAAGCCTGCCTCAACCCTGGTGCCGTCATGGAGACCAAAGTCCCTGTCAAGACTTGCCAGAACCCTCGCAAGGGAAAACATCCCGTGGGCAATGGCGGTTTTAAACCCGAACATCTTTGCCAGGACAGGATATAGGTGGTGGGGATTATAATCGCCTGAAACCGTTGCATAGTGTCTGCCGGTGCCGGCCGGGATATGGATGATCTCTTTTTGCTCAAGAAAAACATCCTGAGTTTTCTTCTTTTGTTTTTTCTTTTGTTTTCCACTCTTTGAAAGGTATCTGGAGATTCCCTGCCATACGAGTTCATCCGATATCTTTGCCTGCAAAAGGAAATCGGTTTCAAAGCCCACGGGTGTCTGCCGGACCTGTTCAAGGGAGCAGGACAGGTTCACGGTTTCATCAAATCCCACTTTTTTCACCATTTCAAATGACTGATAGATCTGGATCAGTCCCAGCGGGTTAAAAGGAAAATGAGAAGATGTGATGAACTTTCCCAAAAGACCGATAAAAAGTGTCTGCAGATACGGCATGGGGATGAATGGGTCTGTTTTTTGATCAAAGCCGCAGACAGCACTGTATTTTTCAATAAGATCGCGATCCAGGCGGTGATTGTCCAGCACAAGGGTAACTTTTTTGATTTTTTGGTCTTGGGCCAGTGTGTTGGACCTGAACGGGGCCATGAAAAATGCTTTTAAAAATACCCCGGCCATGGACGGTCTTTTTGCGATGTGCATCACCGTTTCAGTGTCGTGAAAGGCCTTTTTGGCGGTATGTCTGTCCTGTTTCATAAGCAGGTCACTGTACCCTTGTTTGCCTTACAAGTCAATATCCCTCAGGTACCCTGTATTATTAAAAAAATGCAGATCTTTTGAAATATCGGCGTTAAGTATTGACAATTGAAATTACAGGGGTTATTTACCATGCCGACATTAATAACGTATAAGAATAATTGGGGCAGATCCTCATTGAATACGAACGTGAATAAAATATTGTCACCCTGCACTAAAAAATGCTATTTTAGCATATACGATTTGATCGGGATCGATCCCGGCAAGAGCCCCATAACCAAAAATAAATTTGATTCACAAAACCAAACTTTCTCTTCGAGTTACCGCTTTTTGATGTTTTGTGCATCCAGCTTACTTACGGTGGAATATGCTTAATTTTTTCACCGGTGTATGATAAAAAGTCATTAAATGGTAAAGCCATTTAAAAAAGCTTTTGGGGCGGACAATGGGGTTCGTCCTAAAGTATATAAACAAAGGCGTTTATAATTAGGATTAGAAATAATCTTAAAACTTTTTTACAGGAGAGAAAACATGAGTGCAATCATGGACATTGTTAATGCAAGAGATCCGTTCGAAAAAGAATTCCATCAGGCTGTGACCGAAGTTGTCGAGTCTGTAAAACCGGTAATGGATAAGAATGCCGAATACCGGCATGCCGGTATCATGGAAAGAATCATTGAGCCGGAACGCGTCATCCAGTTCAGGGTTCCATGGGTGGATGATCAGGGTAAGGTCCAGGTCAACCGGGGATTTCGGATCGAAATGAACAGTGCCATCGGACCGTATAAAGGCGGATTGCGGTTCCATCCGTCAGTCAACCTGTCTATCCTAAAATTCCTCGCGTTCGAGCAGGTGTTTAAAAATGCATTAACAACCCTTCCCATTGGCGGCGGAAAAGGCGGATCGGATTTCGATCCCAAAGGAAAATCAGACTTTGAAGTCATGAGATTCTGCCAGAGCTTCATGAGCGAGCTTTATCGCCATATCGGTCCGGACACAGATGTTCCGGCCGGCGACATCGGTGTCGGCGGCAGAGAGATCGGTTACCTTTTCGGCATGTATAAAAAATTGAAAAATGAATTCACCGGCGTTCTTACCGGCAAGAGCCTGAACTGGGGTGGCAGCCTGATCAGACCGGAAGCCACCGGATACGGCGCAGTCTTTTTTGCCCAGGAGATGCTGGCCACCAAAGATGAAAGCCTGAAAGACAAAATATGCCTGGTATCAGGGTCCGGCAACGTGGCCCAGTATACCACTGAAAAAATCAACCAGCTGGGCGGCAAGGTTGTTACCCTGTCTGACTCATCCGGTTATATTTATGATGAAGAGGGTATCGATGAGGCCAAACTGCAGTATGTGATGTACCTTAAAAACGTGAAACGCGGCCGCATCAAAGAATATGCTGACAAATATTCCAATGCTGTATTTACAGCGCTTGACGGTTCCATGGATTCTAATCCGCTGTGGAATCATAAAGCAGAGTGTGCCTTCCCAAGTGCCACCCAGAATGAAATCAATGCCACAGATGCACAGAACCTTGTGAACAACGGGGTTTATGTGATCAGTGAAGGCGCCAACATGCCCACGGTTCCCGAAGGCGTTGATATCTTTCTTGACAGCAAAATCCTGTACGCACCGGGCAAAGCTGCCAATGCCGGCGGTGTTGCCACATCCGGTCTTGAAATGTGCCAGAACAGCATGCGCCTGAACTGGTCACGTGAAGAGGTGGAAGCCAAACTTAAAGGCATCATGCAGAGCATCCACAAAGCCTGTCTCAATGCTTCAGAAGAGTATGGTACACCCGGCAACTACGTTAACGGCGCCAATATCGCCGGTTTCGTTAAAGTCGCCGATGCCATGATGGATCAGGGAATTGTGTAGCTCTTTTTTTCTGACATCACTATATAAAACTCAACAGGCCGGATGGGGAGACCCATCCGGCCTGTTTTGCTGGTACTATAAGAAAACATCCAGGATAACGATTCCTAAGTTGCCATCTCCTGACGATGGATTGGCCCGACGCGGATAGTTGTGTATTGGTTTGATTAAATCAATATATAGCGATCACAACTTGAACTTGCTAAGGGATGTCTGCATTTGTGACGCCATCCCGGATAGATTTTTGTAAGCGTCTGCTGTCTGGCCGGCAATATCGGAATTCTGGGAGATCGCTTCATTCATCTCTTTAAGGCCCTGGTTGATCGCTTCGATGTTTTTATTCTGCTCCACTGAGGCACCGGATATTTTTTCCACAAAATCATTCATCTCTTCAACAATCGTCTGGATTTTGTTCAGGATCAAAGCTGCTTTATCGGCATTTTCAACACCTTTTTCAACTTCTGCCATGGCCTTTTTAATCAGTGCTCCGGTCTCTGTAGCAGTCAGAGCGCTCCTGTCTGCAAGGGTCCTGACCTCCTGGGCTACGACGGAAAAACCCTTTCCGGCCGACCCCGCCCTGACGGACTCTATAAGGGCATTTAAGGCTAAAAGCTTGGTCTGTGAGGCAATATCATTAATGGCGCCAATGGCATTTGCCACCTGTGTACTGGTGGATTTGATTTCGCCCATTGCCTGGACCATGGAATCCATCTGGCTGTTTCCGCTGGCAACTTCCCGGGTGGCCTGGCCGGATTTTTTCTGGACTTCCAACGCCCCTTTCTCATTGTCCTTTGCCCGGGTCCCTATATGACTCATGGATTGAGAAATCTCTTCAATGGCAGCGGCCTGGGTATTTGCATTGTCAGATAGTATCACCGCAGAATCAGATAATTCGTCAGTCCCGGTATTGACTTTACTGCTTAAATCAATCACCTCTTTGACGGTCTGGCCCAAAAGCTCAATGGATCCATTGATACTTAGTTTCAGGGCTAAAAGATCGCCTTCCTGTTTGCTTTTAACCTGGTTTGAAAAATCACCTTCAGCAACGGCTGCCATGATCTGGTTGATTTCACGGATGACCGATTCCATGGACATCAATAAGCTGTCAAACGCCATGGATGTTTTTCCCACTTCATCTGTCTGTGTCTCATTAACCCGGATAGAGTAATCTGAATTTTTTTCAACTATAGAAACGGTATCCTGAAGCTTTAACAACGGTTTTGTAATGGCATTGATGATAAAGAAGGCCGCCCCAAGACCCGCAGCAAGCCCAACCAGGATGATCAGCCCGATATACGCCTGGGCGGATGTTACACCCTGTTTGGTTGTTTTCTGGATATCTGCATTGATTTTTTCACTATTTTTTGCGATCAGGCCCAATGCGTCGTTAACATTCACTGTGGCAGTGTTCAGATTGGTTTTTAATCTGTTAATATTCTGAACAGCCAAAAGATAATTCTTATGTAGATCGAAAAGGGCATTTTCGGCCAGGACACTCTGTTTTAATTTTTCAAAGTTTTTTGTCAGTTCAGCATGGGATTTTTTGTGCGCGTCTGTTTTGAGTTTTCTTTTCAGCCGTCTTAACCGTGAAGATATTTTCTTGGCCAGTTGTTCAAATGCGGCCTCATGATCCTCAAGCCTGGCGATGTCATGTTCGGATAGGTAATTTTTCAAAAGATCCTGGAGTTCAATCAAAAGGATCTGCAATGCAGTTGCCCGGTAAAGTACCGGCAGATCTTTGGCAAACATGTCCATTAACAGGTCTGAAATCTGTTTGGCCGTGGCATCCGGTGTCATGGAAAGCGTTCGGCCCTTGTCCTCTGCATCGCCAATTGCTGTCTGGGCAGCCTCAATAAATCGTGTCAGGTCCTTGTCAAATTTTTGTCTTTCAACCATAAAGGCTTCCAGGCCGAGTTTGTTGGCGGACGCCTGATCCAGCATGGCGATGTATCCTTTAATGGCTGTCAGGGACAGTTCTAAGAAATTTTTCCGGGTGGCTGACACTGTGGCAATGTCCAGGCTCAGATTCCCCTCTTTCAAAAGCTGAGTGAGTTTTACAAGTTTTTCATTAAAGGATTGTTCAGAGGCCATTAATGAGGATTCAAGTTTTTTAATGTCATCTTTATCTGTTGAAACCAGGGCTTCTTGAACCATATTGTTTGATGAAAGCATCTCATTGGTCAGGGCGCCTGATAACTCACTTAACGGCGAGGAGATATCAGAAAGGACAGCCACATTGTTTTTAATCTGGCTGATGAAAAAAAGGCCTGATCCTCCGGCGCCGACGATCAGAATAACCAGAAGGGCAAAAGCATAGATAAGTTTTGATTTGATTGTGAGTCTGTTAAGGAAATTAGATATTAACCCCCGGACGGATTCCATGGTCATACTCCTTAAGTTAATGATTCATTCAATCTGGTTTTTAAATACCTGGTCTTCCAAATTGTATATAAACGCGAAGCACATCATGCACATGAACGGGCGCTCGGTCTTACTTGTTGCTATCTTGGATTGCCTGTGATGTCAAGCGGTTTAACCTGAATACCGCATGTGGATGCCATAGGAAATTGTAAAAATATGTTCCTAAACTGTACAAGGGGTGTATAAGTAACCTGTTAAAAATGTTATAAGTTGATTGTAATTTTCTTTACACATACTTTACACTCCACAGCAAATTGATGATTTTTAAAACAGTTTTGAAATATGTCCCAACCCACTCATAAACGTTTTGTATTATAAAATCCCCCGGCAGAAAGAGTGTAAAAAATAAGGTTTACCCTGCATAAAGCTGAACCGAGAACTGATTCCATAGCCACAAGATGTAGTACACAGTTTCAGAATTAAAAACAGAGCACTAATACCATTAAAGCTCGCCACGAGAAAATTCAAATTTTAAGAAATTGTGAACTGTTCAAATCAAGTTCTCGATTCGGTCAAATCAAATTAAGGATGATAAATAAAAGCTCATTTTTTTTACACGGTTAAACCAATTTTAGGCTGTTTTATAATTCTAAATTAACCCAAAGTAGCTTTATTCATAACGTTTTTCTTTCATATGAGGGAACAGGATAACTTCCCTGATGGAAGGAGAATCCGTTAGCAGCATTACAAATCGGTCAATTCCAATACCTTCTCCTGCTGTGGGTGGCATTCCATACTCAAGTGCTTTGACATAATCAGCATCCATCATATGTGCCTCGGGATTACCTTCATTTTTTTGTCTTACCTGCATTGAAAATCGATTATGCTGATCTTCGGGATCATTTATTTCTGAGAATCCATTCGCAATCTCTTTACCGGCAATAAATAATTCAAATCGGTCGGTCAGTTCCGGGTTGGCATCACTTTTTCTTGATAAAGGGGACACTTCCACAGGATAACCTGTTATAAAAGTGGGTTGAATGAGCTTGGGTTCAACTAAAATGTCAAAAAGTTTGGTTAAAATTTTTCCGTGTCGGTCTTTTTTGGTGATTTGTATATTGTTTTTTTTTGCAAAATCAAGCAAGGATGCTGTATCCTCTACTATTTCAGGATTAATTCCACCAATTTTTATCAAGGACTCAATCATTGGAATTCGTTGCCATCCTTTCTTAAAGTCAATGGTCTGATCCTGGTACTGAATTGTTACAGATCCTGAAATGCTTTTAACAATAGATTCAAACATATCTTCAGTTATATCCATCAAATCTTCATAGTCAGCATATGCCTGATAGAATTCGACCATTGTAAATTCAGGATTATGTTTTGAGGAAACACCCTCATTCCTGAAGTTTCGGTTTATTTCAAAAACTTTTTCAAAACCACCGACAACAAGTCTTTTTAGGTATAATTCCGGTGCAATTCTCAAAAAAAAATCCATTCCAAGTGCATTATGCCAGGTTTTAAAAGGTGTTGCTTCAGCACCACCTGCAAGTGGCTGCATCATCGGTGTTTCAACTTCAATGAATTCTTTTTGCTCAAAGAACTGTCTCATAAGAGAAATGACTTTACTTCTTTTAAGAAATATCTGCCTTGTTTTCTTGTTCATTATAAGGTCCAGATAACGCTGTCTATATCGTTTCTCAGGATTTTTAATGCCATGAAATTTTTCAGGCAAAGGGCGTACAGCCTTAGACAATAGTTTGAATTCTTTTGCCAGAAGAGTCCATTCGCCTGTCCGCGTTTTAAACAGGGGCCCTTTAATGCCAATGAAATCGCCAATATCTAATTTTTTAAATAGGGTATATGTTTCATTGCCAAGTTCATTTTTTTGTAAATATGCCTGTAATTGATAACTCCCCTGTTTGAGTCTGACAAAAGATGATTTCCCCATTTTATTGATGGCCATCATTCTTCCGGCCAGTTCGAACTGATCTCCTGCTTCACCGAGACTATCAGGTCGTGCTTTAATTATGTTTTTCAAAGTTTCAATAGAACTGGATGGCTTGAAATCATTCGGATACAGGTTAATCCCGTTTTCCTTCAGTGAATTGATTTTCTCTTTTCTTATTTGTATCATTCTGCTGTCTTTGTCCATGATCTATTTTTCCCAATCGTTGCGGTTTCTCAATAGCTGAAGTCGGAATGAGACAGCGGTATTTATCACACCCTCTATTTTATTTATATCTTCGACAAGTATTCGAAGCTCTTCTTGAGATTTTGCTTTGAATTCAATATCAAAATCGAACGCACCGGTGAGGTGGGCAATATACCAAACCCGCTCAATTTTGAGGAGTTCCTCTTTTACTTTGCTTGTTTTTTTTATATCGGTTTTAATGCAGATGTTTCCTGTAAAAACATAGCCCAGTTTTTCCTGGTTGACTACAGCTACGATCTGAATTACTTCGTCATCAAGAAGTTTTTTGATTCGTTTCCGAATCGCTGTTTCGGATAAATTTAATTTTTTGGCAATTTCCGTATTACGTGTCCTACCGTTTAAATTAAGTGTTTTGATAATCTGCGCATCGATATCATCAACTTGTAAACCCAATTGTCACCTCAATAATTTATTTGTTGTTTTAAGCGAGCTTCCAGCAAGCATCTTCAGTCTGTCTGTAATAGAAATCTCTAATTTGATAGTTACCTATCACGCTATGATTTGAAAAACAAGTTCGAATATCGAATATTCGAATATGGTATCAATTTGGTGCATATTTCGTACAATAAATTTAAAAAATAGTTGACAATCGAATAATGAATGTATTATTTGGATCGATAGGGGTCGTTATCGTTTGTTTGATATTGCCAATTAAAGTATCATGCGAACAAAATCAAACTTGTTAAATAAATAGGCTGATAACAGCTGCACTCAATTATATTGGGAGAGTTAATATGTCATCGCTAAGTGAGAGACTCATTGAACGAAGAGAAAAAAATATTCCTCAAGGTCCGTTTAATACCACGAATGCTTTTATTAAACAGGCCGAAGGGGCGTGCATGATCGATGTGGATGGAAAAAAATATATTGATTTTGCCGGTGGCATCGGTGTCAACAATGTTGGCCACAGCCACCCAAAAGTTGTTAAAGCCATAACTGACCAGGCAAAATCATATATCCATACCTGCTTTCATGTTGCCATGTATGAACCGTATGTGGAACTTGCGGAGAAACTCAACATTCTTGCTCCGGGTAAGTTTGATAAAATGACCATGTTTGCCAATTCAGGAGCCGAAGCAGTTGAAAATGCTGTGAAAATCACCAGATATTCCACAAAAAGAACCGGTATTATCTGTTTTGAGAATGCATTTCACGGGCGTACTCAAATGGCCATGAGTCTGACCAGTAAAGTAAAACCTTATAAACTCAACTTTGGACCATTTGTTCCTGAAATTTACAGAATGCCATATGCATATTGTTATCGATGTCCGTTTAAGTTGAAGTATCCTTCATGTGACACAGCCTGTGCAGATCACCTTGAGGATTTTTTCATCGGTAATGTTGCGCCTGAAAATACGGCTGCGGTAATCGCAGAACCCATTCAGGGTGAAGGTGGATTTGTAACCCCTCCTCCTGAATATTTTCCAAAGCTGAAAAAAATATGTGAGAAATATGATATCCCGCTGATCATTGACGAAATTCAGGCCGGGGCCGGAAGGACCGGAAAATTTTTTGCCATTGAACACTGGGGAATTGAACCGGATGTGATTACCCTGGCAAAAAGTTTTGCCGGCGGTATGCCTTTAAGTGCGGTCATCGGACGTGCAGACCTGATGAATGCTCCCCATGCGGGAGGGTTAGGCGGGACCTATGGTGGTAACCCGGTCTCCTGCGCAGCAGCTCTGGCAGTTATGGATATCCTCTATGAAGACAATCTTCTGTCAAAAGCAAAGATCCTTGGAAAAGTCCTTATTGATCGATTCACGAAACTTCAAAATCAATTTGAAATCATCGGTGATGTCAGGGGAAAGGGCCCCATGCTGGGTATGGAGCTGGTAAAGGATCGGGAAACCAAAGAACCGGCTGTAGAAGAAGCCAAAAAACTGGTCCAGCTCTGCTATGAAAAAGGATTGATTATTCTCTCCTGTGGTAATTTTGGAAATGTTATCCGAACATTGATGCCGTTCGTCATTTCCGATGAAGAACTGGAAAAGGGCCTGGCTATACTTGAAGAAAGTTTCCATGAGCTGGAGCGATCATAAAGGATCTGTAGTTATGAAAGGTTTTTTTTATAGACAACTGATCATTGATGTCAGTGAAAAAAAGTTCTGCTTTGAGAATCTGGACAAAAATATTGTTCGTTCGACTCTTGGCGGCAAAGGTCTTGCCACACATTTAATGCTTGAGAACTCCCCATCAGGTGTTGATCCCCTGGGGCCTGACAACCACTTGATGATTGCATCAGGCCCCTTTTCGGGCAGTTCGATTTACGGATCATGCAGATATGGTGTTTTTGCGAAATCGCCATTAACAGGCGGATACGGTGAATCTTATTCCGGGGGAACCTTTGCCACACCGTTAACCCGGACAGGTGTTGATATTATAACTATTCGGGGTGCATCAGAAGCTCCCTTATGGTTGGAAATCATGCCGGAAAATGTTTTATTTCATGATGCTCAAGGTATTTGGGGGAAAGACACCTTTGAAACTGAAAGTCTTTTGAAAAAAAAAATTCAGGTAAAAAAACCAGGCATTATGGTTATTGGACCTGCCGGAGAAAATCTGGTTCCCTTTGCTGTTATAAAAAATGATAAGCACAGAGTGGCCGGAAGGACCGGGATGGGTGCTGTCCTGGGTTCGAAAAAAATAAAAGGGATAGCATGTCATGGCGATAGAAAACGGCAAATGCATGATCCTGTCGGTATCAAGCAGTACAAAAAAGAGATGCTGGGTCGACTGAAAGACGACAAAGTTGTTCATGCCTACCGAAATATGGGAACACCCATGATGGTCGATATTTTGAACAATGCCGGTGCCTTCCCGACTCAATACTGGAAAAGGGGTAAGCTTGAATCAAAAGGCCGGATCAACGCCGAAGCCATTGCCAACCGGATTAACCCCAAACCCCATGCCTGCATGGACTGTTTTTTAGGGTGTGGTAAATATGTTGAGGTCTGTCAGGGTCGGCATAAAGGGCTTAAACTGGAAGGGCCGGAATATGAGACATTATATTCATTCGGTGGGTTGTGCCTGATAGATGAGATTGAAGAGATCGTCTATCTCAATGATCTTTGTGACCGTCTCGGTGTTGACACAATTTCATCCGGAAATCTCATCGCTCTTGCCATGGAAGCATCTCAAAAAGGTAAACTGAACCAGAGGATCAATTACCGATCAGCCGATGACGCTGCAGACCTTATTAAAAGCATAACATACCGCAAAGGTCTTGGTGAAATTTTGGCTTTGGGAATTAAAGAAGCATCCAGAAAACTGGATATGGAAAAAGAGGCAATCCATGTCAAAGGAATGGAACCGGCTGGGTATGATCCCAGGGTATTAAAAGGAATGGGGCTGGCATATGCAGTGAGTGAACGCGGTGCCTGCCATCTTCGGGCGACCTTTTACAAGCCGGAAATAGCCGGGATTATCGCACCAGATGCAATTGAGGGAAAAGCTGAGTTGTTCATCGATTTTGAAAACCGGTGCACACTTTTTGATTCCCTTATTTTATGCCGTTTTTTCAGAGATATCTATACGTGGGAAGAACTGTCACAAACCATATATCTTGCCACAGGTATTCGATATGGCCAACAAGCACTCGAAAAAACTGCAAACCATATTAAAGACAATACCCGCCGATTCAATTTAAGAGAAGGTCTTACTTGGGAAGACGACACACTTCCTTCAAGATTTTTTGACCAGGATCTGCCGGGCAAAAAAGGTATAACCAGAGATGAACTGAAAAGGCTTGTTTCTGATTATTATAAACTTAGAGGATGGAATTCCAAGGGGATTCCACTGGACAATGAAGGCAACCAGTCATTAAATGCTGCCGGTCCAAACACACCAAAAGGAGGGTTAACCTAAATGATAGACTTAGAAGAATATCATCCGGATGATTACAAACTTAGAGATATAAAATCGGCCAAAAAGGAAGTGGATGATATCGTGGATATCATCACTATGCCAACAGAAGAAATTTCTCTTAAAACAAGAGAAGAAATTTCTAAAAAAACGGTTCGAAATTTCCGGGATCATATTAATAAAGGATTTCTTGATTACAGAAAATCCGTAACGGAAGCAACAGGTTTTGCTGTTACAGAATGGACCGGTCAAGGGTCTGTTTTAGTGGACGCTTTGGACAGACAATTTCTGGATCTTCTGGGTGGATTTGGTCTTTACTCCTATGGTATCCGTCATCCCAAAATTGTAGCAGCCGTGAAATCTCAGCTGGATCGATCGCCACAATACAGCCAGGAAATGCTTGACCCTCTCCGGGCGCAGCTGGCTAAAGTTCTTGCATTATTGACACCAGGTAAAATTCAATATGGATTCTTTGCCAACTCCGGGACGGAAGCGGTAGACGGTGCCATGAAACTTGCTAAACTCTACACGGGTAAAAAAGGGTTTATATCCACGCTGAAAGCATTTCATGGCAAATCTCTGGGAGCCCTTTCCCTCATGGGAAAACAGGTTTTTAGAAAACCATTGCTACCCCTTCTTGATGGTGTCCGACAGGCGCCATTTGGTGATTTAAACGCCCTGGAACAAGAGCTTAAATCAGCCCGTGCAGTGGGAGATGATATTGCGGCAGTCGTACTTGAACCCATCCAGGGGGAAGCCGGAGCCATCGTTCCACCGGATGAATATCTGCCGGGTGTTCGGGAATTGTGTGACCATTATGGTGTGCTGATGATCTGTGATGAAGTCCAGACAGGATTCGGAAGGACCGGAGAACTCTTTGGTGTCGATCACTGGAATGTTAAACCGGACATTATGTGTTTTGGGAAGGCACTTGGCGGTGGTGTTGTCCCGATGTCTGCATTTATGGCTACACCCGAAATCTGGAAGTGTATGGAGCCCAATCCGTTCATGCATACCACCACCACCGGTGGTAATCCGCTCGCCTGTGCATCTGCGCTTGCTGCAATATCAGTTCTTCTTGAAGAAGATCTGGCAGGTCAGGCAAAAAAGAAAGGTGAATATGTCCTTGAAAAACTAGGGGACCTGCAGGATCGGTATCCGGGTATCCTGGCGAAGAAACGCGGTCTTGGATTGCTTCTGGGCATGGAGTTCCATACAGACGGTATTGGTTACAAAGTTGCCTCAGGTCTCTTCTCAAGGGGCGTTATCACTGCCGGAACGTTGACAAATGCCAAGAATATCCGTTTTGAGCCGGCCTTGAATGTACCCATGGAGATCCTTGATGAATCATTGAACCGGATTGAAGATGTATTCAAATCTATCGAGCTTCCTAAAGGTAAAGCTGATGAATACCTGTATACCGGCCAAATGCTCCATGTTGATTTAAGCAAAAATGAAGTACAGTCAAAGACTATTCCAAAAGATTTAAGGGAGAAATATATCGGTGGCTGGGGTCTTGCAACCAAATACCTGTATGACACGGTTGATCCAAAAGTAGATCCGTTATCGGAAGATAATGCAGTTGTCATTATGACAGGGCCTGTGTGCGGTACGCTTGTGCCAACATCATCCAGAACCTGCCTGGTATCAAAATCGCCAAAAACCAATACGATATTTGAATCAAATATTGGTGGCTCTTTTGGACCTGAACTTAAATTTGCAGGATATGACGGTATCATAATCACCGGTAAAGCTAAAAACCCGGTATACCTCAGAATTGAAAACAACAGTGTTACATTGGAAGATGCCGGTGTATTGACTGGAAAAGGTATTTTTGAAACCGAGGAATGGTTGAAAAATGAAATAGATGCTGAAGCTAAAACGCTTGCCATCGGACCTGCCGGTGAAAACCTTATTGATTTTGCCTGTATCGGTTCTGAATCCTATCGCCAGATGGGACGTGGCGGTGCCGGCGCCTTATTTGGATCGAAAAATTTAAAGGCAATTGTCTGTAGGGGGACCGGTGGAGTTCAAGTAAATGAAATCGGCTCTTTTTATGAAAAAGTAGCAGAGCATACTGAAGGCAACCTGCTGACCGACGACAATATGTGGGCAAAAACGCATGGTACACCGCTTCTGGTTGATGTGACCAATGAGATGGGAATCCATCCCACTAAGAACTTTACCAAAGGGGTCAGTTCAGGCCGTCAGAATTTAAATGCAGACGCCATTGATGATGTAAAAATCGGTGACCGTTCATGCGCGTCATGTCCCATGGGATGCGGAAAGTTTACCTCCATTAACGGGACAAAAATTGAAGGACCTGAATATGAAACGCTCTGTCTATGCGGATCAAACTGTGAAATAGATGACCTTGAGACGGTTATGAAATTTAACCGGTTATGTGATGATTACGGACTTGATACCATGTCCACCGGTAATATTATCGGACTTGCAATGGATCTCACAGAGTCCAAGCTTCATGATTACGGCATTAAATTCGGTGATACAAAAGAATTTCTTACACTGATTGAAGAGATTGCTACAGGATCCACTTCACGCGGGAAAGACCTGGCGCTGGGTGCTCAGAAACTGGCAGCGAAACATAATGCTGAAGACAAAGCGGCCCATTCTAAAAACCTTGAAATGCCTGCATATGATCCCCGCGGCAACTACGGAATGGCTCTTGGATTTGCGACCTCTGAAAGAGGGGCATGTCACTTAAGATCTTTTACCCTGTTTGAAGAAGAACCTTTTAAAGTAAAAGAAATGACCCGTGCTGTCATGGACAACCAGAATCTGAATGCAGTAAAGTTTTCCATGGGGCTCTGTGATTTCTGGGGTACTGTTGATACAGGCATCATGGCTGATTTTCTCACAAAAGGGCTGGGTAAAAAGATATCTGCAAAAGATTTGAACAAGGCGGGTGAACGTATCTGGAACCTCAACAAGTTATTTAATATCAAGGCCGGTTTTAACAGTTCTGATGATACGATTTCAGATAAACTGCTGAAAAAAGTACTTGAAAACGGTCCCCATGAAAACCGTAAATTTGATGTGGAAGCATTCGAACAAATGAAGGCGCTTTTATACGGTCTTAGAGGCTGGGATGAAAATGGAATTCCAAGTAAAGAAAAACTGACTGAACTCAATCTTTTGGATGCTTAAAAACAGGCCCCCATTGAAATGATTTCGATGATAAGGAGAATATAAATGGAAAAATTACTATTGGCTATCCCAAACCGGTGCACAGGCTGCAACAGATGTTCCTATGCATGCTCCGCCGTAAAGGAAGGGATGTTTATTCCATCAAAAGCCAGAATAACAATTAATAATTTTGCTCACGAGGGGTACTCAGTCCCCAGCATCTGTTTTCAGTGTCCAAATGCAGATTGCATGAAGGCTTGTCCGGAGGATGCCATTATTAAAAATGAACGCGGTGTCATTGCCATTGATATCAATAAATGTACCCGTTGTGGAGATTGTGTTTCCGCGTGTCAGTACGGCATGATTGAACAATATGATTCCGGTATGCCGTATAAATGTGATCTGT